>CAMAVD010000074.1 GCA_945861575.1 Akkermansia muciniphila
CGTTCGCAAGCTGCAGGCGCAAGGGCGCGTGCGCTTTCTGGGTTTCTCCACCCACGCGACGCCTGACATTATCCTGGCAGCCATTCGAAGCGGGGAGTTCGACTATGTGAATCTCCACTGGTATTTCGTAAATCATCTCAACTGGGCGGCCGTAGAGGAGGCGCATCGGCGGGATATGGGGATGTTCATCATTAGTCCGAACGACAAGGGGGGGAAGCTCTACGACCCTCCCAAGAAGCTCGTTGAGCTCTGTCGGCCGCTGTCGCCAATGCAGTTCAACGACCTCTATTGCCTGAATCGTCCCGAGGTTCACACCTTGAGCTGCGGAGCCGCCCGTCCGGGGGATTTCGATGAGCACCTGCGTGCACTCGACCATTACGATCGGATGGCGGAAGTGGTGGCCCCCATTGAAGCCAGGCTCCGGGAGGAGATGGACCGCGCGCTCGGGAAGGACTGGTGCGCCCATTGGGCCGACGGCTTGCCGGAGTATGTGGCGGTTCCCGGGCAGGTCAATGTGGTGGAGATCCTCCGGCTGTGGACCTACGCCAAAGCTCTGGATCTCGTGGGTTGGGGCAAGATGCGTTACAATCTTCTGGGGCAGGCGGATCACTGGTTTCCTGGGGAAAACGCCTCGAATCTTGAATCCCCCCTGCTGGCCCAAGCACTCAAGGGCAGCCCCTTTGCCGAACGGCTGCCTGGGGTGCTGCGCGAGGCTCACGCTCTGCTCTTTGACGAACCAAAGAAACGCCTCAGCCAGAGCTGAATTTGCCTCGAAGTAATCTGGGGAGGTGCGGCGGTTCGAAACGCCGCATAAAGGGTGCGATGGATTCTCCTTAAATCAGCCTTGGATTTTTCAGCCTTATTCCTCTTAAATCCGCCTGTGTCACAGCAGCAGTCAACGCTCAAACAGCCCGTCACCTTCTCGGGGATCGGCCTTCATAGCGGGAATCGGGTCAATATGACCTTCCTACCCGCGCCCGCGAACGCCGGCATCCGGTTCCGCAGGGTGGATCTGGAGGACAAGCCGGAGGTGGAGGCAAAGGTGGATCTGGTGTCGCAGACCAATCGATCCACCACCATCGCCAAGGGGCATGTGAAGGTGCAGACGGTGGAGCATATCCTCGCCGCCTTCGCGGGTGCCGAGATTGATAATGCGATCGTGGAGTTAGACGCCAACGAGCCTCCCATCGCCGACGGCAGTGCTCGAGAGTACTGCAGACTCATACAGCAGGCGGGCACCATTCCGCAGACCGAACGACGCGAACCTTACCGGGTGACTGCGCCCATCGAACTGATCCAGGGTGAAACCACCATGGCTGTGTTTCCCCACGACGGCTTTCGCATCACCTGCACCAGCGCGGACAAAGCGGGACGCTTTACTCAGCACTACAGCCTGGATCTCACACCTGAGAGCTGGCTCAAAGAGCTGTCTCATGCCCGCACCTTTTGTTTTTACGAGGAGATTGAGTATCTCATTAAGCATGGGCTGATTAGAGGTGGGTCGCTGGAAAATGCGGTGGTCATCCGGGAGGATGCCGTCCTTACGACCGAGCCTATGCGCTACCCTGAGGAATTTGTCCGGCACAAGATGCTGGATATCATTGGAGACTTATCCCTGCTAGGCCGTCCGATCCAAGGCCATGTGATCGCGGTCAAACCCAGCCACAGTTCGAATTGCGAGTTGGCCCGCCTGATCCAGGCCCAGATGCGAAAGCCCTTAGAAGTCATGCAGACCTTCACACCTCCCCCGGTTGCCGAAAAAGAGAAACCCGCATCCTCCTCATCTGCCGCCATCCATCCCGGCAAGGACTCCGAGAATATAGTGCGCGATGGCGCAACCCTCGATACCATGCAGGTGATGCAGGTGCTTCCGCACCGCTACCCCTTCCTGATGGTAGATCGGGTGACCAAGATCGAAGGCAATCGCGTGGTGGCCATGAAGAACGTCACGATCAACGAGCCGTACTTTCAGGGCCATTTTCCAGGGCACCCAATCATGCCAGGCGTTCTGCAGTTGGAGGCGATTGCCCAGGTCGCAGGCATCCTGATGCTTCGCCAGGCCGAGAATTCCGGCAAGATTGCTTATTTTATGTCGGCCGAGAGCGTGAAATGGCGGAAGCCGGTCCGCCCAGGCGATGTGCTGATCATCGACGTGGAGCTGACCAAGAGCCGGGGTAAGATCGGCAAGGCCAAAGGCACCTGCCTCGTGGATAACGAAATCGTCAGCGAGGCGGATGTCACTTTCATGCTGGTGGATCGATGAGCCCTACCTCTGACATTCATCCCACGGCTGTGGTGCATCCAGGAGCTGTCATTGGCGGGGGCAGCCGCATCGGTCCCTATTGCATCATTGGCGAGCATGTGGCTCTCGGCGAGGGCTGCCAGTTGCATTCTCATGTGGTGATCGACGGACATACGCGTCTCGGCGCGCGCAATGAAATCTTTCCTTTCGCCAGCATTGGCCTGAAGACGCAGGACCTGAAATGGAAGGGTGGGGTGACTCGTACTGAGATCGGTGACGGCAACACGTTCCGTGAATACGTGACCATCCATAGCGCTACGAGCGATGGCGAGACCACCCGGGTGGGTTCAGGGAATCACATCCTGGCCTATTGTCATATCGCGCACAATGTGACGCTGGGCAATCGGGTGATCATGTCCAATGTGGCCACCCTGGCCGGACATGTGACGGTGGAGGATCAGGCTGTCATTGGTGGTCTGGCAGCCGTGCATCAGTTTTGTCGCATCGGCCGCATGGCCATCATCGGAGGCTGCTCCAAGGTGGTTCAGGATGTGCCCCCGTTCATGATGGCGGACGGCAACCCTGCCGAGACGCGGACCATCAACAAGGTGGGGTTGGAGCGGAACGGGATCGGGCTGGAGTCTCAATCTGCGTTGAAGAGCGCCTATAAACTCCTGTTCCGCGAAGGTCTGACCATCTCCAACGCGCTGCTGAGGATCGAGGCCGAATTGCCTAAACTACCCGAAATTGAGCACTTGCTCCAGTTCGTCCGAGCGAGCGAGCGCGGCATCAGCAAGTAGATCGCGTCACTGCCGGGAGGTTCCCCAGCGCGTATGCATGAAGCGCTCGAAGGGGGAGAACATGATCTTGTCCGCGAGCAGCCCAATGACGACAATGATCACCATGATCCCCGCGACGGCCGCGATGTCATGAACCTCTCGCCCGTAGTGGAGCAATAGCCCCAAACCGGCACCCGTCTTCTGGACGATGACATAGATCTCCGCTCCCATGAGCGAGCGCCAGGCAAAGGCCCAGCCTTGCTTCATGCCGCTGACCACAAAGGGCAATGACGCCGGGAGCATGACGGCGTACCAGGTGTGAAATCCATCCGAGCCCATGGTCCGCGCCGCCCGATAATAGATGGGCGGGACACTTTGGATCCCATCCGTCGTCGCGAGCAGGATGGAGAAGAGCGAGCCCATGAGCACGATGAAGAACATCGCGACCTCATTCTGCCCGAAGGTGATCAGGGCGACCGGAGCCCAGCAGACGCTGGGAAGGGTTTGGAGACCGAGGGCGACCACCCCGAGGGTGTCCTGCAGGAAGCGAAATCGGGCGTTGAGTAGTCCCAGGGGAAGGCCGACCGCCAGACTGACAAAGTAACCAAGAAACAGCCGCTTGCAGGTTACCCAACTGGCGTCGATCAGCTCTCCGGACTGGAAGGCTTGAATGAGGTAGAGGCCGATGTCCGACGGTGAGGGCATCAGCGGCGAATCCCAGATGCCCCGGCGCACCAGAAACTCCCAGACCAGAATGACTGCCAGGAAGAAGAGGCTGGATGTCCAGAAACGCTTCATTTTGCCACCTCCTCACCGGCGGGTCTCAGGTGACGCTTCAATGCCTTGGTGATTTCGGACGAATAGCTGGCCAAGTCCACGCTGTTGATATCCCGGTTGCGAGGCAGTCGGACATCGAACTTTTCCTGGATCCGTCCGGGGTGAGGGGAGAAGAGAATCACTCGGTCTCCGAGGCAGGCGGCTTCCCGCACATTGTGGGTCACAAAGAGGATGGTTTTTTTACGCTCTGTCCAGATGTCCTGGATGTCGCGGTAGAGCTGCTCACGAGTCATGGCGTCCAGGGCGGCAAACGGTTCGTCCATGAGTAGCAGGCGAGGGTTGGGGGCAAGGGCGCGGGCGAGGGCGACGCGCTGCTTCATGCCGCCCGAGAGCTCGTGAACATTCGAATGGGTGAATTTCTCGAGACCCACCAGCTTGATGTAAAACCGGGCCACATCCCGCCTCTCCGCATCCTTCAGATTCGGCTTGAGACGCAGTCCAAACATCACATTGCCGAGGACATCCAGCCAAGGAAAGAGCGCCGACTCCTGGAACATCATCATCCGCTCGCTGCCCGGCCCCTTGATGGCGTTGCCGTCAGCAAGAATCTGCCCCGAGTCCGGCATCTCAAGCCCGGCGATCATATTGAGCAAGGTCGACTTGCCGCAGCCGCTGGGTCCTACAAGGCAAACAAACTCGCCCTCCCTCACGCTCAGCGAGACATTGTCCAATGCGATGACCTTACCTTGGGAGGTATCGAAGTGCTTGGAGACCTTTTCGATCACCAGCTTCTCAGGTGGCGCGCTGACCAGTTCCGTGTCGATGCTCATGGGAGGATCACTGGGCGCTTCTCGGAGCGGAGATGCTGGTTGAGGAGGTTGAAATCATGGAGCCTCGAAAAATCCGTGGGACGGCGGTTGAATCCCAGATCCTTCATCTGCTGGGCGGCCGTACGAATGCTGGGAAGGATCGGGTCGATGGTGAACTCCAGCCGCTTCCAAGCGGAAGCAAGCACACTTGGTGCGAGCCCTTTGGTCGTCTGAGCAATGAGCTCCTGGTTCACGAGGGCCTGGGCCTCTGCTGGGTGCTGGTTGATCCAGTCTGTGAGATCCACATGCGCCTCGATAAATCGTTTCAACACCGCTTCTTCCTCGGTCAGCAGGCGCACACTGCTGACGAGAAGCGTGGTGGCGTAGCGCCCGCCGGTCTGTTTCCAGCAGCTGCTTTCTTCGAAATACACACGGGCCCCCGCCTCTTGGAGAATCCTCGACACCCACGGCTCCACGGTCCAGACGGCATCGAGTTCCTTCTTTTTGAAGAGTATATAGAGGTCGGGATTGGCGCTGGGGATCACCATGACATCCCCTCCGGTGAGGGTGACGCGATGTCCGACGGATGTCAGCCACGCCCGCGCGGCGATGTCCTGGGTGTTGGCTAGCTGGGGGGTTCCCATGGTCGTGCCCTTGAAATCCTTGTCGGAATGGATGGGACCGTCCTTCTGGACGAGCAGCGCGGCACCGCCGCTGCAGGCCCCCGATACGACGCGGATTTCCCGACCGCTCATACGCGCGTAGGCGTTGAGCGTGGGCGACATTCCGACATACGTCAGATCCAGCGACCGCGCCAGGATGGCTTCCATCGCCCCGGCGCCGCTATTGTAGACATACCATTCCAGCGTCACGTCCGGGCCCAGTCTGCTTTCAAACCAACCCTTGCCTTCTCGACTCATCGCGCGAGAGACGAGAGCCTGGGCGTGAGTGACATTGGGAAAATGGCCAACGCGCAGCACCGTCCGTCCAGCTGCGTGGCTGCAAAGTGGCCCGAGGGTCAGAAGCGTTAGGACGAGGTATGTCAGGCCCCGGAGGACGAAAACGCAGGGCCTCCCGAGGGGCAGGGGAAGGGGAATACCTAGGTACGAAGCGACAGCTGCGCCCCTGGGGCGCGAAAGCGACTGCCGGCACTCGCTGTTCCTAGTGGGCATCAGAGCTGCGAAGTCTAGTCAGACAGTCGCTCGAGGCAAGGAAAGACGGACTAAAACAGAGAACCGGTGGTGTCGTCCCGGAGGTCCTCAACCGACCGGCTATGGGCTGTCATCCCTTCGGGATCAGGAACGGGAGCGGAGAGCGGGGCTACTCGTGTGAACGATGTCTTGGGCAGCCAACAGCACGACCCTGGCAGGGTCGCACGGGAGCGGAGCGGATCAGAGGCTGCTGATTGCCAGAAAGCGGAGCGCCGATTTTCTCGCACAAAGGGGCGTGGCTGCAGTATGTCCTGCGGCGGGGCCGGCGAGGAGAGATCCTCGTCACTTCTTTGTTAGGACTCTCGGCACTCTTGCCATTCCAGCACCCGTAATGTAGCTTGAGAGTATGACTGACAAGCAAGCTGTCATGGATGCACTCCAACGCCTTCCAGAAAATGCCTCGCTGGATGAGATTGCCGAGGAGTTGCGCATTATGGCGTCTATCCGAGTCGGCCGTAACGATGTGGCTGCTGGGCGCTCGAAGCCGCAGCAGAATGTCGAACAGATGCTGGAGTCCTGGGCGAGCGCATGGACTTCCAGATAGTCTGGTCGGATGCGGCGATCGCTGACCTTGGGAGTATTTGCTCATTCATCGCAGAGAGGAATCCCGATGCAGCGCTTTGTGTAGGACTGCGGATTCTAGAGCATACGCGACTCCTTGTTGAGTTCCCCATGATCGGCCCTGCGGGGACGTTCGGCGTTTCCTCGCGCCCCGTATGAACGGACAATTTGCCATCTCTTCACGAATTTCTGACAACCAAAGGTTGTCCGCCATCACAGGCGAGTAGCATGGGCCAAGTGGTCGTCGCCATCTTCAAGATTGAGGACGGGACATTGACCTTGGCCACGGGTAACGGTGACGGAGAGGCGCCAAAGAGCTTTGCGGCCACTGGAGATAATGGGCCGAGTCGCTACGAATTCCGGAAAGCTCAACCTCAACCTCAAACTCAACTACCACGACCTCCAACGTCGCCTGATCGACTATCGACTGGACAGCCCCATTTGGAGGCGTAGTGTGATCTCGAAATAACCCTGACGCGTGAGGCGAGCGACTCAGAGATAAGCAGTGTGAAGGAAAAAATTGAGCACCCCCCCAATATACAAAACCATCGTGACGTCCCGTTGCTGCCTTACTGTGGCGCGCGGGATGGGAGGGGCAGGGGGAGGGGGGAGTGAACGGATGAATTTTCGGTCGACGCGTTCCGGTTGGAGTCCGGCGTAGAGGCGTGGCCGCAGTATGTCCTGCGGCGGGGCCGGCGAGGAGAGATCCTCGTCACCAACGAAAGGTCAAGCGTTCGCCAGGCACGAAAGCGCGTGGCAGCAACGATGCGATGCGAGAGCACCGCGTCGCTTCGCTTCAGCCCTGTTCAGGGTCAGGGAGAGGGTTGAAGCGAGGCAACATCTCCCAGCGAAGACCGTCATGTGTTAGCTTGGTTCTTGTGAGAGCTGTTGGGAGGTGTTTAGCACGGTGATGGCGGCGCCACTCGCCCGGTTCGCCTAGCGGCATGAGGAGAACGTCTCGGTTTGCTTCACGGATTCGACAAAAGTAAATTCCTGAAATGAGCAAGCCTACAAGACAGATTCGCAGGATAGGCAGCGATATCGCAGCCATTCGTGTGATAGGCTGCGCCTGGTGCGCTGCTCAATAACACTGTTGGACGGGCCAGGCGCGCCAAGGCTTGCGTTTTCGGTGGTTACGCTTACGATGATCCTCATGTTGAACTGGTCCACTTGTCTGGCAGTGGAACGTTCGCCCGATAAGGTGAGCGGCAGTTGGGTCTTTCGGGGGACGCGCGTTCCTGTGGCTGCTTTGTTCGAGAATCTCGAATCAGGGGCCACTGTGGACCAATTTCTGGAGTGGTTTCCAGGGGTCAGCCGGCAACAAGTGGAGGTTGTGTTGGAACACACGACTCGAAGTCTGGCGGTGGCATGAGGATACTGTTCGACCAGGGAACTCCGGTCCCGCTCAGAAAAGCGTTGCCGGAACATCAGGTCGAGACAGCTTTCGAGCGGGGTTGGAGCACGCTCCGAAACGGGGACCTCATTCGCCAAGCGGAACTGGAAGGCTTTGAGGTGTTCATTACCACGGACTCCAATCTGAGGTATCAACAAAACCTTTCCCAACGATCGATAGCCATCGTTGTGTTACTTTCGACGAGTTGGCCGAAGATTCAGAAGAAGCTTCCTGCGGTCGTAGAAGCGATACGGCTCATTCCGCCTGGGGGATATTCTGAAGGGTCTGAAATGGTCCAAAAAGTCTACTCGATCCAAAATTTATCACGTCTTACGTGAGTCCTTAGCCTTCGAGTTTGCCACATGATTACTTTTCCTGCATCCCGCGCTTCGTCCGAGTTGGCTCTCAGTCGGCGGGCTGTGGCTCAGTGGGAACGTTAGCCTGCATGGCCGCACGCATCTTCATTGCTTGGCTCGTTGGCATAGTCGCCTACATGTTTGCTATGGTGATCAGCGTTTATGACGGCATCATGTCTGTGATCCTCCAGCCATTGGTCGGAGCAGTGACCAGTGGAGTCGTGGTTGCCTGTGCCGCGCCCATCACCGCCATGCTTCTGCGCCTATCAGTCGTCAGAAGACTGAGCCGCACATTTCTGCCAGCAATTACTGCGGCCTAAACCGTCTATCGCTTGATTCCGTGCGGCCGCACGTCTCAGAGTGCGCCCACGAACGACATGGTGTACGATGCGATTATTATTGGCGGCGGGGCGGCCGGGTTGATGTGTGCCTTCACAGCGGCTAAGCTGGGGCGATCGGTCGTCTTGCTGGAACATCAGCCCCGGTTGGGAAACAAGATCCTCATCTCAGGGGGAGGGCGGTGTAATTTTACCAATCTTGGGGCAACGGCCCAGAATTACGTCACGCAGGGCAGCCCGCACTTTTGCAAATCGGCTCTCGCTCGCTATACCCCAGCGGACTTTCTCAACTTGGTGCAGCGATACGGAATCGCCTGGCATGAGAAGAAGCTCGGTCAGTTGTTTTGTGACCTGAGCTCGCGCGACATCGTGAACGTGTTGCAGTCAGAATGCGACTCTGCCGGAGTTGAGATTCGCCTTGGCTGTCAGGTGAGGACGGTTCGTAAGGTTGATCGGTTTCAGGTGGAGACCAGCCGGGGGGAGATCGTCGGCAGGACCTTGGTCATCGCCACCGGGGGCTTGTCCTTTCCCAAGCTGGGGGCGACGCCGTTTGGCTATCAGATCGCCGAACAGTTCGGGGTGAAGCTCGTTCCACCCCGGCCCGGGCTGGTTCCTTTGGTGTTCAAGGCGGAGGATTCGGCGGCGTTCGGTGGGCTCAGTGGCGTTTCGGTGGAGGTTTCGGCCCGGGGCAGCCTGGGAAAGGGGCCGGCCTTCCGCGAGAATCTTCTCTTCACCCATCGTGGGCTCAGCGGGCCTGCCATCCTCCAGGTGTCGAGCCATCTCACCCCGGGCGAGCCGGTGATTTTGGATTTGCTGCCGGGACGCGATGTGCTGGGTTTGTTGGAGCAGGAGCGGCGTAGTACCCGGGAGTTGCGAAACCTTTTGGCACAATGGCTCCCCCAACGAGTGGCTGAGGTATGGTGCCAGCGCTGGGCTCCGTCGCGCCCGATCAGCCAGATGTCCAAGCGGGAGATGCAAGAGCTCGCGGGTCGGATCCAGGCCTGGGAGCTGCATCCAGGAGGCGACGAGGGCTATCCCAAGGCCGAGGTGACCGTGGGAGGGGTGGACACTGCCGAGCTCTCGTCCAAGACCATGGAGTCGCGGCAGGTGCCTGGGCTCTTCTTTATCGGGGAGGTTGTGGATATCACCGGTTGGCTAGGGGGCTATAATTTTCAATGGGCTTGGGCATCCGGGCATGCCGCAGGCCAGGCGATCGCCCAGGGGTGAGCGCCCTGCGGGGGAAGCCGAATATCTTGATTTTGAGGCTCTTTCGGGGTGTGAGAGGTTCCAGTGCCTCCAAGGCAAAGAGGGGCACGCCTTTCCCACGACCAACCCAGAGGCGATCCCGCTTCAAGATCCACTTGCACTTCGAGGCCCTGAGCCTGATTCTTCCGCGCTCGATTTATGAATTATCGCATCTCGCATCGTGCGGCCTCGCTGGCACCCTCGTTAACTCTGGTCATTGACTCCAAGGCCAAACAGATGAAGGCCGCCGGAGAGGATGTTGTCGGCTTCGGAGCCGGTGAGCCTGACTTCGACACACCTCAGCATATCAAAGACGCCGCTGTAAAAGCCTTGGCGGATGGATTCACCAAATACACTCCGAGCAGCGGCATTCCGGAGCTGCGTGAAGAAATTGCGAAGAAGTTCAAGGTGGAGAACGGACTGACCTATAAGCCGTCGCAGGTGATCGTCTCGTGCGGAGGGAAGCATTCCTGTTACAACGTCATTTTGGCGGTGTGCGGTGAGGGCGACGAGGTGATCATCCCTGCCCCTTACTGGCTTAGTTATCCAGAGATGGTAAAGCTCGCCGGCGGCACACCGGTGATCCTCCCGACCTCCGATCAGACGGAGTTCAAAGTCACGCCTGAGCAGTTGCGTGCGGCGATCACCCCCCGGACCCGCCTATTCATCCTGAATTCCCCGAGCAATCCGACGGGCGCGGTGTACACGCGGGAGGAGATCAAGGCTTTGGGGGATATCTGTGTGGAGCACGGGGTGTTGATCATGAGCGACGAGATCTATGAAAAGCTTGTCTACGACGGTGCGGCGCATACGAGCGTCGCCGCGTTTTCCCAAGCGCACTATGATCACACAATCATCGTCCATGGATTTGCGAAGGCTTGGTCCATGACCGGTTGGCGGCTCGGCTTCCTGGCCGCCCCCGAGCCGATCGCCAAGGCGATTGATGCGATCCAGAGCCATAGCACGAGCAATCCCACCTCCTTCGCACAGAAGGGGGCCGTCGTTGCGCTCAGCGGATCGCAGGAGCATCTGCCCAAATGGTTGGCAGAGTATGCCAAGCGCCGCAGCTATGCGCATCAACGCCTCAATGCCATGCCAGGGATCAGTTGCGTGAACGCGAAGGGTGCGTTCTATCTTTTCCCGAACATCTCGGCCCTTGGATTGAAGTCGATCGACTTCTGTGCGCGGTTGCTGGATGAGCAAAAAGTGGCGGCCGTTCCGGGCATTGCTTTCGGGGCGGAGGGGTATCTTCGCATCAGCTACGCGACGAGCCTGGCGAACATCGAGAAAGGCTTGAATCGCTTGGAGACCTTCGCACGCCAGCTTGCGGGGAAGTGAGTGCCTTTTAGCCGCAAACATCGCCTGCGCAGGAGCCAATCCTGTTTCCTCACCAAATCCGGTGGGGACAAGTCCGACAGGCTGCTAGCGCTTCCAGTAGCTGGGCAGTCCGGGTTTGGTGGCTAGCAAGATCTCTTTAATGTCCTGCTTCTCCCCCGTTCGGAGAAGGTCGAAGGGCTCTGGGGAACGTTCCTCGTTGAGCAGTGCCCACAGCCTTTCCCAAAAACGGTCCCGTAGCGGCGTAGGCAGTCCATCGAAGTGAGGGCTGTAGATCAGGTAGCTCATGCGGAACCGGAACAGCCGGGTTTTGAGATCCAGATCGCGTAGGCTGCGACCTTGCGAGTCTCGCCGTGCAGACTTCTGGAAGACGGTTGTGAAGGAAGGGTCGCCTTCGACTCCGCCGCCGGTGAGCGGTGCCTCGGTGACGAAGAGCATTTCCTCCAGAAGCTTCTCCGCCTGATGGCGTACGACGCTTAGTGCCGAGCCTGCGAGCCTGTCGCCCATCGGTTCCTTGAGCTCCCGCATCAGGGATTCGTAGCGGTGTATGGCGATTCGCGCGCTCTGATTCGCCTGGAGCAGGCGCTGTTGCAGGCCGACTTGATGCTCGAAGACCATGAGCGCCACGATATCGCTGCCCGGACGTGGGTAGTCGGACGTTTGGAAGAAGCGGTCGAGGTTCAGCAGATTGGCTCCTGCTTCACGGTCGAGGATCGCATTCCCTGCCTTCTCGACAGCGGTCATGTTCCCCATATGCCTCTCGCTGCCATGGCGACCGGTGACATACCAGCCTCCCCACCTTTCGCTGAGAGGGTTTTGGTGGGAGATAGAGAAGGATCCGGCCGAAAGAATCGCCTCTCCCTGGCGGTCGGTAAACACCGACCGCACGAGCGGGGCTGGAACGCCTCGGGTGCGCGAACCGGCATGGCAGCTGAGGCATTCGCCATCCCGGACAAGCACAGGACGATCGTGGAAATGTGCTTTGGGGACGAGGTAGAAGGTGGCGCCTAGCTGTGGGTCGAAGCTCATGATTTCGGCCTCTCCCCCTGGAACCCAGCCTACATAGCTCTGTTCATTGAAATAGATGGCCCGTGGGGTGTCAGGGCTGATTCGGCCGCGCTGAAGGCTGGTTTTAGAGAAGACCAGCATTTGAGATTCGACCGGGACATTCAATTCCCGGAGCAGGGCTATCACAAACTCCTTGTCCGTCTTGGCGGCGAGCAGGTTTGGGTTTTGTTTCAGGCGGAGCTCGAGGTCCGCTGCTGCGTCCCGGGGCTTCGTTTGCGAGTAGTTTAGGGGTGCCATCTCAAACTCATCCTCGGCCAGGGCAGGGGAGAAGGAACCCCAAAGTCCCAGCGCTGCGACGCAAGCCCAAGTCGCTGCCATGGGGGGCAGCCGTCGCGGCTTTGTTTGCCCCCCTGCGGGAGTCTGCGGTGTGCTGCGATTCTGAGTCAACATGGTCATCTTCATCTGTTTGTCCGGTCCGCATAGGGGCGGTTCCTGCTGCGAGCGGTTCAAATCCTTGGACGCGTGCGCGACCGATTTCATCAAATTCCCCTGTAGACCTGCGCGTAATCCCGCAAGGGCCTGGAGTCGACGAGAGCGCCTAAGGCATGAAGACCTTGTCGGCTTTCCCGTAGGATGGCTACTCAACGCTTGCCAAATCCTTCTCTCGGGCGAGACTGGTTCGGAAGTCGGCCTGGGCGCTTTTGCCTGGGCAGTCCTTGATACGCATCTGTGAGTCTAAGCTCTGCAACCACTCCGGAAGAGAAGCGATTGGCGGCGCTACGGCGCTACGCGATTCTCGACACCCTGCCCGAGATCGCCTTCGACGAGCTAGGCCGCATGGCTTTGCAGTTCACGGGCGCCACGATGGTGGTGATTTCGTTCGTCGACGAAGAGAGGTCCTGGTTCAAAACCCATCTCAGCTTCGAGCCCTCCGAAGTGCCACGTCTCCAGTCCTTCTGCCACTGGGCTCTGCAGCAGGAAACCGTGATGGAGGTGCCCGACACGGCTCTAGACCCTCGTTTTCGGGGGCTTCGAATGGTTTTGGACGAGCCGCATGTGCGGGCGTATTACGGGGCTCCAATCCTCACGATGGATGGTCAGCCTATCGGTGTTCTCGGGGTCAAGTTTCTCCAGCCCACCCAGCTGGCGGCTGGGGTGTTGGACACTCTGAGGATCGTTGCACGGCAGGTGATGACCCAGCTGGAGCTGCGGCGGCATTTGGTGCAGCTTTCTAAGATTTTTGAGGACCACCGCCGCGCGGAGGAGGCCCTACGAACCACCGAGGCGTTCTTTCAAGCCCTCGTTGAGAGCCTTCCGCAGCGTATCATCCGTAAGGACATTGAGGGGCGTTTCACCTTCGCCAGCCGGAATTTCTGCACCGAGCTCAATCGGCCGCTTGAGGACATTCGCGGCAAGACTGACTTTGATTTTTTTCCTGCCGAGCTGGCACGGAAGTATCACGCAGATGACGAGCGGGTGATCACCACGCGTGAACCGTTTGAGGCGGTGGAGGAGCATCTCCGAGCAGACGGCAGCAAAGGATTTGTGCAGGTCGTCAAGACCCCGCTGGTCGATCCGAGGGGCAAGGTGGTGGGGGTGCAGGGGATCTTCTGGGACGTAACGTTGCAGCGTCAGACCGAGCAGGCGCTGGCGCATGAGCGTGATCTCCTCCGCGCGCTTTTGGATCATATTCCTGACCGGATCTTTTTCAAAGATTCCCGGTCGCGTTTCATCCGTTGCAGTGCCTCGATGTTCAGCAGCTTGGGCTTCAATCACCCCGAGGAGGTCATCGGCAAGACGGATTTCGATTACTATCCGGAGGAGCAAGCGGCGCAGTACTTTCAGGAGGAGCAGAGCATCATTGAGACCGGGCAGCCGCTGATCAACAAGCTGCAGCGCCATGGAGGGACAGAGGACGAGGAGACCTGGTCTTCTGTGACCAAGGTTCCCATCTACAATAATCGAGGCTCCATCAGCGGAATCGTGGGGCTTTCCCGCGATATTACCAAGTTGATGCAGGCGGAGCAGGCGCTCCGCCAGGCCGAGGAGAAATATCGAGGGATTGTTGAGAACTCGGTGGAAGGTATCTTTCAGACGAGTCCTGAGGGGCATTATCTCAGTGCGAACCTCGCTCTGGCGCGTTTGTATGGGTATGCCTCTGAGGCCGAGTTGGTGGAGGCGATGACGGATATTCAGCATCAGCTGTATGTGGATCCGAACCGGCGCGAGGAGTTCAGCAAGCTCATGCGGGAAAAGGGGCAGGTGACCGGATTTGAGTCGCAGATACGCAAGCGTAACGGTCAGGTGATTTGGATCTCTGAGAGTGCTCGCAGCGTTATCGACCCTCGAGGCGTGCTGCAATATTACGAGGGGAGCGTCGAGGACGTCACTGTCCGCAAGTCTGCCCAGGAGGCGCGAGAGGCCGCGAGCCGAGAGGCGTTAGAGTCTGCTCGTGTGAAGGCGCAGTTCCTGGCCAACATGAGCCATGAGTTCCGAACCCCGCTCAACGCGATCATTGGAAACTCGAGTGTGATGCTCGCGGGACGACTCAATCCCGACCAGCGCGAGCTACTGGAGCCCATCTGCGATAGCGCTGAGGCGCTCAACCGCCTTATCAACGACATTCTGGACTTTTCAAAGATCGAGGCCGGCAAGCTCACGCTGGAGCGGATCGACTTTGACGTGCGAGAGATTGTCGAAGGGACAGCCGAGATGCTGGCGCAGGCGGCCCGGGTGCAGGGGGACGAGTTGGTATGCCGAATCGACCGTTCTGTGCCCTGGGTGCTGCGTGGCGATCCCGTGCGTATTCGTCAGGTGCTCATGAACCTGCTCAGCAACGCTATCAAGTTCACCAAGCGGGGGGAGGTGACGGTCTATGTGCGCTCGCTCGCCGACAAGGGGGATAAGGCGCGATTGCGTGTGGATGTCGTGGACACGGGCATCGGGATTCCCGAGAAGGCCAAGGCGATCATCTTCCAGTCTTTCACCCAGGCTGACGGATCGACCACCCGCAGATTTGGAGGTACAGGGCTAGGGCTGACCATTTCTAAGCAGATCGTTGAGCTGATGGGCGGAGCCATCGGTTTTGAAAGCGAGGTCGATAAGGGATCCACTTTTTGGTTTGAAGTGGAGCTGGAGGCGGCCCTTGTGCCGACGGTCCCTCGCTCACGGGAAAGGCTCTCCGGGCGCAGGGCCCTCTTGTTTGACAAGCATCGAATCACGTGCGAGGTCCTGTCGCACTACCTTTCCGCGTTGGGGGTTGGGGCTGTTGCAGCGACGGCGCTCCAGGAGGCCCAGCAACGTCTCCTGGAGGCTGCCGAGAAGGGGGAGCGTTTCGATTGGGTTCTGGTGGACACAGAGATGCCGGAGGCGGCCTTTGCCGCGCTGTTTCAGAGCTTCCGCAACAGTCCGCCTCTGCAGGAGGCCAAGCGTGTGGCCATGACCCCATTGGGCAGTCGTCCAGAGTCTGCCGTGCTGAAGGCGCATGGTATTGCTGCGTGTTTGGTCAAGCCGGTGAAGGTGGAGCGTTTGACGGATGTGCTGGAGGCGTCGCTCCTGGGAGATGCTTCTTTTGACGACATGGGAATCGTTGAGGGCTCGGCTGCCTCCTTCGTCCCTTCGGCACTTCCTGCGGGCGTGCGCATCCTCCTCGCCGAGGACAATCCAGTGAATCAGCAGGTGGCTTTGCGGATGCTTCGCTCGCTGGGCTTGAGGGCTGACGTCGCGGAGAATGGGCACGAGGTTCTGGCGGCCCTGAAGCGCGAGCCCTACGACATTGTTTTGCTCGATTGCCAGATGCCTGAGATGGATGGCTATGAGACCGCACGTCGGATTGGCGAGTTGCGGCTCCTGCCGCAGCCCGTGCTGAAGTCGAATCCAATTCTGATTGCCGTCACTGCGAATGCGATGTCGGAGGATCGGGACAAGTGCCTTGCGGCAGGGATGAATGACTATCTGAGCAAGCCGATGAAGCTTAGTTCGCTGGCTCAGGCGTTGGAAAGGACCCTCCCTGGTATGAAGGTTCCCGAGGTAGCGGCTGCTTCTCCGGTCTCCGGATCGTTGCCTGAGGATATGGATCTTTCCGTGATCCAGGGTCTGAGGGAGTTGCGCGAGCCAGGGCAGGCTGATCCGCTGGCTCAGTTGGTGCAAATGTTCCTGAAAGATAGCGTTCCTCGAGTGGAGCAGTTGGAATCCGCACTGTTGGAGGGAGACCTCCCTCGCGCGGTGGCGAATTCACACAGTTTGAAAGGCAGTGCCAGCAATTTTGGAGCACGTCGGCTGGCCGACCTGAGTTCCTCCATCGAAAAACATTCTAAAGCAGGTGACATAACTGCCGCTAGAACAGTAATGAGTCCCCTTATGGGGGAGTTTCAGAAAGTGAAGCTGTTCCTTGAAGCGGAAGTTCAACGTCAATAAAATCTGCAAAATGGATGTGCCACAAAGGGCTGAGAGCCGGCCCCACAAGATCCTGCTCATTGAGGACGAACTGCTCTGGAAGGAAATCCTGCAGAGCGCCCTGAAGGATGCGCATGTTTCCATTGAGCACGCCGACACGGGGCGAGGGGGGCTGCAGTTGGCCGAGCGGGGGTCGTTCGATCTGGTGATTGTGGACTTGGGTTTGCCAGATCTCGACGGCTTTGAGCTCATTCGTAAGCTCAAGGTTCTCTTGCCAACACCTCACACTCCCATACTGGTCTTGAGTGCCTGGAAGGAGACAGGACACAAGCTGCGCGGGTTTGAGTGTGGGATTGCAGACTACTTGACCAAGCCTATAGAGCTGACTGAGCTCAAAGCGCGTATACAGGCAATTCTCCGGGCTAAGAAACGTCTGGACACCCTGATGGATCTGAACCGTCGGCTGGAAGGCGCGCGCGAGGAGGCTGAGTCCTCGGCCCGGGCCAAGGCGGACTTCCTGGCCAACATGAGCCACGAGATACGCACTCCGATGAATGGGGTGATCGCGATGGCCGAAATCCTCATGCAGACGCCGCTCGATGTGGAGCAGCGCGACTGTTTGGAGACCATTCGAAGCTCCGGGGAGACACTGCTCGCGATTCTGAATGACATTCTGAATATTTCTAAGATCGAGTCCGGAAAGCTGGAGCTCGAGCGTCAGCCGTTTCAGGTGCAGGCGTGCATCGAGGAGGCGGTGGATCTTTTGGCTCTTCAGGCATCCAAGAAGCACGTCGAGCTTAATTGCATTGTTGAGGAAGGGGGCTTGCCATCGTTGAAAGGAGACTCGCTCCGCCTTCGCCAGATTCTCACCAACCTGGTGGGCAATGCCATCAAGTTCACGGAGAAAGGAGAGGTCTGCGTCGAGGTTCAAGCTCGGCGTCCGTCTCCCACTCAGAAGACGTGGGAGCTGCATTTTCTGGTGCGCGACACAGGCACAGGTATTCCGGCGGATAAGGTCGGACTGCTGTTCCAGAATTTCACGCAGAGCGACACCACGATTTCCAGGCGTTTTGGAGGTACCGGACTGGGGCTCGCCATCAGCAAAGGCCTAGTGGAGTTGATGGGAGGCACCATTTGGGTGGAAAGTGTCGAGGGCAAAGGATCGACGTTTCACTTCCAGCTCACTTTGGATGAGGCGGAGGCTGTGCCAGTCACGCCTACGCCGCGGCCGGAGGTGCTTCTCGGTAAGCGTGTGCTTATCGTCGATGACAATGAGACCAATCGGCGGATTCTCACCTTGCTGGCCCATCGATGGGGGATGCAGCCGACCGTTGCCTCGCGGCCCAGTGAAGCGCTATCGATCCTCACCGGGGGAAGCGGATATGACATTGCGATCTTCGACATGTTGATGCCGGAGATGGATGGGATGAAGCTCGCTGAGGTCGTGCGCCAGTTGGAATCTCGACGAGGGCTTCCGATTGTCCTTTTGACCTCCATCGGTCCTCGTGATGAGCTGCTGCAAGGGGCCAGTCGGCTCTTTCAAGGGAGTCTCACCAAGCCTGTCAAGCCCGTGCTGCTTGAGGAGACTCTCTCGCGCCTCTGCGCTCCAGCAACCGCGTCGATCCCCCGTCCCGCAGTGGCACCGGTGGCTCCCCCCTCCATGGATGCCCAATTGGCTACGCGCTTTCCCCTGAGGATTCTCGTGGTGGATGACAATCAGATCAACCTGAAGGTTGCCGTTCGTCTGCTGGGTCAGATGGGGTATCAGGCCGAGGTCGCAAATAATGGGTTGGAGGCTATCGATGCCTTGAGGCTAAAGCCGTTCGATCTGGTTTTTATGGATCTGCAGATGCCGAAGCTCGACGGCCTCGAGGCGACGCGTCGTATTCGGCAGCTTCAGACAACCGAGGCGGCTCTGTCTCACCGCATTCTGATCGTTGCTATGACGGCCAACGCGATGCCCGGAGACAGGGAAAAATGTCTGGCGTCCGGTATGGACGACTACATCGCCAAACCAGTTCAGCCCCAAAGGATCCAGGCGGTTATCCAAGCGTTGGGTGTTCCCGCATCTGTCGCCACCTCGGTGGTGACTTCGTCCGCCCCTCCGTCCCCTCCGCTCTCGCCTGCAGTCGTGCCGAGGTTTCCTCGGGTTGAGGTGCCGGTGAATGTGGAACGTCTCTTGGATTTCTCAGCCGGCGATCCACAGCAGTTGGATGAGCTGATCTCAATCTACATCACTCAGACGACGCAGAATCTGGGGCGGCTAAAAGAGGCGCTGGTCAGAGGTCAAGGAGACGAATCCATCCGGTTGGCGCATTCGGCCGCCGGAGCGAGCGCCACCTGCGGAATGGATGCGATGACCGCGCCGTTCAAAGAAATCGAGCGACTTTCCATGGATGGGCGTTTTCCCGAGGCCATTGGTATGTATCCCGCATTGGAGCAGGAGTTCGATCGCACCCGGCGTTTCCTCAAGGAACAGCGGCCGAAAATTGCAGCCTGAACCCCACGTTTTATGGACTTGAAGAAGGTGTTGATCATCGAGGATGACGCGATTGTGGCGACGGTCTATCGCAACCTGCTAAACAATCGCGGGTACGAGGCCTTGGTGGAGACCGATGGTGTGAAGGGTTTAGCGCGGTTGCGCGAATGGAAACCCGACGCTGTGCTCTTGGATATCATGCTGCCTGGGGTCAATGGGGTCGAGATCCTCAAGAAGATCCGTGCCGACGATGACTCCGGTGCTGTCCCTGTCTTGGTGTTCACCAATGCTTTTGTCTCCAACATGGTTGAGATTGCCAAGATTTCTGGAGCCACGCATGTCTTCAGCAAGTCGACCCTGACTTCGCGCCAGCTGTTGGAGGCCTTGGCAATGGTCGTGCCCGGGGCCCCGGCCCTCGCTTCAGTCAATCCGCTTCCCGCCGGAATTCAGATACCGGGAGCCACGGTAGATACAACGTTCGACCAGCAGAGGACCGTGCCCGGATCTGTTCCATCCACCGACGGGGTGCACATTCGAGGGACGGTATTGCCTAATCTTCCTCCCCGGGGATCATCCCCGGCGACGGAATTCTTTCACCGCTCTGGGGGTGCCGTTGCGGCGCGTACTCCTTCAGACCCTCCTCCTGCGTCGGTGATCGAATTGCCGCATGCGAAAGTCCGCAACGAGTTTCTGCAGGGCGTCAACGCATCGATGCATCAGGTGCGTCTGCAGCTGTATGATTTAAGCCGTGCTTCCAATGAGCAAAGTCAGGCGGGGATTCTTGAGAAACTCTACAAGCATATTCGCTCTCTGGGAGGTAGCGCGGGGCTAGCCGGTTTTCAGCCCGCCGCCGATCTGTGCTCGGCCTTCGAGATCCTACTCCAGGAACTCCATCAAAAGCCCAAGCATCTCAATCCCTCGATCCAGAGGACCGTGGCCAATACGGTAGATTCGCTTACGGATCTGCTGGTGCAGCGTCTTGAGGGAAATCTGTTAGCGGATCCGGCGCCTAATATTCTGGTGGTGGACGACGAGGTTCTTTCACGAAGAGCGGTAACCTTCGCGCTCGAGAAGGCTCGTTTGACTGCCCACGAGGTTTCCGATCCGAAGGAGGCTCTGCACTTGGCGACGCGGCAACCCTACGATCTCATCTTCCTGGATGTCCAGATGCCTGAAATCAATGGTTTCGATCTCTGCACTCAGATCCGCGCGCAGGTGATCAATCAGAAGACTCCGGTCATTTTCGTCACCGGAATGAGTGATTTTAAGAGTCGTGTCCGCTCGACGCTGAGCGGGGCCACCGACCTTATCGCGAAGCCCTTCATGTTCTTCGAGTTGACCGTCAAAGCGGTCTCGACCCTTCTTCAGGCACGCTCGCAGCGTGGTGAGAAGAAGACGACCATCGCTGCCTAGCCCCGGATTTTTCATAGTCCCATGCCACGAGGCGCATCCACGCGTCCTCTGTCCCAATGCTGCTCCGCAGGGTAGCCGCCCGGGGTTGTCGATGGATTCAGGGGTTCCTCCGCTCTTTGCGCTATTTCTGCCCCAGCAAGTTGAAACACTGCAGAGACTTTCCGTCCCGGACAAACAGCCGCCCGTCTGCATAGGCGGGGTGCGTCCAGGTTTTCCCGCAAACCTGCGCCTGCCCCAGGGAATGAAAGCGACTGGGGTCCACTGAGAGCAGCGAGAGGAGGCCGGCTTCGCTTAATACCAGCAGCTTGTCTCCTACACA
>CAMAVD010000075.1 GCA_945861575.1 Akkermansia muciniphila
AACTCATCCCAAACGGGGATTCCAGAGCCGTAGGCGAGCGAGAATCCTGCCTTGCTCTTGGCGAGCACCCAATAGCCGGAGGGAGTGATCAGGCTGCCCTCCGGGAAGACATAGCCCACCCCATCCAGCCGGAAATTCGAGAGATCAAATAGGGTCGTGCTCGAGCGATTGTAGATCTCGATAAAGGAAGCGCGTGGCTCCAGCGTGTTGTAGTGGATCTCGTTGATTCCAACAAAGTCCTCCACCTGCAGCGGCACTCCATTGTAGATCGCCGTGATGGAATCAGTACTGCCCGCGACGGGGTTCCCACGCAGATCCAGTCCTACAAGCGTCAGCACATTCGAGCCCGCTCCCAGCGGGACGGAGAGGGAGAAGGTGTTGTAGCCGGTCCACTTAATTGGATAGGGGATCCCATTGACTTCGATCCTGGCCACAGAAAAGGGGGCGGTGCCCGTCAGGGTTGTGACCGGGCTTGAGGAAACATAGTTTGTTCCAGAGTTATTGGTGATGCTCAGACCCAGGACATCCACCTTGGCAATCTCGGTCTTGAGATAGTCACGCCGCGAATCGATGTAGGAATTCACGCCAGCGGGGGGCGAAAGTAGAATCCGATTCTTGGCAAGAATCAAGCGCCTCTGCTCGATCTGCGGGCCATACCGCGACGGAAGCATCGGACCGTTGATGGCATCAAGGAAGGAACGATACAACATGCGACGGAAGGTGAAGTTGTCGTAGATTCGTGAGTTTGCCACGGGATCCTGGCCACCCCAAAGCGGTTCGGTGGGACCTCCACCCAACCCGAGGACAAAGTCGATATCCCAAGGAATGAGGACCCATTTGGCTCCCGGCTGGCGGTAGAGGTACATGTTTTGCCCGACGTTGTAGGTCCAGGAGTCCCAGTTCCCCATCACCCGATGGTAGGCAAACACGCGCATCCACTCCTCCATGTCCGCAATAGCCATCATGCCAGGCACATGATCACCGGAGGCGTTGATCGCATCGACCAGTTTGAGGAAGTTGGTATAGTTGTTGGCGCTGTCATTCGGACGCAGCTGCCAATTAAATCGATAACGCTTCAAGTCGTAATCCCCTCCTGTCTTGCGGAACTGCTCCATGGTCGCACTCGTCGCTCCAGAGGTGCTGTCATCCTCGAACCACACCGCTATCTTGAACAACTCCCCGACCTCACCAGAAGGGAACCAGGACTCGGCGTAAGGGTTGTTGGGTTGCTCTGCGTCCTCCGAGATGGTTTGGTGGAGGCCACCGTTCCGATAGAAAAGAATGTACTGCGAGTTCAAGTAGGGCAGCCCCATCTCTCGCTGGAACCAATTGGCGACACGACCCCGCAGGCCGGTCTCCTCGGCTCCACCATTGCCGGTCGCACCGAACACTCGATCGCGCACGCCCAAGAGCATGTCATCGACAGGAACCGTGATGGCAAAATCGCCAACACCGCTGTGATACGGGCTCCCCTTATCCCGAAATCCAGCGTTATAGATGATCCTACCGGCGCTATTCACTAAGGTCGCATCCCGGTAAAGATTGTTGAGGGCACTGCTGCTCCCTCGTGCGCTCTCGGTCGCGGCTGTATTCCACAAGTGATAGTGTGCAAAGGATCCAAACGGCGTGCTGTCACCCCAGCGAATTAAGCACTCCTGGGCAGGAGCAAAAGCCGGAAACACCGAGGACGCAGGGTTGACCGCCGCATCAGAGGCCTCGACCCTAAACGCTGCCAGTCCCGAGGTGCGACCGGGCATCGTGCCCGAGTAGATTCCATCGCCGGACACTTCATCTCCCCCTGTGCCATCGTCCCGCATCACCACATTGGTTAGGGTCAGAGTGGGATCATAGCGGTAGCGAAGTGTGGCCGCCCCGAGGCCATCGGGATCCGCGACTTGGCAGGTCACGACCACCGGTTGGCCCCCACGAGGGAGGGCCGGAGCATGTTTCACTGCAAAGATCGCAGGCCCTGCGTTGGCTACCCTGCGAGAGTTTGGCAGCCCCGGGGTGCCGAGATTCGTCGGCACCGGGAGGCGCCCAGGCAACTCGAGCCAACCGCCCTGCAGGCGAAAGAGCACCTCTGGCCACCCCGCAAGCCAACGGGCTTTCGCGTTGATCGATCCGTTCACCCCAGCGGAAAGCCCTCCTTGAACGCTGCGACGGCAGCCGTTGACGCCAGTATCGCCATCTCCTTGCGAACAAATGTGGAGGCAGCGCGAGTCGGCAAAGCCGCCATTGGTATCGATGGTGCTATTACTATGGGTACCGAAGAGTTGCCATCTCTGATTAGAGTTGGTGCTTTGAAAATTGCCATTCAGCACTTGGTTGGTACCGCCCACACGCCGGACGTCCACCTCATCCACCAAGGCCTCGCCTGCCCCCTGCAGCGTCACATGTAGCCGGGTGGGCGAGTAGCCGGAGTTTCCATTCTCAAGAATGTTCGTGACCGAAAGATCGATCCATTGCGATTTTGCAGACTCATCCGAATCGGCCCAGCTAGCAGCCCTGAGCAAATCGGCTCGAGAATCTATTAATTCCAGACTCGAACCACCGCCATCTGACCACTTGCCCCAGCGCCCGCCGGTGGAATAGGTCACTTCAGAGACCACCACCATCAAACTCGGAGGATTCAGGGGCTGGCCGGGCGCGGAAGCCACGGACGCGGGTCTAGCCAGCGCCAACCGCTCGCCGCCATCGGCCAGAAGCCCCGAGAAGTTTCCAACCGTGTTCGCTGCATTCAACTGAGGGTTCCGCGAGATGAGCCGCGCCTGATCCTTCGCGATAACGAGATAGCCATCAGGCCCGATAAGTGTGCCCGCAGGAATAACGTAATCGATACCCGACACAAATCGCCACCCGCCCACATCCACCGAAGCCGCCCCCCGATTGTAGAGCTCCACATACTCATCCGCAGCGTTCTGAGTGATGGGATTATACATGATTTCGTTAATCACCACCTGCTCCATCCGCGACGGGGCATTGGCTAGACCAGGTGTGGCAGTCGCCAAACGTCGCAGGACATCGCCCCCATCTGGAAAGCGACCCAGAGCAACGCCGGCCTCCTGAGCTTGAAAGCGGACGGTATCAACCACCCGCTGGCCCGACCGGTCCATCAGGTAAATCGTCTCCCCTCTAGAGCTGAGGCTAAAGCCGAGCGCCACATCATCGAAGAAGAGAAACCCCCGAGCCGCGAGCAGCGCGCCGTCCGGAATACGAAATTTATTCGTGGCGGGATCATCGGTCAGAAAGCAGCCGCCAAGATCGACCGCTTGATTGGAATGATTGTAGAGCTCGACGAACTCAAATTCAGGCAGGGCAACATTCGCCCGAAGCTCGTTGATGACAACGCTGTCGAAGGGGGAGACGCTCCATGTTTCCATGCCTCCAGGATTGCCTCCGGCTTCCCGACTTGGAGACCACGCTCGTGCGTCGTTCTCCCCATAGCTAGGGCGAGAAAGCACCAAGGAAGGCCCTGAACCGTCTGCAGCAGGAGGCCATGGAGCTTCGGAGGAATAGGCCAACTCCAACTTGAGCGCATTCTGACCGTCCCGAAGTTGAAGCAGATCACCGGCATTGTTTAAGGAACCCTGCCACGGCCCAAGCACACCGCCCAGTCCGTAGGCTGCCTGCACCGCCGCAGGATCGGCGGCAATGACCATGAATTGGCCAGGCTCGATCACCAATGTGTCGGGAAAACGATAACTCACGCCGCCTGAAATTGTATAACCACGCAACTCTTCGAAGATGTGCCCCGCATTATAGATCTCGATGAACTCAAGATTCGCAGCGTTCCCCGGGATCAGTTTGGGGCTATACATAATCTCGGAGAACACCAGCCCAGTTCTGCGACTGGAAGGAACCAGGGTCTCACGGTCGGGAAGCCTCGTTACCACCGCCGTGCTCACCGTGGGACCGACATTCCGGAACTCCGCCTCGCTAGCGAGACTCGCGTTCTGGCCGGACACGGCGAAACCAACCATCAAGGTGTTGGTGAGCGTCGTGAACGAGTTGATACCCATCAGGACCCAGGATTGTCCGTCCAGACTTCCAAACCCACTGATCGCGTTCCCAACGCGACGCAGCCGGAGCCAGGTCTCAGGGTAGTTTACCGGAACGCCGCCAGGCCCGCTGGACACTGTCGTGGCCGCACCCGCTGTCTTTCGAACCTCGAAGAAGCAACCGAGTTGGATCGAGGAAGCAAACGCGGCCGCAAACGGCGAGTTGGTGGCCAGGGTCTCTCGGGCCATCAGGCCGGCGTGGAGAAACGGGTCGGTGACGTGAACGGTGGCGAGTCGGGCCTGGATGTCAAAGTCTCCTGTGCGGGGCTCCCAGCTGAAACCGAACTGATCGCTCGTGCCCGCACCTCCGAATCCCCCAATGCCCATGCCGGCCCCCACGACTTTGAAGCCACCCGGCACACGTGTCACACCGCCCTCAATTCCCGGCCGCCCCACATCAGAACCCACGTACTGCACCGTAGTGAAGGCAACCGTGCTTCCTGGCAGCACCAGGTTCGGGTCAGCCGCCCTGTCTGCGACGCCGCTAACTGTGACCACATACGCCTGATCGTAGTTCAGCTCGGAGGCGAGGGTCAGGTCGAGGGTTGACGACTCGGCAGCCTGCGCCACCGAGGCCACCCCCAACCCGCCGGAGACGGTGAAGTAACCGGTAGCGGGTCCGACTGGCAAGGACACAGGCTCACTAAAGGAAAGCCGGATAAGCTGCTGACCTAGGTTGATCGCGCTCACAGCCACGGGTCTTCGCGTGTCGGGAAGAACCTGGAGAGTAACCTCTTCGCTAACGGTAGTCCCCAAGCTATTGGTGAGAACGCAGCGTAGCTGCAGCCCGTCGTTGGCCAGGGTCGGAACGAAGCTCAGGGCGGTATTGGTTCCGCGAGCTACGTTGATGCGATTGGTCTGCCACTGGATTACGGCAAAATCATCAGATCCCAAGGCGATCGTGAAATTGGCCGGTTGATTCTCGGTGACGGCCAACCCCACCGGCTGGGTGCGAATCACAGGGGGGCGAGCTGCCACAAACTTTAGATAGTCAATCCAACCCTTGGAGGCAGTGAACCGAAGAGTCTGACTATTGGTTAGGTCCACCACCACAAAGCGACCCGCGGTATCCTTCAAGCCGACCAAACGATTCACATCCCAACTGCCCGTGCCCGCCGCCTTGAAGGCTCCTTTCCTTGATGTGGTCTGAATGCTGTTCGTCGCCGCCGTCGTGATCACCGCCAGACTGCCCTGGAGCAGGTCCGCGCCTAATTCCTCGTTCGACATGGCGGCATACACCAGGTACCGCCCAGGCGGAAAAGAACGGGTGTAGTTGAACCATTCGTTGCCGTTGAGATTCGAGAGGCGGAAGTTCTGCGTCACCGAGAATGTATCCCGGAGCGTGTCCGTGCTCTCGGTGATCGGGACACGGACATCTTGTCGGTAGAGGGGACTAGCCGCGCTGGCTGGACGGGAGTAGTCCACCGGCGACACTGAGTTGCTCAACCCAGCGTAAGCACCGCCAAGATAGGGCATCACGCTGGCCAATGGCAGGGTTTGACCTCGATTGTAGTTGTAGTCCTCCGCCTCAATAAAGAAAGCAGGGTTCGATGCGCTCTGAGCGGTTGAGCCAGAAGGCACACCCACCCCCCACCAGGCCAAGGCCAGGACCCAGCAGATGAGCGTTGGAAATGAACGAAGAGAGGAAGCCGGCGATGCGTGAGAAAGCGGCATACTGAGATCCCCGCGTCTCTCCTGGGGTTTACAAAAGGTTACAGCCTGTCGTGACATGGATTCGTAAGAATGGAACAGAACGAGCGCGTGTGCAAGTGCTTGCAGGAAATCATCCCCGCAAATCAGAGCCCAAGTGAGCTGGTCTCAAGCTCTCCTGCCTCGCAACGGGACGCCGCACATAGATTCCCAGGGATACCATGCACCAAAACAAGGCGCATTTCAAGGCGACAAGCGCGACGTGCTGTGTTTATTTGAGCCCTGGCACATGCACTCCCTGGAATGAACGATCCGCTCAACCCACTCACAGGCTCCCTACCCTCCCCCTCGATGTCTGTGCCCGGGCTCCCCCCGCCTCTACCCCTTCCGAATGAAAACCGGCAGAAGGGCAGTTCCGCGCGACACACCCTCGCCCAACTGCTAAGCCTAACACTGATCGCATTTGCCCTGGACGCTAGCCTCAGCCTCCTCGACGACGGCCTTACCGCCATGGGCGTTCCACCGCTTCTACGCGTACCCAGGATGATCCTCGGATTCCTCGTGATGGCTGTCGTGTGTCTATTCTACCTCGCTCTGGCCGTCTCCCCCATGCTGCCCACCCGGCCTATCGCCCTCATGGCGATGACCTACCCCCTCAGCCTGTTTGCCCTGCTGCCCTACATGGTCTATTGGCCAGGCCAGCTTCAGAAGTTCCAGCTGATCTCGTCGCTTATCCAGTTCGCAGTCGCCTGCTGGATCTGGAAGATCCCGGTGAACTCATGCACTTGGCGAGAACGCCTGGTTCGCGAAGAGAACCTTCAAGGCAGGGCCCTGAGTTGGAGGCGCCTCCTCGCATTTGTCAGCGTCCACCTCTTTGTGCTGCTCCCGGTCGTGGTGGCTCTGACCGGATTTCTTGCTGCGGTAGCCGTGGATCGTTACACCCAGGGCTTCGTGAGTCTCCACCTCGACCGCCTATCCATGCACGCGTCGACCTACCGCCGCCCCGACGGAAAGACGGTGCACCTTGTGCCCATGATCCACATCGGCGACTCCAGTTTTTACGACCAGGTAGGCCGGAGTATTCCCAGCAACTCGATTGTGCTCCTCGAGGGCGTCAGTGACGAAAAGCAGCGGCTGAAACGTCCGCTCAGTTACAAAAAAGCGGCAAACTCCCTAGGGCTGACCGAGCAGAAGGATAACTTCGCTCCAAAAGGCGGGGAGTCCAGAAATGCGGACGTCGATATCTCGGATTTTTCAGAAGAGAGCATCGGGTTCCTGGAACTCGCCACGGCCATGCACTCGGACGAGCCGACGCTGGAAGAACTCATGAAGCTCTTGCAGAAATCTCAACGCCCTGAACTCCTGCAGATCCTCTGGAAGGACCTGCTGGAGATGCGTAACGACCATGTCCTGAAGGAAGCGAGAACCGCGCTGGCTGAAAAGGATCATGTGGTAGTGCCCTGGGGCGCGATGCACATGCCAGGAATTTCGGCGAGCCTGCTGAAGGAAGGCTTTCAGCTTGAATCCCGACAGGAGTTCACTGCCATTCGATTTCGGCGCGCTTCCCAGACCGCGCAGCCGACATCGCCACACTGAGACGCAGGACTCGAGTTTTCCGATCATCGCGTCTCCCGGTCCCGATCCGCCGGTTCGACCCCTCCCCTTCCTATGCGCTATGCGAGGTGCGCAGATGAGGTAGGCGTAGGACGCAAAAGCCACGATCAGTCCTACATCTTGCCTCAACGAACGCGTTGCTTGTAAAAGTGAAACGGACCTGCCCCCATGAGCTCCCGGAGAGCGCGATCTGTTTCGGCATCAATTCGTGAAGAGATCTCGACCTGCTGGTCCGGGGTGAAGCTGGAGGTCTGTAGGATCCGATTGCGCTCCATTTGCGAGAGTCGGAGATACTCATACGCTTCGGCCGCCCGCTCGCGAGGAAGGCCAAAGCGGCTGATGGTCGCATTGAGCTCGTGAAATCGATAGTCCTGCCCCCGCTGGTACATCGCAAAACGCTCCTCGCCCAGAACACCCTTCACCTGCTCCTCCAAAGTCATAAGCGCCTGCCCCCAACTCTTCAGGGTTGCCTCATCTCCCGTATTGATCTCGTCCCTCGGCCAGGCTTCCTCAAAGTTCCGACGAAGTTCGTAGAGACTGCGAAAATCACCTTCCGAGGCTCCCATGCCATACAAATCATGTCGCAAGGCCTCAGCTGTGGGCGACATCGACAGCTCGAAGTGCTCCTTCTGCTCAGGATCCAGCGCCCGGGACAGAGCGTGGTCGCGCTCCTCGCGTAAGAGCCGCAAGCGAATGCGATCCTCCTCGCTGAGCGGTTCCCCGGTATCCCAAGCCTTGTCACGAAGGGCCTGTTCCTTCTCCGACCACGTGTCCATGAGATCCCGCAACTCCGCCCGCTTGTCCTCAGGCAGAAAAGCCAGACGCCGTTCAAACTGATCCACCTCACCCTTGTTGCGCTGACGTTCGGCGGCGAGGTCGACGCCGAGCAACTCCTTCACCACTCGGCCCTTCTCACGCTCAATCTCGCGCTCCTTCCGAGTCCACTCACGCTGGTCAAAGTTATTCGCAAGCTCGGCTTCTTCGGATTCCCAGTAGTTTAGCGAGGGGCGACGTGGACGCAGCCCCTGGATCCGCGCGGCATACAATTTGTCGATATCGGCTATGATCAGATCTCGAATGGTCTGCTCAGGGCATCCGATGGTGCGAAGCCTGGCGATAAACTCCCGATAGTCTTTGGACTCCAGATCGCCCCAATGGAACGGGGCATTGGTTGCGCTGGACGTTGTGGAGGGCTGACTCCCGGTAGCCGAGGATTGGATCTGCAACGCGGCCGTCACGCCCGGCAAAGCCCCTACCCCATCCGCCTCTACCGCATGAGTGAGCGGAGCAGGGCGGAGCACCCAGTATACAATAGCCCCGATGTTCAGGAGGATCAGAATCTGGAGAGCGCGTCGCACGGTCATCGTCTGGCTGGTTTACCCTAGAAGTGCCTCAGGGCGCTGAGGTCTTCCCTGACATCTCGATATAGACCTTGGTGACCTGCCCTTGTAGCGAGTCACCCACGTAGCGTGCAATCTTCTCCCTTTGCATCAAGTGCGCACGAATGGCCTCGGTGGCGGCCTTCACGTCAAACGGGCCAGTCTTGGCGGCCCATGTCTTCACCTGGCGTCGAAGTTCGACAAAATAAGCGATTGGATCGTCCAGCACTTCCGGTCCACCCATGGGCCCATGCCCGGGGCAGACAACCTTCGGTTTGAGAGCGCGTGCCGCTTCCAAGGTCTTCACCCATTGCCCGGAATCGCCATCCCCCATGAAGTTAAACGGGCCATTCACACAGGCGTCTCCCGTGAAAAGGATTCTTTCCTTTGGCAGCCACGCAAATCCGTCCCCATGCGTATGCGCCACCCCGAAATGAAGCAGCTCCACCCTCCGCTGGCCGTCATCAAAAAACATCTCTTTTCGAAAGAGCACCGTAGGCGGCTTCAACTTGCTGGCCGCAACGTCAGCGCGGCCCTTGGCTGCATCCTCCCAGCGTCCTGGCTTGCTCCCAAAACGACCCGTCTCATACTTCTTCATCTCCTCCAAGACTCCCTCGTGGGCCACTGGGACAGCGCCAGCTTCGACCCAGACCTGGTTACCGTAGGCATGATCACCGTGGTGATGCGTGTCGAAAGCAAACCGAATCGGCCGGTCGGTCATCGCTCTGATCTTAGGAAGGATCTCCTGAGCGCCGGATGGAAAGTTGCCATCAATCACCACCACGTAGTCATCGAAAACGATCCATCCATTATTGCAGTGCCCGTGCCCCTTGATATCTCCCTCGTGAAAGTAAACATCGGACGCGACCTTCTGCACTTGATTCACCTGAGCCGACAGCCAGGGTGTCACAGCGAGCAACGCGAGTAGGAGGAGAGGTTTCATGGGACGCAGTTCAACCGAGAGTGGCCAAGGTTTCAACCCCAAAAGCCTCGGGATTTTGATGCCGTAGAATTCACTCAAGAGGCTCTCGCAGTCAGCGTGACGGTCAATGAGTCATAGCCGTTCGAACGTTGGTAGCCTGCCTCGTTCTCGAGGTGCTCCTTCGCATCCAGGACGTTGATGCATCCTACCCGTGCGACGAGGGCTTGCAGCAGGCTGCGCACAATCAGGCGCGCGTGCGGCGCCCCGAGGCAGAGATGCGCTCCGAAGCCAAAGGCAACGTGCGGATTAGGCTTGCGATCGAGTCGAACCTCCCAGGGGGCTTCGAACACGGTCTCGTCGAAGTTCGCGGAGGCCCACCCAAGCGACACACGCCCGTTGGCCGGGACCGTAGCTCCAAGAACCTCTGTCGGCACCGGACAAACCCGGCCAATGTGGGTGAGCGGCATGAAGACTCGGAAAAATTCCTCACCGGCGTGAACAATGCGTTTCGGATCCTCTCGCAGGTACTCCAGGGCACTGGGGTTTCCGCCGAAATACGCCAGGATGGAGGAGATGCTGTGGATGATCGTGTCGCGTCCGCCGGCGAACGTGAGGTTGCCGAATCCCATCATTTCCTCCCGAGTCAGCGCCCGCCCTCGATAGGAAGCCTTGGTGAGGGCGCTAAAAAAATCTTCCCCCGGCCGCGCCTCGGCCCGGTCGAACTGCGCCTGCAGGTAGTCTTCAAGTGTTGTGCCCTTCTTGAAGGTGCCACCGGTGACCTTAAACACGTGCATGCCCCAGGCGATCCAGGTGTCTGCCTCTGACTCAGGCACGTTCAACAGATAAGTGAGGGCGCGGGACTGAAGCGGAAGAGCGAACTCGTTGACGATCTCGACAGACTCCCGACTCAGCGCGGCGGTGATCCCCTCCGAGATCAACGACTCCACCCGGGCGATGACTTCGGGCCGTTTGGCACGGGCAAAGAAGGGCTCGACGATGGCGCGATACTCCGTGTGTTCCGGGGGATTGGTCTCAATGGGCAATTGGCGCATGGTCCGCACCGCCTCCTCCGACGGGATCGGAACGCGGAAAGGCGCGTCGGAACTAAACGTCTTCCAGTCCTTGGCCACCTCACGCACATCCGCATGGCGGAGAATCATGGGCAGCATCTCACCCTGGAATGGGCACTTAAGAATGCCGTCTCTGTTACGAGCCTCATAAAACGGGTCACGCGGATTGGAATCATCGGCCATGCGGACGAAGTTTCGCTGAATGTTGGATGGGTTTCAAGAAAACTGGATAACTCTGTAGCCTGCCCGTGCATCTCAATCGTTTGCACTCGCGTCGATCCGCTTCACCTCCCAATCGCAAGCGGAATCAGCTGAGCTGCGGTCTCGACCGTGAAAAGATACAGGCTTACCGGGGCCGATCCGCGTCGCTCTTCCGACAACGCACGCGGTTCAGCCTTGAATCTCTTGGTCGACAAAGGACGATCTCCAAGCTGGAGCAATTGGTTCCGAAAGTGCCGCGGGCCAGGACCGCGAAATGTCGTGCAGAACCGCATCTCTGCGGCTAGACTCTTTGATAATAAGCAGTATAGTAGTTTGCCAAAGCTCTGGCTCTCTCCGTGAAACCGGCGGCATGAGGCATGAAGTTCGGGGCCATGGACTGTATGTGCGCTCGGAGAACCGACCTTGTTATGGCAATGCGTTTCCTGCTCTTCACCCTGGTGTTGGCGCTCTGTCTGCCGGCCCAATGCCAGCTTGTCCTCTCCGAGTTCATGGCGAGCAATACCCGTTCGCTGGCCGACGAGGACGGGTCGGACGAGGATTGGATCGAGATCTACAACAACTCTTCGTCCCCGGTGAACCTGATGAACTGGGCCTTGACCGACAACGCGGGCAACCTCACCAAATGGCTGTTCCCGGCAACCAACCTGGGCCCGCGCGGGTTCATCCTGGTTTTCGCTTCCAACAAGAATCGGCGCGCGCCCGGGGCGCCCTTGCATACGAACTTCCGGCTCGACGGCGCCGGGGAGTATCTCGGCTTGGTGCGACCCGATGGACTCACCATCGAGTCACGCTATGCGCCAAAATATCCAGCGCAGATTCCAGATGCGGCCTATGGATTTGGAACCGAATTCGCCAGCAAGATCGTCGTGCGCACCGGCGATGTGGCACGGGTCCTGGTGCCGCTGAACGAAGCAAGCGGAAGTGATTGGATCGCTCCCAGCTTTAACGATTCCGCCTGGATGCCGGGGCCGGGCGCCATCGGGTTTAATTCGGGGTCGACAGTGCCGACGATCGTGCGGCCGGATGAGCTGCAGGTGCGGTTCAACTTCGATCAGGCACCGGCGAACAAGGTCATCGCCGACAGCCGGCCGGCCGGCACGAAACATCCGGGCACCAACCAGGGAGCAGTCTTCCTCGCGTCGGCACGCGATACCGCGGCTCCGCCGGTCACCCGGACCGGGGTGATGAACTTCGCGACGAACGGCACAACTCGCAGCCAGATCGTGCTGCCGCCCAGCCCCGACTTCGACTCGATTGAGGGCACCCTCTGTTTTTGGATGCGCACCGCAGGAACGGTTGGAACGAACGTCGGGGGGGCGTGCTTGGTAGATCGGCGATCGATCGCGGGCGCGGTAATCGTGCAGCGCGACGATGGCCGACTGGCGGTCGAGGCCTCCGATGAAACCGGCAGGGTCCGCAGCGAGGTGACCAGCGACCGTTCCATCGCCGACAACCGCTGGCACCATGTGGCGGTTGTTTACGATCGGGCCGAGCAAGGGACCATGGGGATCTATGTGGATGGCCAGTTGGAACTGCTGGCGGCGAGCGACGGACCGTGGGGCTGGAACCCGGCGCAACCCATCGAGCTCGGCCGCTCGCATCATGCCCGCTGGAAACAGTTCGGAGGGCAGCTCGACGATTTCCGTATCTACAGCCGCATCCTCGACCCCGCAGAGATCGCCCTACTCGCCAACAATGAGGTCAGCCTGCTGTCCTACCCCGACATCCGAACCGATCTCGGTGCGGCGATGAAGGGGCAAAGCAGCTCGGTGTATCTGCGATACAGCTTTCAGCTGACGAACATCGCGAACATCGGGCGGCTGAGGCTGAGGCTGCGTTACGACGACGGTTTCGTCGCGTTTCTGAACGGGACCCGGATTGCGTCGGCGAATGCGCCGGAGCCGCCGACGTGGAACAGCACCGCGACCGACGTCCATCAAGCTGGCCACGCCAAGGTCTTCGAGGAGTTCAATGTCACCGACGCCCGCTACGCCCTGCGGCTCGGGTCAAACGTGCTGGCCCTGCAGGGGCTGAATTTCAGCGTTTCCGACGGGAATTGTCTGCTCGACCCTCAGCTCGAGCTGGAGACCTTGGGTGCGCTCTCCGCCACCCCGCAATATTTTGTGCTGCCCACCCCCGGCAATCCGAACGGGATCGGGAGCATCGATCTCGGCCCGATCCTGTCGGAGGTCAGCCATACGCCGGAACTGCCCGGCGACGCGGACAGCGTTTATGTCAGGACCCGGGTGACACCTTCCTTCGGCGCGATCACGAACGTCTCGCTCACCTACCGAATCATGTATGGGCCCGAGGTGACCGTAGCGATGGCGGATGACGGGCTGCATGGGGACGGGCTAGCGAATGATGCTCTTTTCGGGGCGATCATTCCGGCGACTCTCTCCACCAACGGCCAGATGATTCGCTACTTCGTGACAGCGTCGGACGCGGCGGGACACAGGTCGCGCTGGCCGCTCTTCGGGGATCCACTGGGGAGCCCTGAATATCTCGGGACCGTAGTGAGCAATCCCCGAGTGACCAGCCATCTGCCGATTTACCAGCTGTTCGTCAAAACTATTTTGGCGGCGGACTCGGAAGCGGGCACGCGTTGCTCGATCTATTACGATGGCGAGTTCTATGACAACGCCTACATCCGACTCAAAGGTGGAACCAGCCGCGACCTGACCAAGAAATCGCACCGGGTGGATTTCAACAAGGAACACACGTTCCGCTACGACGACACCGGGCGGCGCCTGCGCGAAATCGCGTTCAACGCGGAATACGTCGATCCCAGCTACATCAGACAGAACTTGTCGTTTGAAACCCACACCCGGGGCGGAACCGAGGCCCCGGTCCATTTCCCGGCGCGCCTGCAGGTGAACGGCGCCTTCCACCAGTTGATCTTTCCCAACGAGACGTTCGACGCAGAAATGTTGGAGCGCCAGGGCTTTGATCCAGATGGAGCGCTCTACAAGGGCGCGCTCATGTTGAACATCATCGGGGAGCCGGCCATCGGCGGGCGAAACCTGATGGAGGGCGAGAAACAGACCCGGCTCTACGAGGATGACTCCGACCTGAGAGCCCTCGGGATCGGCCTGGCGGAGACCAACAGCGTGGCCAACCGCCGTCTCTACCTGTTCGATAACATCGACGTTCCTGCGATCATCAACTACCTGGCTCTATCCACCATCACGCAGCAGGGCGTTGCCGGGGCTGCTAACAACTTCCCCTACCGCGACTCGAACAACACGCTCGAGTGGAACCTGCGGCCGTGGGATCTGAACATCTCCTTCGGCATGGTCTACAGTGGTCCCACCATCGCAGCCACCAATGACGCGGTTGAGTTTACCCACCCTTTCTATGGCTCGAATGCCTACCGATACCCTTCTATCGAATGGGTCTTCAGCCGGATGTGCGACGCCTTCATCCTCGTACCTGAAACCAAGGCCATGTTTCTGCGACGCCTGCGAACCCTGATGGAGGAACTGCTGCAGCCGCCGGAAACACACCCCGCCCTGCTCAAGTTCGAGAACAGGATCAACCAGCTGCGTGAGCGGATCCGGCCCGAGGCCACCCTGGACCGTGCGAAGTGGGGCTGGGACGGCGGCATCAACCTGCTCGGCAACCTCAGCTTCGATGCGGCGCTTGACCAGATGATCAGGCAATACATCGTGCCGCGCCGCCAGCATCTGTTCGTCACCCACAACATCGATAGCAGCAACCCCAAGTCGGCGCGGATCCCGCATTCCCAGCCGGCTGAGGCCATCATCGAGATCAGCGCGGTCGAAGCCAGCCCCGCCTCCCACAACCAAGCCGAGGAGTTCATCCAGCTGATCAACACGAACAGCTACTCGGTGGACATCACCGGCTGGCAACTCAAGGGCGCGGTGAGCTTCACCTTCCGACCCGGAACGGTCCTGCCCACCAATGGCACGCTCTACGTCTCGCCCAATGTCCGCGCCTTCCGCCAGCGCACCCGCAGTCCGCACAGCGGGGAGAGTCGCTTCGTCCAAGGCCCCTACCGCGGCCAGCTTTCCGCCCGCGGCGGGACGCTCACCCTATCGGACCGCGCAGGCCGGCTCGCGGCCTCTCAGGCCTTCGCCGGCAAACCGAGCCTGCCACAGCAGTTCCTGCGGATCACCGAGATCCAATACAACCCCGCGCCGTTCCCGGGCAGCACGGCGGACCCGCAGGACTTCGAATACCTCGAACTGCAGAATATCTCGACCGACACCGCGCTGGATCTCGGCGGCGTGCATTTTGGCGATGGGCTGGTCTTCGATTTCACTCAAAGCGCAGTGACGCACCTAGCCCCCGGCTCTCGCGTCATCGTGGTGCGGAACGCGGCACAGTTCGCTGCCCGTTACGGCACGCATCGTCCAGTGGCCGGCCAGTATGTGGGAAGTCTCGACAGCAACGGCGAGAGGCTTGTGCTGCTCGATGCCGCCAACGAGGAGATCATGGCTTTCAGCTATCACCGCTCCTGGCACCCGATCACCGACGGGTTTGGCTTCGCGCTCACCCTCATCGATCCGACGGCTTCGCCCGATTCGTGGACGATGCCCACCAGCTGGCGTCCGAGTGGCGTGGCGGGCGGATCTCCGGGCGAGGCGGATGCAGCGCCGCCGACGCTGGCTCCCATCGTGATCAACGAGGTGATCGCACATCCCGGAGGAACGGTGAGCTCGGATGCCATCGAGCTCTCCAATCCCACTTCGTTACCGGTGGATATCAGCGGCTGGTTCCTAACGGATGACTTTCGAACACCACGCAAGTTTAAGGTCCGTGCTGGTACCACTCTCGCGCCAAGTGGCTATCGCGTGTTTGGCGAAGACGATTTCAATCGGACTCCAGGCGTGCCTCCCAGTTTCGGCCTGAGCTCCAATGGGGATGAGGTGTGGCTTTTTTCGGCGGATGTAGCGGGTAATCTCACCGGGTATCTCACCGGTGGCGCATTCGGCGCCGCGGAGGCGGGAGTGTCCTTCGGGCACCGTCTCAACGCGACCGGCGAGGCGGAATTCGTCGCCCTTTCCACCCCCACCCTCGGAGCCTCCAACGCCCCGCCCCGCGTGGGACCGGTGGTGATCGCGGAGGTGATGTACCACCCGGTCGACACCCTAGAAGGGCTAGACAACACCGCCGATGAGTTTGTGGAACTGCGGAATATCACCCCCCTGCCGGTGCCCCTGTCTCATCCGCTCGATTCGAACCTGACCTGGCGCCTGGCGGGTGGGATCCGCTTCAGCTTCCCGGCGGGTGTGACGCTGTCCCCGACCAGTTCGTTGCTGTTGGTGAACTTCAACCCGACGAATTCCGCGCAGGCCGACGCGTTCCGGTCCAAGTATGGGATGCCAGTGACCGTGCCCCTTTATGGTCCCTACGGCGGCGTACTGGGAAATGGTGCGGATGAGATCGATCTATTGCAGCCGGACGCGACCGCGACCGTTTCCATCCCGTGGGTGCGGGTGGATCGGGTCCGCTACGAGGACCAGGCGCCTTGGCCGGAGCTGGCGGACGGCCTGGGTGCCTCCCTGAAACGGCGCAGGCTTGATCAGTTTGGCGATGAGGCCGAGAACTGGCAGGCGGCGACACCAGGCACCGGGCGGGTTCCTGGAGGCGAAGAACCGCCGCAGATTACCCTGCAACCCGTGTCGCATGACGGTGTTTTGAGCCAGACAACCACCTTCACGGCGGCCGCGATCGGCAGCGAGCCGTTGCGGTATCAGTGGTTTCATGACGGCGTTCCGATCTCCGGGGCGACCGGCTCGGCGCTGACCCTGGCGGGGCTGAAGGTGGAAGCCGGTGGTGCCTATTCGGTAGCGGTATTCAACGGAGTCGGCGCGGCGCTGAGCCGCAACGCCACCCTGAACGTTCTGTTGACCGCCTTTTTTACCCAACAACCACAGAGCGTCGGTACCCGGTTGGGATCGAACGTCACCTTCAGCGTCAAAGCTGGCAGCAAGTATCCGCTGCGTTATCAATGGCGGTTCAACGGTGTCGACATTCCCAACGCCACCAACACGTCGTATCTGCGGCCGAATATCGCTCTCGCGGACGGGGGTGTTTACACCGTGGTGCTGACCGATGAAATCGCTCCGGTGCTGAGCAACCCTGCAACCCTGACCGTGCTGGTGGATCCGGTGTTCGTGGCGTCGCCGGTGAGCCAGTCTGTGCCGACGGGAGGCGCGGTGGTGTTGAGCGCGCAAGTGTCAAGCACCGCGACCCTGCCGCTGTTGTTCCGTTGGCGAAAGAACAACATCGTGTTTACCCAGCAAACGCTGAACGCCCCGCTCAGTTACCTACTGCTGACGAACGTGCAGGGGTCGAGTACCTACGACGTGGTGGTCAGCAATCCGGCGAACACCGTCGGAATCCGCAGCCCCGTCGCCACGGTCGTGGCCGTTTCCGACTTCGATCATGACGGCATTCCTGACACCTGGGAGGCCAGTTATCAGCTGAACACGAACAGCCTCGCCGACGCGCAGAGCGATCCAGATGGCGATCACATGAGCAACCTGGACGAATACATCGCGGGCACGGACCCGCTTGATCCATTGAGCTATTTGTCTATCGGCTGGACAAACGTCTCGGGCTCGCCAACGTTGATGTTCCAGGCGGTCGCCAACCGGACCTATCAGTTGGAGTTTACCGACCACCTGGGTGACGGTGTTTGGCCACGACTCACCGACGTGGCCGCTCGGGCCATAAGCGGCCCCGTCCTGGTCCCCGACCGTGGGCTCCGAACGAACCGTTACTACCGCGTGATCACACCGCGCAAACCGTAAGGCTGATCATGGCCAAACACGAATGTGGGTTCTGCTGTTGGCAGCCGCAAACGACCGATTATAGCGTCCGGAAAACCGCCTGGCGCGGCGGCAAGGGCGAATTGATCGAACTAGAGCAACGCTGAAATCCTCCTCAACTCTACTCCCAACCTGGTTCTCCGAGATTCGCCTATGAATAATTCCACCACCACCCGCCGAAGATTCCTTCGAGACAGCGCCGTAGCGTGCAGCACCTCCCTGTTCGTGATCCCCCAACTCGCTTCCTCCGCCGGGCCGGAGCCGGTTAAGGACGAGAATCTTGTCGTGCGCTTCGGGGTGATGACCGATGTACATAAAGATGTCATGCACGACGCGGATCACCGGCTGGAAGTCTTTATCAACCGAATGACCCAGTTGCGCCCCCATTTCATAATCCAAATGGGAGACTTCTGCATTCCGATTCCGGAAAATCAAAAATTTCTGGAGACCTGGAAGCGGTTTGAGGGACCCCGTTACCATGTCCTAGGCAACCACGACATGGACGGGGATGGCAAACATCGACCGGACAAGGCTTATGCCTTCACGCCGGAGGAAACCATGGCGTTTTGGGGAATGAAAAAACGCTTCTATTCGTTCGATGTGGAGGGCATTCATTTTACAATCTTGGACGGCAACGAACCGGGTCCCCAACAAAAGCCTTATTACCGGTATGTTCTCGAGGAGCAGGCGGCGTGGTTGCGTCAGGATCTGGCAGGCACGCCGTTCCCTACCGTCGTTTGCATCCATCAGAGCCTGGAACGTGAGGTGGACGGTGTAGCCAACCAGGGTGCAATCCGAGCAATCCTAGAGGAGCCCAAGCTGAACAACGGGGAGGGCAAGGTGATCGCCTGTTTCTCCGGCCATTCGCATCGCGACTACGTGCGGCGCATTCGGGGCATCCTCTACCCGCAGATCAACAGCATGTCTTATCACTGGCTGGGTGGGGCGTTTGCCCACGACAGCTATGGTCCAGAGATCGCAAAAAAGTATCCCGACATCAAATACACCGCACCCTACAAAGATCCCCTCTACGCGCTGGTGACCCTCGATCGGAAGCGCGGCTTCTTGCAGATCGAAGGGGTGAAGAGCGAATTCGTAGGACCTTCGCCATGGGACTTAGGGGCGTCGCAAGAGAAACTGGATGCTGCCACGCTCACTCCCAACCTCTCAGACTGGAAGATTCCCATTTAGCCTCCGGCAGAGTGGAAGCGAGTGCCGGTCGGAGGCCTGTCATCTTGATCGCAACGCCACGCGTTAGGCAGATGAAATATCCCTGCCGCGTGATAGAATGTCCCCGGATAATAGATTGAGCCGATGCCTGCTTTCAGCTATATTCCAGGGGTTATCCAGTTATATCCCCTGAGCAACCATGCCATCTGGACGGTGCCTGGGGGAGTCCACGCGGTTTCTCGACCGGGCCGACGGATGTGATGTCCGAGCCCCGGGCGGTCCTGTAGTCTGGTTGGGATGTCGCGGAACGGCCTCGGTGTATTTATTATGACAAGACAATGTGTTCAGTCCGCCAGGCGGGCGTTTCTGGTCGTGTGCTTTCTCTGCTTCGCTGCCTGCCCGACCCGAGCCCAAGTGGTACTGAGCGAGATCATGTACCACCCGGTGGAACAAGGGCTGTTCAATTCCGAGGGGGACCCCCTCATCGATCTAAGCCAGGACCGTCATGAGTTTATCGAGATCCATAATGCCGGTGATAGCCCGGTCGCTTTGACCGGCTGGAAAATTACGGGCAGCGTTGATTACAATTTCCCGATCGGGGCGGTCATTCCGCCAGGCAGCTATCAAGTCATCGCCAAAGACAAGATCCTACTGGCTGCGGTCGAGGCTTACGGGTTGTCCGTGGAGGCGCTGTATGGTCCGTATGCGGCGCAGCTGAGCAACAGTCGGGACACCATCAAGCTCAGGGATAACAAGGGAAAAACGGTGGATGAGGTGACCTATTCTGCGAGTTTTCCCTGGCCGATCGGAGCGGACGCACTGGGGGCGGGGGAAGCTTGGCTGGGGATCAAGGCGGGCGATTACCAATATCGGGGCCGATCATTGGAGCGGGTGAGTTTCGCCCAATCGCCCGAGGACCCGGCGAATTGGCTGGCCTCACCATTGCCGGCCGGACCGAGCCCGGGCCGGGCCAACGCCGTGCGCCGTTCCGTTCCGCTCCCGATCGTGGTCAATCTGGAAGTGGCGCAGGTCGTCGACCGCCAGATGCTGATTCGGAGCAATCAGCCGGTCCGAATCGAGATCACCTTTTCCGCTACCAACTCCCTCGCAGGCGTCGCTCTCGAATATTTTGTCGACGACATCAACCTGACCAACGAGGTGCACACCACCGTGCCCATGGTGGAGCAGGAGAGCCGCCATTTCAGCGTGGTGCTACCTGGGCAGCCGAATCGGAAAATTGTACGCTACCGAATATGGGCCAACCGAGAGGGGGACGATGCGGTCGTGTCGCCTCGGCCAGGGGATCCATTCTTATGGCATGCCTACTTTGTCACGCCCGTGCGGACTTCCAAGAACGACAGCTATGATCTGTTCATTTCCAACAAGAGCATTTCGCAACTTGCGGTGAACCTGGCCGATAATCCCAACGGTGGGTATCTACCGCCCCCTTCTGCGATTCCCAATGGGCGATGGAACAACGAGGAGCCGGGAGTGTTTGTCCACAACGGGGTCGTGCGGGACGTTCGCACGCGTTACAATGGGAGCTTCTATCGACGCTCGGCGGATCGGCAGTCCTTCAAGGTGGCGTTACCTCGCTACAACCTGCTCAATGGCCAGAGCACCTTGCTGGTCACGGACAAGGACTTCATCACGGTGGTCGGGCACGCCTTGTTCCGGCAGGCGGGACTGCCGACGGCGCACACCCGTCC
>CAMAVD010000076.1 GCA_945861575.1 Akkermansia muciniphila
TCCAGGATTAAGAGCATCGCCAGCAGGAACTCGTTCCAGGTGTTGAGGCAGGTGATCACCACCACGGTGGCGATGCCCGGCTTGGCGATAGGCATCAGGATGGAGGTGTAAAAGCGCCACGTGCTTGCGCCATCCATTCGTGCCGCTTCCTCCAAGTCTGGGGGGACAGACTGAAAGTAGGCCGCAAGGAGCCAGAGAGCAGCGGGAAGGCTTTGGGCTGTGTAGGCCAGCACCAACGCCCAGAGACTGTCATGGAGTCCGAGTCTCTGAAGAATGCCCACGAGCGGAAACAGCGTCGCTTGCACGGGCAGGATCATGCCTATAAAGATGAGCCCCAGCCAGAATTGACGGAACGGAAAGTCCTTCTTCCCAAGCGCGTATCCAGACCAGACTCCGAGCACCACAGTCAGCGCCACCGACAGCGTCACCACCAGCAGCGAGTTCAACAGGTATTCTCCCATCCTTCCCTCCCGGATGGCTCGGGAGTAGTTGCTCCAGGCTGGGGCGCTGGAGAACGAGAACGGATGATCGTAGAGCTCCTGGTTCGTACGCTTCAGGCTTCCGAGCATCATCCAAGCCACAGGCAGGATGCAGAGCACCGCTCCGACCACCCAGAGGGGGCGAAGCAGCCAGTCAAGCGCTCGGGTTCGGGACGAGTCGTGCGGAAGAATGGACTCCGAGGTGTTCATACTAAGGCAATGTTCGAGGTAGCGAGCGACGCCGCAGCCGAGTGCCGATCCACTGCAGCAGCCTCATCGCGAGAAGGCTTCCCCCCGTGACGACTACTCCGAGGATGACCGACAGGGTGCTGCCATAGGCCGGATGGCCGAACTGGAAGAACTCGCGGACCAGGAGCGTGGCGACAATCGTGCCCTCCTCCTGATTGCGAAAGAGCACCCAGAAAAGATCGAAGGCCTTGAAGGCGCCTGTGAAGCAGACCAGCACTCCGACGAAGACCACCTCCCTGAGCAGCGGGAGCTTAATGCGCAGAAATGTCTGCCAGGCACCCGCTCCATCGAGCCGTGCCGCTTCGAGCACGTCCTCCGGAATTCCGGCCAGGCCTCCGAGAAAGATCACCATGAAGAAACCCGCCGAAGCCCAGCCTGAGATCAGCGAGACGGTGAGAAGGGCATTCCCCTCGTTGAGCCAGCCGGGCAGCAGGCCGACTCCATCCTTGAAGAGAAAGCCGAACACGAGGCCGACCACGACCATTGAAAGCACCGAAGGAGCGAAGAAGAGCACGCGCAGCACTTGGTTCCAACGGGTTTGCCGTTCCAATCCGAGAGCCAGCACCATCCCCACCATGACTTCGAAGACGAGTGTCCAGAGAAAGTAGATCAGGTTATTGTGCAGGGCGTTGTGGAATTTGGGATCGGTCAGGGCAAGCGTGTAGAGGTCCAGCCCGATCCATTCGGGTTTTCCATTGCGCCAGGCGATCACCGAGTCGACACACGTCTGCGTGGTGGGGAGCAGCACGAAGACCAGAAAGATCAGCATGGCGGGCGCGAAGAAAAGGATCTGCCCTCGGCGGCTCATCGTTCCTTCCTCGCGATGAGCACCTGCTGGCGGTTCCAATGGCTGGCGGCCTGGGTTAGGTCGAGCTTGCCCAGGAGCAGGTCGGAGCAGAGTTCGTAGAAGAGTGCCGCCCTTTCGGGGGAGTAGCCTGTGTCAGGGGGCGGCACCATGGCGGCGGGTTCGGCAAGAATCTGGAGAAGGCGACGCGGGATCGGCTCCGTGGTGAAGGTGGTGGCGTCGCGTCGCGCCGACAGATTTCCCAGGGCGGCGAACCGCTCCTGATAAGGCCGGGAGAGCAGCAGTTTTAGGAACTCGACCGCTTCGCGCGGATGGCGTGTGCGGGAGTTGACCTGGTAGCCGGTCACCACCGCGGTTCGGGCTGGAGTCTCATTCGGGCCGGGAGGAATGCCGAATACACCGGGATCAAAGCGTAGCTCGTGATGGTCCCGGGCATCGCGGATATCGGCCGTGAACCACGAGCCGATCGGATGCTGGGCGGCCTTGCCCGAAAGAAAGAGGACCTTGGCGTCGAGATCACTCAAACTGCCGATGCTTCCCGGTGCCAGGACCCCGGGAGCGTCGAAGCTTCCCTGCCGCGCGAAGTCGACCAGGAGTTGCAGCCCCGCCAGGGTCTCCGCACGGGCGGGGAGTCGTCCGAGAAAGAGCTCATTGAGGCGCGCAAGGCCGAGGCTTCGTCCCATCAGCTCCGCCCCGAAGTTGCCCATGGGCCAGTATTCTCGATTTCCCTGAACCATCGCGAGAGATCCTGGCCCGCGCAGCTTCTCGCAATGCGCCAGCCACTCGGCTTGGCTGGTGGGTTCGCTGAGCGCATTCGTACGAAACCATTGCTGATTGTACCAGACCAAATTGCTGAGATCGACCGATTGGGGTAGGAAGTCGATCTTGTCTCCGTTACGTCCCAGGGTGGTGGGGACGAATTGGGCGAGGTCCTGCTCCGAAAGATGAGGGCTGAGATCGAGGGACCAGCCTTGCTCGGAGGCCTGACGGGTCTTGAATCCCAGCCAGGTGAAAAAGACATCCGATTGTCGCGATCCCTGGAACTGAAGCCGCCAACCGATGTTTTGATAGGTCTCGCTATTGAAGACCACCTGGTCCACCGACAGGCCGGGATGGGATTGCTCGAAGGCAGCGACTGCGTCGTCGATGATGGCTTTCTCCGAGGCGGTGGTGAAGGAATGAACGAAGCGAAGCCGGTTGGGGCGCGCGCTGCTGAGCGAGAGGCGATCCCGTGCGAACCACAGCGCTAACGCGACGGATGCAACGACTCCCCAGCTTCGGAGGCGGCGCCTCGAAGGGAAACGAACTGCCGGAGGCGTTCGGTTTAGGGAGCTCACTCGAAAAGAAAAGCGACTCTAGCGGGTTAGCTCCACAAAATTCTTCAAAAGAGTCAGCCCCACTTGTTGGCTTTTCTCCGGGTGGAACTGGGTGGCATAGACATTGTCTCTCCAAACGGAGGAGGCGAAGGTTGTTCCATGTGTTGTTTGAGTTGCGACAATCGACCTATCCTCTGGCTGCGGGAAGAAGCTGTGGACAAAATAGACATGGCTTCCCGACTCAATGCCTCGATAGAGGGGGCAGTCAGGGCGGGTGATTTCGATGCGGTTCCACCCGATCTGTGGGATCTTGATGTCGGGGTGCGGTTGGAACCGAACGACCTTGCCCTTAAAGATTTGCAGCCCCGCAGCACAGCTGTTGAACTCTTCGCTTCGCTCGAACAGGGCCTGATAGCCGACGCAAATCCCCAGAAAGGGGCGTCCAGACTCAATATAGCTGCGGATTGCTCCTGCTAGATCCTGGCGCTGCATCGCACTCAGGCAGTCGTCGAAGGCTCCCACGCCCGGCAGCACCACACCTTTGGCATCCTTCAAGCCGTCGGGTCGAGAAATGAGGCGTACGTCCGCCCCCACCTTCCGAAGCGCCTTCTCGACACTTCGAAGATTTCCAGACCCGTAGTCCAACAACGCAATCATTTGTCCATTCAGACAGAAACCTGCCTCTTGTCATCCGCATTTTTTATGCTAAAGTTAAGCTTGGTCGCTGTTTTGCTCCCTGAGCCGCCCGGCTCAGGGAGCGGCGCACTGTCTATTTGTTAAAACTATCTGATCGCTCCTTTGAGTTAAGGCCCTGCTTTGGCTGCGTTTCCGCCCTGCTTGGGGATCTGGGCGTACACTCGAGATCTTTTACAATAAGGTCGATCCGGGGGCGTTTCCGGGTCCTGCTCTGCTTCCTTTTCGCTGCAGGGGTTTGGGGTGCCGGGGCCGGCCTTCCGATCGAGCGAGTGGCCAATACGAGCTTGCGGCTGCCTCGATCCATTGCCGCCGTCTCCTATTCGGCGCCCAAGGCGTTTCCGAACGTCGAGTTTATCCAACCCATCGCCTTCGCCTCTCCCCCTGGGGAAACGAACAGGCTTTTCGTGGCAGAGAAGAATGGTCGAATCATGGTGATCAGCAACTTGGCTCTGCCCAACCGATCGGTTTTCCTCGAGCTTGGCCCCAGGAATGTCCACAGGGAAGGGGAGTGCGGAGTGCTCGGCATGACGTTCCATCCAGGCTATTCGACCAATGGCTTCTTCTACGTTTTCTATTCACTCTCCGCTTTCACCACCAGCGCTGGCACTGGGATTCACCAGCGTCTGTCTCGTTTTCAGGCGGTCCCTCCCGGTGCCAACACTGTCCGCCTCGATACCGAGCGACCACTCATCACCCAGTATGACCAGATGCACAACCACAACGGTGGCGATCTACACTTCGGGCCTGACGGCTATCTCTATGTTGCCGTCGGGGATGAAGGGGGCGGAGGGGACAGCTTCAATAATAGTCAGCGCATCGGTCAGGATTTTTTCAGTGGGATCCTCCGTCTCGACGTGGACGGGCGTCCTGGCAATTTAGAACCCAATGTTCACCCGGCCCTGAGTGTCGCGGGCTCCATAAAATATCGCATCCCTGTCGACAATCCGTGGGTTGGAGCGACGCGGTTCAACGAGAAGGCGCTGGATCCCTTGAAGGTTCGGACCGAGTTTTACGCCGTGGGGCTGCGGAATCCATGGCGGATGTCCTTCGATCTCGCTACGGGTCTTCTCTACTGCGGAGATGTGGGTCAATCAGCGCGTGAGGAAGTGAACTTGATCCGGAAGGGCGGGAACTACGGCTGGGCATTTAGGGAGGGCAGTATTGCGGGACCCAAACCAGGTCTGGTGCCGTCTGGCACTCCGTCCGAGCCCCCCCTCTACGAGTATCTTCACGGTAGCCTGGGGGAGTTTTTGGGCAATTCGATCACCGGGGGACGAGTGGTGCGAGGGGGTAAGCTGCCCGAATTGGAGGGCTGGTATGTGTTTGGGGATTACGTCAGCGGAAACATTTGGGCCTTAAGTCACGATGGGGTGCGGACCAATGGGCTCAGGCGGATTCTGGTGGAGCCAGGAATCGTATCCTTTGGGGTGGATCCGCGGGACGGCTCGATTTTGATGGCCGCTCTCAGTAGCGGAAAAGTGCTTCGCCTTCAGCGTCGGGATCCGGCCGCAGATCTTCCGATTCCTTCCACCCTTTCCGCCAGTGGAGCCTTTTCCGACATCAAGTCACTGTCTCCCGCGCCGGGGGTTGTGCCCTACGAGGTCAATGCCTCTTTCTGGTCTGACGGCGCCGATAAACAGCGCTGGTTTTGTCTGCCTAAGACACAGGATGTCATGCGTTTCAACGCAACAGAACCTTGGGGATATCCGTCCGGGAGCGTTTGGGTAAAACACTTCGACATGGTGACGAATGAGATCACGGGTGAGCGTCGTCGTCTGGAGACGCGCTTTCTCGTCCTGAACGACGGGGCAGCTTATGGGCTGAGCTACCGGTGGCGTCTCGATGGCAGCGACGCGGATCTGGTCCCGGACTCAGGTCGTTCCGAAAGGATTCAGACGGTGACCTCTGTCGGGGGACTGCGTTCCCAAGACTGGCTTTTCCCGTCTCGCGGCTCCTGCATGGTGTGCCATCAGTCTGCCTCGGGCTATGTCCTTAGCTTCAACACAGCCCAGCTGAACCGTAACTCCACCTACTCGGGTGAAGGCACGACCAACCAGCTCGGGGCTTTGAGATCCGCAGGCTATTTCCTCGAAGCCCTGCCTCCTCCCTCCGCCCTCCCCGTGCTGGTATCGGTTTCCCAGACCGATGCCAGCCTAGAGTTTCGGGCCCGCTCGCTGCTGCACGCGAACTGCGCCTTTTGCCATCGTCCAGGCGGAGTCTCTTCTGCAAACTGGGATGCCAGAATTACCTCCACCACGGACGCGGCGCGTATTATTGATGGGTCTTTGTTGGATACCCAAGGGGACAGCTCCAATCGTGTGTTGAGGGTGGGCGATCCGGATCATTCCATGCTCCTTCGGCGGCTGCGGATTCGAGGCCAAACTCAGATGCCTCCCTTGGCGAGCACCGTGCCGGATGTGCAAGGGATCGCTTTGCTAGAGGAATGGATTCGGAGTCGAGAGCTAAAACAGCGCGCATCCTATCTGGACTGGGCGAGTCTCTTTCATAAGGATCTCACTGCGGCCGAGGCCCTGCGCGGCGCGGATCCTGACCTGGACGGTGAGTCAAACGTGGCGGAATTTGCGCTGGGAACGGATCCCCTCAATACGCACGATCATTGCAAGCTGCGCGTAGAGTGGGCCGGGGGCGTGCCGATTTTCAAGGTGTGGCAGCCAGCCAATCGCAGGCTGTTCATTGAGGCGACTGCCGTCCTGGGGCAGGCTGCGGCATGGAAGGCTCTCCCTTTTGAGGAGCCCTTCCCGCGATTTCCCGCGCAAGGCCGAATGCTCACCGTGCCCATCGACACTACCGAGGTCACACAAAGCTACTTTCGAGTACGTTCCGAGTCCCCTTGAGGTGGGCCTTCCTGAATCTCTCGGCCCCTCAAAATCCGACAGCCGGATTTTGAATGCTTGCAGGCCGGTGTCCAAAAACTCGAGAAGCCCAGCAATAGCCTAAGCGGGTATCTTGCCGAACGATGTTCTAAGTCCGACGGCCTGCAAGGACTACATCCCCATGATCTGATAGCCGCAGTCCACATAGAGGACCTGTCCTGTGATGGCCGCTGCGCCATCGCTCGCGAGGAAGGTTCCGGTGGCACCGAGTTCGTCGGGGAGCACATTCCGCTTGAGCGGAGCATGGGCTTCGTAGTGCTTCAGCATGTCGAGGAAGCCGGCGATGCCGCGTGCGGCAAGGGTGTTCATCGGGCCGGCGCTGATGCAGTTGACTCGGATCTTCGAAGGTCCGAGATCGTTGGCTAGATAGCGGGTGCTGGCTTCCAGGGCGGCTTTTGCCACGCCCATTACATTGTAGTGGGGGATCACCTTCTCCGCGCCGTAATAGGTCATGGCGACGATGCTGCCGCCGTTGGTCATTAGAGGGGCCGCCCCGCGGGCCAGGGCGACCAGCGAATAAGCGCTGACATCGTGGGAGATACGGAAGGCCTCGCGACTCGTGTTGACGAAGCGACCTTCGAGAGCGTCTTTGGGAGCGAACGCAACCGAGTGGAGCAGCAGGTCCAGCTTGCCGAATTTCTGTCGGAGCTCTGAGAAGACGCGGTCGATGTCTTCATCCTTGGTGACATCGCAGGGGATGAGAAGGGTGTCGGGCCCGAAGGTGCCGACCAGCTCTTCGACATTTTCCTTCAGACGTTCGCCTTGATAAGTGAAGGCAAGGGTAGCGCCTGCTTTTTGCCAGGCCTGAGCGATCGCCCAGGCGATGGAGCGTTTGTTAGCCACACCGAAGACCACGCCGATTTTTCCTGCGAGTAGAGACATAATCAATTGAGTTAGATCCGGGGCCAGAATGGAAGCTCAGCCCCCGCCCTGCAAGTCTTAGAAAAGGGGGTTCGATTTGAGATTGTCTTGCCACTCAGGATCCGTTACAGAAACTGACCCTTAGCCTGTATGAATCAAGAGGACATGCCCGTTCAATCAGCCCCGGGGGCTCGGGCTGGGTTTGAACCGACCGATTGGCATAGCGTGATTGCGGCGTGCAAGTCCGATCCCGGCGTATCCCGTCGAGCGTTAGAGCAGCTGTGTTCTGCCTATTGGTATCCGCTCTACTCGCATGCCCGGCGGAAAGGACATTCCCAATGGAAGTCAGATCCATCGCAGACCATCCGGTGACCGAGGTGAAATAGAGTCTGCATATTCCTTGTAACCCCCGCGTGGATTTTCGTTTGAAGGAGGGTGAATGGCACCGCTTCGCACTTTGAGCGAGAGGGTGCCTCGTATTGGGAGGGGGAGGGGGTACGGGTGCTGACTGGAATTCCACAGTGAGACGGAGTTAAAGGGACCGCGCCAAGGATCCTTTGGGCCGGAGACTAACCGGGGAGTGGGAAAGCCTCATTACCTTCGGCTCCTACATGTTGATCGATCTCACAGAGGAACAATTGCGTGCGGCCCTGCGATGAGGGTCATCTTCCACCCGGAATTTCCCAAGGACATCCAGAAGTTTGCGCAGGACTACCGGGCGATCTCCGACGGGCTCTCTACCCGCTTTCGGCAAGACTGGGGGGCACCTTCCTCGCGCCCGGGGTTACAAAGGTAACTGATCACGAGCTGGGTCGGCATTGAGACGGCTGCTTTAATGGCCTCTTCCGGGTCTCACGTCCTTCGCTTCAATGTCGCATTCTGGTGGCTCGCTCTGCCTAGGGTCATTGCTGAACTTTGCAAAAGCCTCACCGACACGGGAACGCAAAGGAGTCGATCTTGAACATTATCCTTTCTTGAAGGGATGATAGTTAATAAATCATCCCTGTGAATAGTGACAATCTGAAGGGTGTCATTCAACAACTGGTATCGAAGGGGATCGATTTTGGAGTTTCGCGGCATTGTCTGGCAATCGTCTCATCCCGACAGCGAGAGCGTGGTGCGCGGTGCGATCGAGGATTTCTTGCGTCCGTCTGGGCTGTGCGCGCGTAGTGTTTCTGTAAATGAATTGCAAAATGCTCAGAATTTGTCCGTTTCTGCCTGTGATATGAGTGCCGCAAAGTCTGGCCGAGGGCGTGGCATGGCTGTGATGCTGCTGGTGACGGGTGCCTTGCATTTCCTGACCCCGGGCGGCTTCGATAAAATTGTCCCTCCGATCCTGCCTCTCGAGCCGCGGTTCTGGACTTACCTCAGCGGCGTCGCTGAACTGCTCATCGCATTGATGCTGCTTGCGCCGTTAGATCGCTTCCTATTGCGAGGTCATTCTCTTCGCTTTTATGGGGCAATAGCCGCACTTCTGCTCTTCATCGCCGTCTTTCCAGCGAATATCTACATGGCGGTGGACTGGTCGAGTCGCCCAATGCCTGCCCCGCTCTTTGCCTATGCCCGCCTTCCACTTCAGTTCGGACTTTTCTATTGGGCCATAGCTCTGGCAAGAGCGTTTAGGCAGTCTGCTCCTCAGGTCAGCCGCTTCAAGGCAGTGTAGTTTTGATGTCATCCATCCTTTGTGCGAGATGTTCGGCTTGGGAGTCCGGGTCTGGTCCCAGTAGCCCGCACACCGCGGGGCTCCCGATTTCAGCAGTTCTCATTTTGAAAATACACGGTGACAAAATCATGTAGGGTAAAATCATAGGAAACCACTTTCCGGCAAAGTAGTATGATTTTACCCCTCATGATTTTGTCGCTTTCTCTGTTCGCCGCGAAGGGCGGAGTGGCAGAAAGTATGTGGTCGAGGCGGCACAGGAGATGAACCATCTGCCGGCGTGGAGTGATCTTCTGACGAATGAGGCCGCTAACTCACTGCTCATCTGTACCAATCAGCCCGTGCTACCACGCGAGTTCTACCGGGCGCGCCTGAATCCGTTGGTGGCAACACTCTGTGGTTGGCTTATGTCTGGTTTACGCATCCCCAGTTGGCATAGGGGGACTGGACCCGTGCGGATGGGCCTCACCTCTGCCATCATGAGGACAGCTGTCCCCATTTCCTCGCACTAACAAAGCTTCAGGAGGAGGCGTGTTTTGCCTAATGCGTGAGTGCACCCAGCTCCGATCGTGGCTCTGAGGGTTGCTTTGGCTCGCAATGGGCGATCCGCGGCGTCGCTCTCTGCCCGCTCTGATTTCCGAATTGCCTGCCGCAGGAGTTCGCATATAGCCTTGCGCCCTGTTATTTTGTCGCGTCGGCAAACCGTGACGAACTCCCAGCCCGGCCGTGCTGATCCAGCTGTCGATGACCATACTGTTGAGTCAGAGCCACCTTGGAAGCGCCTCGTTCTGAACCAGCCCGAGGCGTTCTTGCTTTGCGCTTTGTGGCGCAAGGGTCCCGGGTGGCCGACTGGGTGTAGAGATCTGCTGTTACTTTTATGGAAGCTCCGAAGCATACCGTTGAACGTAAGTCGCTCGACCAACGCGAGCAGATGGATGAACTCCAGCGCCTGCGCCATTCGTGCGCCCATGTCCTGGCCACGGCGGTCCTGCGTCTCTGGCCGGAAGCGCTGCTCGATATCGGGCCGCCAACGGAGGAGGGCTTCTACTACGATTTCGACCTCAAGGGCCATCGCTTCTCCCCCGAGGACTTCCCGCGCATTGAGGAGGAGATGAAGAAGGTGGTGAAGGAGAACCAAGTCTTCGAGAAGTCTATCAAGACTCGCGAGGAGGCTCGCGCCTATTTCGAAGGCAAAGGACAGACTTTCAAGGTGGAGCGGTTGGCGGACATCCCGGAAGGGGAGGCCATCTCGTTCTTCCAGAACGGTGATTTTGTCGACCTTTGCGCCGGACCGCATGTGATGCGAACGGGCAACCTCAAGGCCTATAAGCTTCTGCGGGTCGCGGCCGCCTACTACCGGGGCAATGAGAAGAATCCCCAGCTGCAGCGGATTTATGGGACGGCCTTTAAGAACAAGGAGGAGCTGGAGCAGTGGGTTAAGCAGCAGGAAGAGGCTCGTCGCAGGGATCATCGCAAGATTGGCAAGGACATGGGCCTTTTCACCTTCGACGACGATGTAGGGCCGGGCCTTGCCTTGTGGATGCCCAAGGGAGGCGTTCTGGTGGAAGAGTTGGAGCGGTTGGCCCGGGAGACCGAGTTTGAGGCCGGCTACGACCGTGTGCGAACACCGCACATCGCCAAGGAGAGCATGTATCTGCGCTCGGGTCATCTGCCGATGTATGCGGAATCGATGTTCCCTCCCATCGAAATGAAGGAGTCGGCCGACGATCTGCATCCGACGCGCTATTATCTCAAGCCGATGAACTGCCCCGGCCATCATAAGATCTTCGCGGCGGAACCGAGGAGTTACCGGGATCTACCGCTGCGCTTGGCGGAGTATGGCTGCTGCTATCGCTATGAGCAGAGCGGTGAGCTGATGGGGCTGATGCGCGTGCGGGCCTTGCAGATGAACGATGCCCATATCTACTGCAGCGAGGAGCAGTTCGCTCAAGAGTTTCGCGCCGTGAATGAAATGTATTTGAAATACTTCAAGCTCTTCGGCTTTGAGAAGTATCTCATGCGTTTCAGCACCCATGATCCTTCCAAGCTCGGTCAGAAGTTTGTGGACGAACCGGTGTTGTGGAAGCAGACCGAGGACATGGTCCGCAGCGTGCTTGACGAATCGAAGATCAATTACGTCGAGGTAGCGAACGAAGCAGCGTTCTACGGCCCGAAGATCGACGTGCAGGTCTGGAGCGTGAGCGGGCGGGAGTTCACCATTGCGACCAACCAGGTCGACTTCGCGGTGCCGAAGCGATTCGGCCTGACCTACAAAACGCGCGAGAACAAGGACGCCACGCCTTTGTGTATCCACCGGGCACCCCTCGGCACCCACGAGCGTTTCATCGGCTTCCTGATCGAGCATTATGCCGGCAACTTCCCCCTTTGGTTGGCACCGGATCAGGTGCGGGTGCTGACCATCGGCGACGATCCTGCGCTGGTGGAGTATGCGCAGTCCATCCATGCCGAGCTGCGCGCCCACCATGTTCGTGTCGACATCGATGCCGGGCCCGACAAGATCAACGGGAAGGTTCTGCGTGCCGAGGAATCCAAGGTCAACACGATGTTGGTGATCGGCGGACGCGAGAGGGATGCGGGCGCCGTGGCCCTTCGATTGCATGGCAAGGGCAATGTGGGCGTCAAGCCCCGGGCGGAAGTCGTCGCGCTGATTCTTTCCGCCATCAAGGAACGGCGGTCGGAGCTCATCCCCGTCTGAGCTGAATCGAAAACGGAATGGCAACCGCCTCCCTTCTGCCTTCTGCCTGACTATCGGTAGGCGGATGGAAGGCGGGGTGGATGTGAGCCTTGCGGCGAAGGAGTAAACGCAAGGTTGCATCCGGCCGCTTTGCTGCTACGCGCCCCATTCAGGGTCGTGATGTTTTTTATGGGAACACCCCGGGTGTTCTCCTTCGCGTAAAGCTTCCGCCGTTGCCAAAGCTAAGGCGGGCAGCCCGCTTTCCTCATCCTGGGGCTACTGGCTTAAAAACCACCCGATCCACTCCGATCTTACGTTCCTCTTGCGCGGTGGGAATTTCTCTTCAGATTACGGTTCGAATGAAGATCATCCTCTGTAGCCTTGCGTTGTGCCTCGGCATGTCGGGTTTCGCCGCTGAAACGTGGTGGCCACAGTTTCGTGGGCCGAATTGCTCAGGGGTATCGGACACGGCTCGCCCTCCCGTCGCCTTTGGTCCGGGTAGCAATCAGCTCTGGAAGGTCGCTGTCCCGCCAGGTATGTCCTCGCCGGTGGTCTGGGCTGATCGCCTTTTTCTCACCGTATTCGACGCGGGTCAACTGGCGGTCCATTGCTATGCGCGGAAGGACGGACATCGGATTTGGAAACAGGGCGTTCCCTCCGAAAAGCTCGAGGAGTTCCATGCCACTGAGGGCAGCCCAGCGGCGTCCAGTTGTGTGGCTCGCGTTTCTAGGTTGAAGGTTGGTGGGTCACAGGAGGGGACTCGTTACCCCGTCGCCTGCAGGGGTGTGGGAAAGTCAGGTGACCTGTTCCCCTACTGCTCGCCATCACAACCGCAGCAGTTCGTTTGAAAATCGGCCTGCCTCTCTCTGGTAGCAGCAATTCTCTTTTTGAAAATACACGGTGACAAAATCATGGAGGGTAAAATCATAGGAAACCACTTTCCGGCAAATGAGTATGATTTTACCCCTCATGATTTTGTCGCAAGATATTGGCCGGTAACTCGCGTTACTAAGTTCGGGTCTATGGCAGAATCTGCGGGGAATCTGAAGTTTCAAGGCAGAGTTAGCCAGAAAGACATCCCCATTTGGCATAGGGGGACTGGACCCATGCGGCTGGGCCTCACCTCTGCCAAAATGAGAACTGCTGTTCTGGTAGTGATTCCTCTTTCCCGTGGGCCAAAATGCCCTAATTTGTCGTCGATGACTGTTTTGGACGACATGCTACGTCTTGGAAAGCAGGCGAAAGAGGCTTCCCGCCGACTCGCATTAGTGAGCGCGGCGGATAAGAACGTTGCGCTCTTGGCGATGGCGGACGCCCTGGAAGCGGCCTCCACGGAGCTCAAAGAAGCCAACGCGCTTGATTTGGGGGTGGGGCGGCAGCTGGGTTTGTCCTCCGCTATGCTGGATCGCTTGGAGTTGAACGATACGCGGATCGCGGGGATGGCGGCAGGGTTGAGGGAAGTGGCCGCACTGCCCGATCCGGTCGGTCGGATCTTGGACCGTCGCACGCGTCCCAATGGCCTCCGGATCGAGAAAATTTCGAGCCCCATCGGCGTGGTTGTGATCATTTATGAATCGCGGCCGAATGTCACCGCCGATGCCGCCAGCCTTTGCCTGAAGTCCGGCAACGCCTGCATCCTTCGGGGGGGCAAGGAGGCGCTCAATTCGAATCGTTTGATCGCGCGCTTGATGGTTGAGGCGGCGGTGAAACAGGTTCCAGGCTTTCCGGTGGACGCCATCCAAGTCGTTCCCACCGCCGATCGCGAGGCGATTCCCGCGCTGCTCTCCCTGACTCAATACGTGGATCTTTGCATGCCTCGTGGTGGGGAAGGCTTGATTCGGGCCGTCACGGAGTGCTCCAAAGTGCCGGTGATTAAACATTACAAGGGCGTCTGCCATGTGTTCGTGGATCGTGATGCCGATTTGGAGATGGCAGGGCGAATTGTCCTGAACGCAAAGTGCCAACGTCCGTCTACTTGCAATGCAATGGAGACCTTGCTGGTGGATCGATCTATCGCGGGGCGTTTCCTCGCTTCGATCGTTCCGCAGTTGCAGGTGCATGGAGTGGCGGTGCGTGCCGACGATGAGTCCTTGCGTCTATTGGGGCAGGGCTCGGGTCTCCAGCTGCGGGCGGCGACCGAGGCCGACTACTCCACAGAGTACAATGACTTCGTCATGAACCTTAAGGTGGTCGCGGGGGTGGAGGAGGCTGTGATCCATATCTCCACGCACGGATCGGCTCACTCCGACAGTATCGTGACACGCAACGAAGCGACCGCGCGGCAGTTCATGGCCTCGGTGGACTCGGCGGCCGTTTATTGGAATGCCTCCACTCGATTCACTGACGGCGGCGAGTTCGGGATGGGCGCGGAGATTGGCATCAGCACGGACAAGATCGGCGCCCGGGGTCCCATGGGCTTGGAGGAATTGACGACCTACAAATGGCTCGTCTTTGGCAACGGCCAGATCCGATCATGACGTCCTCGACAGGCGAAGTGGGAGCGGCTGCGTCATTCATCCGGGATCAGCTCCCGGCGGGGGGGCTGTTTCAAGATCAGGAGTGGCGGGTCGCTCCTAGACCATTCCCTATTGCCCCCCCGCTGTTTCAACAGCTGGAGTCCCTCGGACGCGTCCTTCTGCAGTTTTACAAGGCCATCAACCTTCTCTACCGCCAGAGCGCTGTAGGCAAGCAGCCCGAGTGGGTGGCACAACTCTATGATCAGGGGAAACCCGAAGATTTGATCGCGTTGCAGCGGGATCCGGCCTTCAAGAACGAAGTGCCGCGCGTGATCCGTCCTGATCTTCTTCTGACGGAAGAAGGATTTTCGATCACCGAACTCGATAGCGTTCCTGGGGGCATTGGGTTGACCGCATGGTTGAATCAGACCTACGCGCGGCTGGATCCCACCAAGGCCTCAACGCTCATTGGCGGTGAGCGCGGGATGCTGGATGGCTTTCGTGGGATTTTTGGTGCAGCTCCGCGTGTGCATCTGATGGTGTCGGACGAAGCCGCGTCCTACCGGCCCGAGATGCAGTGGCTCGCTGCCCAGGCGACCGATAGCAGCCTTCAGGTGTGTTCTACTGACTTTGAGGGATGGAGCGATGGCGATGCGGTCTATCGCTTCTTCGAGCTCTTCGATCTCGCCAACGTGCACGCTATCCACGCGCGCGCCGCTGCGGCCCGGGATCGGCGGATCCAGCTGACCGCTCCGCTCAAGCCGTGTCTGGAGGAGAAGCTGTCGCTGGCATTGCTTTGGAACCGGAACCTGCGTCCCTTCTGGCGTCAACAGCTTGGGGAGGGGTTCCTTGGACGTCTTCTGCGTCATGTCCCCCAATCCTGGGTCCTTGATCCCGAGCCGTTGCCACCCCATGCGGCCTATCCCATGCTGGACCTCACAGATTGGCAGCAGCTCAAGAGTCTGTCCCAGCGAGAGCGGGATCTCATTCTAAAGATTTCCGGCTACTCCTCCGACGCCTGGGGGGCTCGCGGAGTTTATTTAGGTAGCGATCTGTCCCAGGCTGACTGGAGTGAGGCGGTTGAACGTGGCCTCCGGGGATTTGCTGAGCATCCGCATGTGCTGCAGCGCTACCACAAGCCTCGAACGGTAGGCTTCAGCTATTATGACTTTTCCACGGGTGCCGAGGTGGCCATGCCGTCGAGGGTGCGTTTGTGTCCTTACTACTTTGTATCCGGAGAGGGGGATGCAGCGCGAGCGCATCTTGCAGGGGTGCTGGCAACCGCCTGCCCGGCCGATAAGAAAATCATACACGGGATGAAGGACGCCGTGTTAGCCCCGTGTGCGGTGGTTCCCAACTGACATATATGGAATCCTTTAAAGCGCTTGGCTTCGTCGGTGGCCCCTGTTCAGCCCGCTCCAAGTCCTCGGCTCTCCTGTCTCGCAGGGCGGCGGTGAAAGCGGCTCTTGCCCTGGCCTCGTGCGCTGCGTGGAGAGCTTTCGGCGGTCCTGCCGCCCCGATTCGGGTGGGCTTCCTTGGCAAGGGCTATTCGCACTTCAAGGACAAGTATGCATTTCTGAAAAACTCCCCGAACTATCAGTTGGTGGGCGTTTGCGAGGAGGATGCTTCCCTGCGTCGTTCGGGGCCGGAGGATGTCCGCTGGCTGAGTCGCGCCGAGCTCTTTCGGGAGGTCGAGCTAGTCGTGGTGGAGAGTGGGTTGGCCGAACACGGACCCCATGCGTTGGCGGCCTTGCGGGCCGGAAAGCATGTCCATGTTGAGAAGCCACCGTCCGCGCTTAGGGGAGAGTTTAGAGCGATCTTGAAAGCGGCAGAAACCCGGAAGCTCGTCCTTCAAGTAGGTTACATGTGGCGCTATAATCCTGGCTTCAACCGGGCGATGGAGGCCGCGCGACAAGGCTGGCTGGGCGAGGTGTATTTGGTTCGGGCCACCATGAACACCCTGAACGGTGCGGAGGCGCGTCGTGAATGGGCTCGGTTTCCAGGGGGAGCCATGTTTGAGCAGGGTTCACATCTAATCGACGCCGTGGTCCGACTTCTGGGGGTTCCCTCCCGAGTCACACCCTTCCTGAAACGCACGGGGCGGTTCGGAGATACTTTGGCGGACAACACGCTGGCGGTGCTCGAGTATCCTCGGAGCATGGCCCTCGTCACCAGCGCTCCGTTGCAGCCGAATGCGGGCCCCCAGCGTTTTTTTGAAATCCTTGGGACACAAGGGACTGCGAAAGTTGGTCCTTTGGAGCCGCCGACCTTGAGCCTCGATCTAGGCGAGGCCGCCGGGCCCTACGTCAAAGGTCGGCAGGAAGTCCCCTTGCCAACCTATCGGCGCTATGTTGATGAGTTTGATGCACTTGCGAGATCGATTCGAGAGGGTGAACCATTGCCTGTTTCCCTTCAACGCGAGTGGGACATTCAGAAAACGCTACTTTCCGCCTGCGGGATGTGAGCCTCCCCGGTGAATTGAGGTCATCGATTACTGCTTTTGCGTTTGACCCCCCGGGGGGTGCGGGGCTAGGTTCCGCACTCTTTAACAGAAAACAGCTATGTTTGCCAGCCTGAGACGCTATCAGAAATTCATTTGGCCCTGCGTGGCCGTGATGATCATACCCTTGTTTATCGGCTACTTTTCGCCCAATGCTGGGAGGGGTTCCGGGTCGGACGATGGCTCCTATGATTTGGGCCGCCTGAACGGTGTGCCCATCGGCATCACCGAGTTTCAAGAGGCGCAGCGTGAGGCGTTTTTCCGTATGCGGTTCTACGGGGGGCAATGGCCAGACGGGAATTCTGACCAGTTTCAGGACTTCACCTACAACGTGATCCTGATCAATCAGCAGATTCTTGAGCATGGCATCCATGCCAGCCCCGAAGCCATTTCGCGAGTGGCGATGGGATTCGGCATTCCGGACATAGCCAAGTTCATGGAAACCGTTCCTAAGCGGACCATGCACGTGACCAAGGAAGATCTAGTGCGCTTTTTGGAGCACGAGGCCGCATTTCGGGATTTGACACAACTGATCACCGCGAGCAGCCAGCTGTTGCCACCTCGTGACGTGGAGGAAAAGTTTCGCAAGCAGAATCAGGAAGCCGTGCTTGAGGCGGTGTTCTTCAGCGGCGCAACCTACACCAACGGTGTGGCTCTCTCGCCAGAAGCCCTCGGCCGTCACTACACGAACTATCAGTCCAATTACCGTTTGGAAGAGCGCCTTCAGATCGCCTACGCCGAGTTCCCCAAGAGCAACTACTTCGCGCAGGCCGAGCAACGTTTGTCTGGGGTGACGAATCTGGCTCGAATGATTGACGAGACCTACCAGCGTCAGGGAGCCACCAACTTCACGGATCCTAACAACCCTTCCGTTCTCCTTCCCGAAAAGGATGCCAAGGCCAAGATTCGCGCGGAGTTCCGTGATCGTACCGCCCTCACCTTCGCTTACAACGCGGCCAGCGAAGTGGCGGACAAGATCATGAACGACACCAATCGGTCCGTTCTTTTCTTCGAAAGCCAGATGGCAGCATCAAAGATTGCGACCCGCACCAGCGCCCCTTTCGCCAAGTCATCGGCCCCCTCTGAGCTGGCAGGAGTAACGCCTGAGTTCTCGGCAAGCATTTTCCAGCAGACCAACTCGAATGACGCGATTCACTTTAGCCCCGTCATGGGCGAGGAGTCGGCTTACTTGACCGCCGTGAAGAAGCGCCTTCCTTCCCAGTTGGAGCCTTTCGAGGTGGTTCGTTCGCGTGTGGTTTCGGACTATCTGCGCAACCAGGGCCGTGATTTGGCCAGCCAGGCAGGAACGACCTTCCACTCGACATTGACCAATCAGCTTGCCGCGGGGAAGAGCTTCGCTGAGGCGGCTGCAGCAGCTCGGCTTAAGGTGCAGGTGTTGCCTCCGTTTTCGCAGTCGACCGAATTGCTTCCGGAACTCGAAGGGCGTCTTGAGCTGTCCCAACTGAAGAGCGCGGTTGCTACGCTCACCAATGGGGCGGTCAGTCGCTTCATCTACTCCCGCGACGGAGGGGCAATCGTTCGTCTCCGCGAGCGTCTCGCTCTTGCTGAGGATGTGCGAAAGGATCGCTTCGCGGCGTTTCTTCAGCGCGAGAAATCGGGCAAGATGAATGACGCTCTCGTTCGATGGTTCCAAAAGATTGAGAAGGAACGTCTGGAGCGTCCCGCGTCCGCTCGTCAGGAGGATGGATCCAAAGCTCCCCCTGCCGCCAAGGCCTCTGCGCCGAAGGCAAAGATCTGAACACAACTCGCACGCAGACCGACCGACGATTGCACGGAGCCTCGTGGATGTCTCTTGGCCTTTGTGACCTTTCTGACCTCTTGGTCTGCTAAGAGGTAGGTTGTCGTCTCACTGATCATGGCACTGCCACCCATCAAACTTTCCTCTCCGGCGACCCAGGATTTCTGGGAGATTGACGTTCTTTTTGAGGACGACCACCTGCTTGCGATCTCGAAGCCGGCCCGCCTGTTAACTTCTCCGGACCGATACGATAAAGATCGCCCCAATCTGATGCGTCTGCTTCATGACGCCATTAAAGCGGGTAAGCCTTGGGCTGCCGCGCGCGGTCTTACTTATCTTTCGAACGCGCATCGCTTGGATTTTGAGACGACAGGGATCTTGCTGCTGGCTAAGACGAAATCGATGCTCGTGAGTCTGGCGGCTCTGTTTGGGTGCAATAGGCCCCACAAGGTTTATGCAGCCCTGGTCTTCGGATCGCCTGCAGAGTCAAAATTCGCGGTGGATGCTGCCCTCAGCCCGCACCCGGGGCGACCGGGCATCATGCGGATCGACACCAAGAAGGGTAAGAAATCCCGCACGGAGTTTGAGGTGGTAGAGCGACTAGGTGAATACACCATGATGCACTGCCACCCAATCACCGGCCGCACACATCAGATTCGTGCGCATTTACGCAGTCGAGATCTCCCCATCTGTGGAGACTCCCTCTATGGGGGGCGTCCCTTGTATCTTTCCAAGCTCAAGACCCGCTACGGGCTCAAGGAGGGCAAATCGGAGCGTCCATTGGTTCAGACCGTGGCTCTGCATGCAGAGCGGCTCTCCTTCATCCACCCTGTCACCGGAGCTCCCGTGGAAATCTACGCGCCCTGGCCCAAGGATCTTACGGTGGCCGTGAAATACCTCCGACGCTATTCCTCCTAGAATCCTGTCGGAGTGCGCCGTGAAAAGGCGCGGAACTCTAGTGGGGGAGCATCCACACCCGGCAACTATCGCTCCCACACGAGGTCAGGCTGTCTGAGTTTAGGCCATCGCTAAACGAGTTGTCGGGGGCGGCAGGAGGCCGTCCCCCGACAGTCGAACTGTTCAGCCTGCAAACTCTTTGTTCTAGTGAGGGCTGGAGAGCTTGAGCGGCAGGAAGCCGATGTGGAAGAAGCAGGGTGTGCTCACCAGGCAGTGCAGATCCTGGACACGTCGGTCGAGATCTGCGAAGTCGCGGTTGAGGGGAGCCCCGGCGGGATCAGGCAGGTTCGCCAGACCCGTGAGGAATTGAGAGAGTGGGGCCGGGAAACCTTTCGGGCGGCAGTCCACGTGGGTGAAGAAGGCTCCCGTCTCTCCTCCGTGACAGCCGTTGCAGGTGGAGAGTGAGAATTTATGACGTCCCGGGCTTGTCGCCAGGGTGTTGAGGCTCGGATTTCCGTTCCAGAAGAACGCCGGGTTCGGGATCGGGGCCGAACCTCCCAGGAACGGAATGGCCTGTCCGGTTCCAGGCTGCGGGAAGAGCAGGGGAATGGTATGGGAGTCGGACAAAAGTGCGCCCAGATGGGTGCTGATATAGCTGTTCACGATAGGCTGATTGTCATGAACGATGTTCGGCGTCTGCGCGACGGTGACCTCTCGCAGGAATCCGGCATCGGAGTCGCTTCCGGCCAGATGCCATTCGCGAAGTTCCCAGGGCCCGTTGAGGATGTCATTGCTGCGGAGCTGATTGAGCAGGCTGTGATTCGGATGCTGGGTCGGGTTCAGGCCGGGTCCAGCAAACTGGTCCGTGATGGCTTCCAGCGCCGCATTGTAGGCGGGGCTGAAGGGGATGCTGTCCAGGGCGGCCCATTGAGCGCCCCAGTTCTTGATCTCCTTGCAGGTGCGAGCGGGGTTGCAGTATTCAAGGATCACGATCAGGCGCGGATCGGAGCAGTTGCTGGGATCCACCGCGCAGAAGACGAATCGGGACTCGCCTCCGACGCAGGGTGGATCGCAGGGGTTGGTGAGCGTGCCTCCGCCGTAGGTAGGATTCCCCCGAAGATCCACGCGATTCACAATTGCCAGCAAGCGAAAGGGAGCGATCGCAAGGTTTAGCTTCGCGCCTGGACCGCCGCTGGCCGCCTGCCAGGCGTTGATGATACGTGACTTGATCGCCAGATTTCGCTCACTGACCCCATCCGAGTTGAT
>CAMAVD010000077.1 GCA_945861575.1 Akkermansia muciniphila
TTGTGACCCTCATGACCTCCTCGGGGGTGGTGATGCCCAATCGCACTAGACGCCATCCATCCTCCGACAAGGCAGTCATGCCGTCCCGTCGAGCCACGTCCCGAATCTCGCCGCTGGAGGCGCTTTTCAAAATCATTCGACGGATCTTCTGGGAGGCATCCATCCACTCATAAACGCCATGGCGTCCGTGATAGCCTGTTCCTCGACAGGCGCGGCAACCCACAGCCCGATAGATGACCGCATCCCGAATAGCTTCCACCTCACCCCTTAAACCACGAGTGGCCTCCGTTTCATCCAAGGCCTTGCAGTGCGGACACAGGCGACGCACCAGACGCTGCGCGAGGACCGCCTCAAGGGAAGAGGCAACCAAGTAGGGCTCAACCCCCATGTCTACCAGGCGGGTCAGCGCTCCCGGCGCGTCGTTCGTATGCAGTGTGGAAAAAACCAGATGCCCCGTCAGCGATGCCTGCACCGCAATTTGAGCGGTTTCACGATCGCGTATTTCACCGATAAGCACCACATCCGGATCATGCCGCAGAATCGACCGAAGGCCGCGGGCGAAGGTCAGTCCCGCCTTCTCGGACACTTGGATCTGATTCACCCCTTTCAGCTGATACTCGACCGGATCTTCAATGGTGATGATCTTACGCACCGCGTCGTTAATGGAATTAAGCGCAGTATACAATGTCGAGGTCTTACCGCTACCCGTCGGTCCGGTGACCAAAATGATGCCGTGAGGAAGGGTCAAGACCCGCTGAAATGATCGAACGTCGGCATCCGCCATGCCGAGCTCACCCATCCCACGAAGAGTAGAGTTCTGACGCAGGAGACGCATGACCACAGCCTCCCCATGCAGCATGGGGATGACCGAGACACGGATGTCCACCTCGCTGGAGTCCAACCGGATTTTGATGCGCCCATCTTGAGGAAGGCGCTTCTCAGCAATGTTCAGGTGGCTGAGGATCTTGACGCGGGAAACGATCGCCGGCTGGAACCGCTTGATCTGGGCGGGGACGGGTACGTCCTGAAGAATTCCGTCGATCCGATAGCGGATTCGCATCTCATCCTCAAAAGGCTCGAGATGGATGTCCGACGCGCGCAGTTCAATGGCGTCGCGCAGCACCTGGTTCACGAAACGGATGATCGATGCGTCCTCGGCCGCATTGTCGAGATTGTTATCCTCCCGACCCTCGTCATCCACCACCTGAAAGGACGCCTCGCCGCCCAGGGTGTCGATGGTGTCCGCACCCACACCCAGGCGCTTCTTCATCTCCCTCTGGATCACCTCGGTGGGGGCCAGCACCGGCCGAAGCCGGAGCCCCGTCAACGTCTTAAGAGCATCGAATGGCTGAGTGGCAAAAAGCCGAGACGTAGCCACCTCCACCTCGCCCTCGTTGCGACGCAGCGGGAGCAGGTCATCCTTAAGCAGCAGCCGCGCGGGAAACAAGGAGAGCAACTGCTTGTCGATCTCCACATCCTCCAGCGCCGAATAGGGCACCCCGTATTCCTTCGCAAGCCACCTCAGAACCCCCTCCTCGCCTGAGAGAACCGCTGCTCCGCTCCCGGAATGCTGGAAGAGGAGAAGATCGGCATCCACAGCAGAGAGCTGCTTCGCCGCAGTCATGCGGCTGAGAAGCTCCTGAAAGGCGGAGGTTTCCTGAGATGTCATGCGAAGAGTTCAGCCGGCGGTCCCCTGATCGTGGTAACCAGATTATTTTAGCAGGCCATTCAACACCGCAACAGCCTCCTGTTTGGCGGTAAGCACCTGCTTCAGTCCTTCCTGAGCTTTCTCAAGGGTGGCCTCCTTCTTCTTACGGGCTTCGCGGTAGGCGGTGAGCTTGGACTTCAGTTCATCGGCGGAGGCGTTGGAATCGATCGCCTTCTGCAAGGCCTCAGACTCAGGTCCCGCCTCCCCCATGAAGGCCCGGAAGCGGCGGGCGTTGTCGTCACCGCCTGCTGCACCCCCTGGAGCGTCCGCGCCGCGTCGCCCGCCTGGAGGACGGCCCATACCAAAGCCGCCTGCTGTGCCGAGATCACGCCTTGCCTCGCTCACCTTCTCAATCCGCTCCGAAATGAGCTTCCACTCGTCGTCGTCCTTCACTTCCAACTGCTCACGGTAGCGCTCGAGCATGCGCTGACGCATCTGCTCCGGATCAAAATTACCACGGCCACCCCGCCCACCGCCGCCCTGGCCATTCCCGCCCGGAGCCGGAGGCGTGTCCTGGGCCTCAAGAGACGTCCCACCCAAAGTCAAAGCCAGCGACAGAGCGCTCAGGCAAACCGTGCGAATCCATGTCTTCATATCTGTGGATCTTTTAATGTTTCATGCAGCCATTCGGAGCAGCCACCCAAGGCCACCCATCCATGCTGAACACGGAAGCAACGCAGCAACCGTGCCAAACCGAAACCACCTCCCCACCCCAAACATCCCATTGAGAAGAAAGCGAGGAATGCTCGATTCATTCACCAAAGCCGAGGAAAAAATCGCCCTCTCACTGAGACACCCCACTGTCGCAATGAGACCTCTCATCCCTCTGCGCAGCGCTTGCACAGACAGAAGGCCCCCTCTGCGCAGCATTTGCGCACCTACCCTAAACCTGGGGCTTTCCGTTAGCGAGCGTCCCGCCCTGCGACTGCGGCTGTGGGAGAGAGGTGCAGCGTCCCACCCAAAGCGCCCTTCGACATCGGTCTTCGATCGCCACTGAAAAAGCGTACGGGAGTCGTTCGAAGGACTCTCCGGCTCGATAGTCGCGCCGACAACAGGTACATCAAAAAAAATGAGTTCACTAGATTGTGTGTTGGGACTGGTCCAAAACCGACTTCGGTTACGACGAAGCCGAAATACCAAACGCCGCCAGAATTGCGTTTAGTCTGACTAAACGCGATTCTATCCGAGTATGGTAACTCGTTAATTTTGGCGAAACCAGGTCGAGCAGATTTGGGAGCGGCGTTCCATCGTCTGGCTCGAAGGCGTGCGTGGGAATGTCGCTGATCGGGATGCCCTGAAACCAAGGGATAGCCCTGGTGGGCACCTTGCAAAACGACATTCTAAATCAGACGGCCTGCTAAAGCCGAAACGTGCGCTTGCCAGCCTACAAAAGTTCTACAAAATGCTGACGCAGGCGCGCATGCCTGCAGTAAAATCAAAATGATCTCATTCCTATTTCTAGCCCAGGCTGTGGCCGATACCGCATCGACGAACGCGCTCTCCAAGACTGCTGCGGTCAAACTGAATCCCGGACTCCTTTCACGCTTTGAGGAAGCCACCGGACTCCCTGGGGAAGTGGTCCACTGGGGCCTCAACATCCTGATGGGGTTGGGCATCCTGGCCATAGGTTACGTGGGCGCAGGGGTGATCCGCAACATGCTCAAGCGGGTGATGGCGAAGCGTAACATCGATCAGACCATCGGCGATTTCGTCGGCAATCTTGCTCATGCCGCGGTGATGACCTTCGTGGTGATCACCGCTTTGGGCCAACTGGGTGTCGACACCAAGACATTTGCAGCGGTCATCGCCGCCGCAGGCTTGGCGATCGGCCTCGCGCTCCAGGGAGGTCTCTCCAACTTCGCAGCGGGCTTCCTGATTGTTGTGTTTCGCCCCTTCCGCAAGGGGGATGTGGTCAACGCAGCGGGCGTGGAAGGTGTGGTCGAAGAAGTGCAGGTGTTTTCCACCACTCTCCACACGGCCGACAACAAGAAGATCATCGTGCCGAACTCCTCCATCATGGGCGGCGTGATTACCAACTACACGGCAAACCCAACGCGCCGTGTGGATCTTCAGATCGGAGTCGGTGTCGCATCAGATCTGGCCAAAGCCCATGAAGTCCTGCTGAAATTGGCCAAGTCGGACGCCCGCACCCTCCTGGACCCCGCACCCGAAGTCGTGAATCTGCGACTCATCGAGGGTGGCACCCTCGTAGAGCTGCATGCCTGGGTAAAAACGTCCGATTTCGCAAGCGTCACGAGCAACCTGGTCGCAAGCGCGCCCGGCCTCCTCGGGACTGCTGGGGTCAAGGGACCAGACAAGAGCGTGGTCTTCGTCGAACGAAAATAGTCTCAGATCGTGATGCGACGCTTGCGGGCCACCACTTCCCATCGCTCAGTTGCCCGCCCATCGCGAACAGTCCAAACCTCGTGATGGAGGGCGACCGTCGGGCATACGTGGCGGGGAATGCCATAAATGACATCCCCGATCTCGTAGGCATCCGCCCGCGCTGTCTCCACCACCAGATGCTCCTCGCTGTGAATGACAACCTGGGCATCCTCGAGGCCCAGAAGCTTCACCCTCGGATGCGGCATCTCGGAAGCAACGGCCTTGTGCCCGAGGTCCAAGCAAAGCCTTCCAGGGCAGGGCTTGCTGATGACGCGAATCAGCAATACTGCCGCATTGAGGAAGTCAAGATCAGGTGAGTTAATCGATTGTCCAAAATCCCACAGAATCGTGGTGCCGCAGCCCACCTCCACCTCAGAATGCTGTGCCAGGACCGGGAAGGTCGGGGTGCCGCTGGCGACGACCTTGGGCACTAGGATGCCCTCCGCACGCAGGCGGTCTCGCAGCTGCCACACGGGCTCAAAGGCTTTCTCCGCATCCGCCACCAATTTGGAATGGTCAGCGCCATGGAGATGACCGTCATAGGCATGCAGGCCAGCCGCGCGCAGATTCGCAGACTTATGGATGGCTCGATACACATCGGCCGCTCCGTCGCCCGGAACGATGCCGGTGCGGTTCTGCCCTACATTAAGGTCCACCAACATATCGAACTGCACCCCGGAATGGCCTGCAATCTTGTCGATAAGCCCCACTGTGCCCAAGTGATCGGCCAGGGCGCTAAAGTGCGTTTTTGGAAAACGACGAACCAGCTGAACGAAGCGCTCGATATTCGGCCCCACCAGAGGATAGGCCAGCAGAACATCCGTTCCGCCCGCCGCCGCCACCATCTCGCATTCCGCAATGGTGGCCGCCTTAAAGCGACTAATGCCCTGCGCTAGCTGCAAGGCGAGCACCTGAGGAATCTTATGTGTTTTGACATGGGGACGAAGGCGCTCCGAACCGCCAGCGAGGCGGATCATGCGGCGAACATTCTCCTCGATCCGGCCCGGGAAAAGCAGCACCGCTGGGGAGGGAACTTCCGATTCGTTTAGAATGGCGTACCAGTTTTGGATCATGGTCGAAAGCGAGTGAGCGTGACACGATCACGCCGTTGCGAAGGACAATTACTCCGCCAGGGACATCGAGACAATCTCCTTATCATTCCGAGCGTAAACGTTCCGATTGGCAAATGCCGGATGGGACCACACGACCGGGCGGCCGGGATCGCGGTTCACGGGCTCGATGAGACGGATTCGCCCCAGCTCCTCATACTTCGCCGGGCTGAGGTTTGCGAAGATAAGATCGCCCTGCTCACTGAACAAAATCCAGCGCTTCCCATTCTTCACCACGAAGGCATGCCCCCATCGCTCAGACTTGCCCGAGGTGGGCGCAAAGGTTTCCCAAAGCCGCTCGCCCGTGTCGAGTTTGAGACATCGGAATTGTCCATAGCTGCAGGGACTGTAGATATGCCCGTCCTCAATCCAAGGGGTGCTCATGACGCTATGCAGCCCGTCCGTGTCCTTTTCGCTAACTTTCTTGCTCGCCCACACCACCGATGAACCGCCAGCGCCGATACGCAGGGTCAGCGATCCATTGTAAAACGAGGTAAGGAAGAGGAGATCCCCCGCCTGACGCGGGGAAGGAATGGTCATGCCAAAGCGAACAGCCGTCTCAAGCGGATGAGCCCAGAGCAGGCGACCCGTCTCAGGATCCAGCGCGCTCACCGCCTCCGGATGCCAGAAGATCAGCTGTCGGACACCTCCAAAGGTGTAGAGCATGGGAGGCGCATAGCCCGGCTCCTTGGCGCTGAGCGCTCGCCAGAGTTCTTTGCCGGTATCCTTGTGATACGCCACCGCCACGCTGCCGGTGCCGCCCGCCAGACAGAAGACCTTGTCGCCGTCCACCAGAGGATGCCCGGAGAAACCCCAGACCGGGGCCTTGATACCAAACTCCTTCTGAAACTCTCGCGTCCAGAGAACCTTCCCATCCAGGGCGTCCAAGCAGAGCAAACGTCCTTCGGCACCCAGCGTGTAAACCTTTCCAGCATGCACCGAAGGAGTCACACGTGGGCCAGCCGCATAGCTGACAGTGTAGGGAGTGAAGTCCTCGTGCTTCCAGAGCAGGCGTCCGTCCGCCTCATCCAGGCAGAGCACCCGCTCATTTCCTGGAATTTGCCCACGTTCGAAAGGGTTTCCAGGGGTGGAAATGCCGTTTGTGAGCTGGCGGTCCATGAGGTAAACCCGTCCCTTGGCCACCGCCGGACCCGAGTAGCCAGCGCCCACAGGAACTCGCCATCGCGGCTTCAAACCGCCCGCTGGGAAGGCCTGAAGGATTCCGGTCTCTTTCCAGTGTGCATCACGATCAGGGCCAAGCCATTGCGGCCAGTCGTCCGCCCGAAGCGATGCCGGAGGGATCAGAAACCAAACGAAGGCGAAGGCGAAGACCGCGGCAGACCTGCAATTTGGATTCATCAATCCCGAGCTAAGCAAGCGCAGCCATCGCCGTCAACCGCCCCGGTTCGACTGGAGTAAAATGCAAAGGGTGGCGGGACGATGCGGCTTAGGGTAGCTTACCTTGCGCCCGAAACGTTGCAAACGCGTGATGCCTCATCGCCTGGTCTTCGCCCTCTGCCTGCTGGGATTCCTCTCCCAGGCGGAACCCGCATGGTCCGCGGGCGCCAACGAGGCCTCGAGTGCCTCCTCCGAGCCCGCCCAAATCCAGTTGTCGCTGCAAGAGCACAGCCCAGCGGCCAGACTCATCGTGACCGGGCAACTGCTGAATGCTCCGGATCAAAGCTGGGTGCACCGTCTGCAGATCTCTTCCAATCTGGTAGAGTGGTCCGAGACCGCCCTGTTAAATGAAGCCCCGTTTTCCTACACGGATCCCCGATGGAATCAGTCAGCCCCCCGCTACTATCGATCGCTCTCAGAGCTCAGATCAAGCGAGCATGATTGGGCCAATCAGATTCGCTTCGGTTCGGACGCTTTCTGGCGTCGCCCCGGCTGCGACTCTCGAGATTCGGTCCAGTGGGCCAAATTTCTCATTAAACTGGATGAACCCCATCGGGTCTATTTTCAGGACAATCATTCCTATCCCTTGCACTACGACTTCGCCACCGCGCGCATCCCCGGGTTCATCGGACTCAGTTCGGCGGCGTTCAACGCGCTCTCCTTGCGCCGTGAAGGACAACAGGTGGTCCTCGGCACCCTGCTGGCTCCAATCGGTGGATCAGAAATGGGAATCCAGTTTACCGGCATGGACCCCTACACTCCCGAGCAAGTCCTCGGTTGGATCGATCTGGTCCGAGAGTGCGTCACCGGGATAGATGGAGCTCCTGTTTTCTACGTCCCCACCTATGAACAGTCGGCGGTGGCTTGGGCAGCTGAGACCTCGTTTGCAAAGGGCGGAATCCCCCTCACCTCCTCGGCGCGTTGGCTAGAAGGAACCACCGCTTGCTACTCACCCGGTTGGGCTGTGGCACGACTCAACTGGGTTCCCGCTGCGGAAATAGCCGCGGCCTACAGCAGTGGCAGACTGCTTCCGAGCGACATCCTGTTGACCGACTCAGTCCCGTCGGAACTCCCCTACGTGTCCGGAATTGTTTGTCTGCACCCCGCCACACCCAACTCCCATGTCGCCCTCCTGGCGGCCTCCTACGAGATCCCATTCGTCTATCTCGCAGAGCCTGAGCGAGCAGCGGCCGCACTCGCGCTTGCCGGCCAGACAGTCCTACTCCGCACTGGCAGCTTCCTTGGGAGCTGCGATATCGGACTTGAGGGCCTCGACACCCCACTCACCCCTCTTCAGGCAAAACGAATCGTGGAGTCTAGGCCTCAGTCCAGTTTTCAGATTGTTCCCAAACGCGCACTTGGAGAGCTCACGTCTGAGACCCTGGATCTTACGCCCGATGACACCGGGGTTGTCGGTGGTAAGGCTGCGAACTTCGGCCTATTGCGTCGCGTCATTCCCGAGAACTCCCCGGAAGCCATCGCCTTCTCCTTCGATCTCTGGGATGGATTCCTCGCCCAAGTCTTGCCGGACGGACGCACCCTGAGGCAGCAGATCAGCTCCCGTCTCAGCCGCTTCACCTACCCACCGAACGTGACAGCGGTCGAGATGGAACTGCGTCAGATCCGTGATCTGTTCACAAAGTCAGCGCGTTTTAGCGATTCGCAAAGTCAGAAGATTCTCTCGGCTCTCTCCCGTTTCGGGACCCAAAGAAAAATCCGCTTTCGAAGTTCGACCAATGTCGAGGACTCAGAGTCTTTCAGTGGCGCTGGGCTTTACGACAGTTTCAGTGGATGTCTGGGGGATGATCTGGACCCGGACAGCACCGGCCCAAGCGTCTGCGACGCTGAGGATCTCGAGGAGCGCGGCGTGTTTCGTGCGATACAAAAAGTCTTTGCCAGTTTCTACAACAACAATGCCTTCCTCGAGCGACTGCGTCTGGGAGTGACCGAAGCAGAAGCAGGGATGGCGCTCCTGGTTCACTATTCCACCCCAGACGAGCAGGAACTGGCGAATGGGGTGGCAACCGTGCGCGCGCTTCGAAACGGCACCTCCTGGCTCTTCTACACGACCCTGGTGAGCCAAAGCGGGGCTGTCTCAGTATCAAACCCAGACCCTGGCGTCCGAGCGGAAGAAGCAACCTATTCGGCCGGACGTTTTGGAACCAACCTTAGTCAGCGAGCCGCATCGAGTCTGGTGCCTCAAGGAACCCAGGTCATGGCCTGGCCCGTGGACTACCTTCAGTTGGGAGAACTCATCCAAAAGGTGGCACAAGCCTATACGGATGGGACCACCAATCGCAGCGAGATCCAGCTGGATCTCGAGTATAAAAAAACCACACCGGGTTGGCTGCAAATTAAGCAGATCCGCGAGATTCCCATGGCCCTGCCCTCTAAACGAACTCCCACATTCTTGGTCGCGGAGGCCCGCGAATGGGTTCCGTTCGGCTCTATTCTAGCCACACACCGACTCAAATCACGCTGGCAGCTGACCTCCACGAACATCGTGCCTGTCGTCGGAGTCAAACCAGAGTCGCTTTATACCCGCGTGCAGGTTGACTACAACGAGAACGGACAGATTCGGAGGCGTAACGGCTATTTCTCCAGCTGGCCATCCATCCAGGTCAACCAGCAGACCAACCAAGCCGCCAACACAACCACAATCACCCACTCCTGGACTGCGGACAGTGTCAGCTCCGTCCCCAACTGGTCTCTGATCACGCGCCTGATCACCAGTGTCGATAACACCGGCAGCCCGCCGCAGACATTGGCGGATGGGCTCATAACATTTAATGGGCGCTACGCGCGGCCATTACCTTCGATCTCGTTCGTCGGCAGCAGCGTTGGAAGCCTCGGCTCAGTGACCGAAGAAAGCGTGACGCTTTACCCGGCATCGCCCACGAACAACCTGAATGCGATCCCGCTTATCCTCACCACCAATGGCCTACGGTGGACGACCCAGCAACGCCACCAGCGTCTCTATGGTGCCATGACTTCTTACACAGCACGCCCAGACTGCATCACCGTCGGAGGGAAGGCCTCCTACGCGTATAGCGGAGTGGGAGGCAGCAGCCGCATCGTAGGGCTAATCCCAGAAGCCCTGGAGCTCGGTGGGGATTTCTCCCAAACCGTGCTCATCCACGGGAGGGAGGGCCACGAGCACGTTCAGGAGGCAGTGGTCGACCCCTGGATGGAACAGGATCTGCCCTTGTCAGTAAAGTCTTCCCTCATCCTAGCAAACATCCGCCTCGTGATCTTTCAGTCCTACCAGTTTGGAGACTATTCCGAATCGATCTGGGTGATCGGACTTGATGATACGATCCGCCGTTGGACGCCCTAGACCCTGTCGGACTTACTCCCACCGGAAGTGCGTCCGGCTAGGGGAGTCAACTGCGCTGAGCTATCGATTAGAGATCCTCGTGACAGGCTGCTCGATATTTTTCGATCGAAGCAGAGCCGATCCGCTGACGGCTTCTTTTAAGCCGGAGAGGATCTCTTTTCAATTTGGGCGAGCGCCCATTGTGCGTGCTCCGCCACGAGCGGTTCTGGATCCAGCGCTGCGCGCTGCAATGCGGGAACGGCAGCAGCAGTTCCCACGTTCCCTAATGCGACGCAGACGTTCCGAAGGAGCCCGCGTCGCTTGGTTCTCAGCAACGGTGTGTTCTGGAATCGACGTCGGAACCCCAGTTCATCCAAGGCCAAAAACTCAAGGAGATCCTCCCTACCCGACGGGTTGCCAACCTGCTCACGCATCAAGTGACCTGCTCGGGCAAAGCGATTCCAAGGACAGGCTGCCAGGCAATCATCGCAGCCAAAAATCCGATCCCCGATCGCCTCTCGGAACTCCAGAGGGATGGAGCCCTTGAGCTCGATGGTGAGATAGGAGATGCAACGCCGGGCATCCAGATGAAACGGAGCGACAATGGCCTGGGTAGGACAGGCTGTCAGACATCGAGTGCAACTTCCGCATCGATTCTTCTCCGGCACATCCGGCTCCAAGACCGCACACGTCAAGATCTCCCCCAACAGGAACCAGTTCCCAAGGCCTCGACTGATCAGATTGGTATGTTTCCCCACGAACCCGATCCCCGCGCGTTGAGCAAGGTCGCGCTCGAGTATCGGCCCGGTGTCCACGTACCAGAGCGAGCGAGAGTCCATGCCTGTCGCGGCATCCATCCAGCGAGCGAGGTCCTCCAGACGCTGGCCCAGAATTTCATGATAGTCTTTAAACCGAGCATAGCGTGCCACCAGACCTAGAGGTTCGTGACTCGCATCGCGCCTGTTCGGGGCTTGCCCCTCGCAAGGATCTTGGATACTTGGTTTCTGGTGATAACTGACCGCAACGATCACGCACGACCGCGCACCTGGCAAAACCTGCTGTGGATCCATGCGCTTGGCCGCATTTCGCTCAAGATAAGCCATCGCCCCATGGTTGCCGCCCTGGATCCATTCCTGGAAGCGAGGTCCGGAAGCGGGTGGAGCCGCGCTTGTGAAGGCGCACAGATCAAAGCCCAGTTCTTGGGCTCGCGAGCGAATGGCATCCTTTAGGGACACGCCGACTGAAAGTGATGGAGGATCTGATGGGCCACCTCCCGGTTTGTACGCTGTTCCGTGTTCACCAGCACGTCAGCCTGACGGTAGGCAGCTTCGCGTTCAGAGAGCATTTTACGAATTTTGCCCAGCGGGTCCGGACAACGTAGCAAAGGGCGATGATCCTGATTGCGAACCCGCTCAAAAATCACCTCTGGAGACGCCCAAAGGCAAACCACCATGGCGTGGGTCTTCAAACGCTGCATGTTTTGAGGATTCACGGCGTAGCCACCCCCCGTAGCGATGACGACCCGAGTTCGCCCCTCAAGGAGCAAGCCAACCTGCGACTCCAAGTCTCGAAAAGCGGCCTCACCGAACTCTTCAAAAATCTGAGCCGTCGTCTTTCCCACGGTTTCCTCGATCAAGGTATCCGTGTCCACCAAATCAAAATCTAAGGCTTCCGCAAGCAGGTGCCCCGTGCTGGACTTACCCACCCCCATGAATCCCACCAAAGCCAAATTGCGGAAATGTCGTTTAGCGTCCATTACAAAAGAAAAAACTCACCAAGCCGAGGGCTTGGTGAGTTGTAGAAGAATCACAGACAGAGAATTACCTGGGCAGCAAGGTGTGTGAGTTGTTCCCCGCGTCCTGCGACAGGCTCAACTGCTGTCGGAGCACAATCGTGTCTCCCTGCACAACAGAACCGTCCACCAAGGTCATCTGGCCCACACCACCATGATTGGTGCGGCTCCAGCTAACGTTATACGTATCACCCTTGCCATACTGTCCGGCAAAGGATTGAACACCGACATCACCCGCACGTCCACAACGTGACTGTTCACCACCTACGATATCCATGTCAATCATGGTGAAGGACTGCGAACCTGACTTACCTGCACCGACATCAGCGTTCATGATCACACGAGCATCGGTTCCTAGACCATAGCCGACGTTAATCTCCCTCATTGACCGTATGGAAACCGCAGGCGGCCGGGTCTTGGCCAACCCCGGGCACGCCAGGATCTTGGGAGTTTGGATGTAATTGGACATCGCGATAAAGTGCTCGCTGGTCGTCGCGTTACCATTACTTCCGCCGTCCTTTGTAGCAACGAGCCAAGGGAGCTTATCTTCGAAGTCAATCAGCCACATCGACATTGCAGTGCCAAGTTGCTTGAAATTACTGATGCACTGCGCACGAGTCGCCTTGCTCTTTGCTTTAGCAAGCGCAGGAAGCAGAAGTCCCGCTAGGATCGCAATGATCGCGATCACGACCAACAGCTCGATCAGGGTAAAAGCCCGACTGAAAGAGCTCTTCTTGGTTTGTTTCATAAATTTAGTTTCTGTCGATTTACCTGCGGGACGCTTTAGCGATAAGAACCCGCTTTTATCTACTGTAGGGCACCCACTCAGCTTTCGCAAACTTTGTGGGTGCCCTATAAACAGTCCTACAGAACGGTCAGGACACCCTTAGGTCAGGGGAGGACCAAACGTTGCTTACCCGTGGTCCTGTCTGCATTCGCGCTGCCCTGGCAAGCTGCAGCAAGGTAGGTATTGACCTGGGGGCTGGTGATCTGATGGACGCTTCCATCGGACAGACCCAGGTTCCCGTTGTTGTTATGGTAATCGATTTTCCAAGCAGCCTTGTCGCCTTTGCCAGACACACAGGTGTCAGTGGCAGTCTTCAGGTTCGATTCGAACTGCGCAACAGTACCCTTGCTTGCACCGGTACCAGAAGGAAGGGAATCGATGTTGGAGTCACCGGTGAGCACGGTCTGGGAGCGAGTCTCATCGGCATCCCACCCGGCCAGGTAGCTCAGATTATCCGTTGACTTGTCCTTATCAACATCACCTCCGAACACCCTGCTAGATCCCCTCTCGAACGTGACAGCCTTGCTTTTCGTCGGCTCGGAAGGGCAAATGAGCACCTTGGGCACGCTGAGCTCGTTAGAAGCCGCAGAGTACGCATCACCCAAAGATCCGAACTCGATCCCAACTTTGATCGCGGTACCAAACTCGGTGCGGGGAATCTGCCAAGGGAATCTCTCGGAATGATCTCCCGAGTAAATACGGAAAGCCAAACCAGCCTGCTTGAGATTGTTGACGCAGTTGATACGGGAGGCGCGCGCCTTGGCCTTTGCGAGAGCGGGAAGAAGCAATCCTGCCAAGATAGCAATGATCGCGATAACGACCAGCAGCTCGATGAGCGTGAACGCTCGAGACTTACAGTTAAGACGATGTTTCATGTGTGTTTCTGTGTTGTTTGGATGACGCTTTATTAAACTCTTGGTCCGTCGTTGTGTCAACAGCGGACATGAAACTTTCAGCATCCGCAGTGCCATCTGGAAACCCTCTTCTTTTGGGCCTTTCCTCACACCCACACCTCGACAAATACGTGAGCCTCACGCAAACGCGTGGGAATCTCACGCGTCACCACCCTCCCTCGCTACCCAAACTCGCTTTCCGGATCCCCCCCGAAACATCTTCGTAACAAAACCTGATACAGCCTACTTATAATGAGTCACTTACAAGATACTCACCGCCAAAAATCTCCCCGGAAAGCACCCTTCACCGCGCGGGAGGAGGGGGCGGATTCACGGCGGCAGATAACTCCAAAAGCAGGCGATGAGCCTCCTGGTAGCGAGGGGTTTCTTCCAGTGCGCGAAGCACATGGCGCCGAGCGTCCACAGGTCGATCTGACGTGAGCAAACGGGCCAACCCAAAGTGGGCTCCAGCCGGGTCGGCTGGGTCCAAGCGAAGCAAAGTCTGGTAGGCCTGAACCGCGCGCGTCGGCCGACCCAGGAATTCCGCAGCCTTTGCAAGGTAGAGATACGGATGAGGCGAGAGGGGGTTTACCGCCAAAAAACGCTCCGCGTTCTCCACCACGATCAGCCAATCGTTCTGCTGAAGCGCCAATTCCATGAGGCGGAGGTAGGCCTCTGTCGCATTGGAATCCAGCGAAGCCCAGCGCGTCAGAATCTGACGCTCCGCTTCCACTTGTTTCAGACTGCGATAGGTCTGCGCCAGCAGCGCATAGGCCGATTGGGGCCCCACCTGAGACGGAAAGGCCTGGATCAACTCCCTCAGCGGTCCCTCAGCCTCCTGCCACTTCCGGGCCCGCACCAACTGGCGGCCTGTCTCGCTCAAGACATAGTAGTTCTTTGGATTCTTGCGCGCCCACTCCGAAGGCACCCCCTCCTTCCAGGCCAAATCGGCCGGTTCTGGCTTGTTCCATTCCAGCTGAGGCGCTAGGGCTTCGGCCTGTTTCCGGGCGTAGACAGCAAAATCGGTCTCCAGGGTGTCGAGTGCCACTGTGTGTCGAGCCAAGGCTTCACTGACCCCCTCCCCCGCCTTGAGCTCTTTAAGAACGTGTCGAAGGCTTTCAATCCCATACTTCTCGACCACAAAGCGCACAACGAGATAGGACTGAAAATAGGCGAACATGAGATGCTCACCTGAGGGGGGGGCCATAAACGCCGCGCTGAGATCGCCTATCTTCCTAAGATCCTTGCCCAGGATCATCTCGCGGTAGCGCGGGGTCATCGTTTGCCCCCAGGTAGGGTTCGACTGAAGTTCCTCATAGACCGAAATGCCCTCACTCAACCAGCGAGGCATCTTGTTGCGGGTCATCTGGAGGGTAACCACATGACAAAACTCATGCCAAAGAACGGACTCCCAGCTCGCCGCCTTGCCAGATTGCGTCGCAGGACTGTTCGCTGTAATCACCCGACCAAAGCAAACGCCCAGGTAACCCGCCCCCCCCGGCATTCCGAAGGTCCGGACCGCAAAATCCTTCTGATCTGGAAAAATCTCCACCAGGGTCGGCCCCTCGAGCCGAATGCCGTATTTCTCGCATAGCTGCGCGTGGGCACGGGAGAGTAAAGCCATGACGCGCTCGCCATAGACCGGAGCCTCCTCCTTTCCCATGCGCACAATAAAATCGGCGTTGGTGAGGGTGGTAAACTTGCCAAGGATGTCCTTGAGGCTGGCGAGGTTATAGGCCACGACATCATAGCCATCGTCCTCAAAGACTTTCTCCACCAACGCCCAGCCCTCCTCATCCCGACCGAGCCGCAGCAGGTCCTGAGCAAGCTGACTCCTGGAAGGCAGATGCGTCGGAGCGAGAGTCAACGCTCGCTGCTGATAGGCCGCCCCTTCTGTGAATCGGTATTTCTGGGACAACTTACGACCAATGACATGATCTACCTCCGGGTTCTGCGGGTAAAAGGCCAGAGCCTGTGCGCGATCTTTCTGCTCCTGTGCCCCCTGGTTCCGCAAATGGCTGATCACCGCCCTCAAGGCCCAGGCCTCGGGGTGATTGGGGTTCACCTTCAGAATTTGAGCCAGCTTGAGCCCTGCCTCGTCGTACTCCTCAGCATCGATCAAATGATCTGCCAGCAGCAGGTAGGAGGGAATGTGGTTTTCGTTCTTCTCGAGCGCCTCCGCCAGATGCGTCAGCATGACTTTCCGATCGCTGCTGGAATAGGCCTTCGCCATCATGGAGAGAAGGTCTGCGTCCCCAGGAAACGCCTTCAGCGAGACGGCCAAAAGCTTAGCAGCAAGCTCTGGATCATTCTTCTCCAAAGCAACCCCTGCGGACGCGATGTGCGCCTCGCGGTATCCCGGCTCGGTCTTCCGGGCTCGATCGAAGGTATTCTCAAGCACTTTCTTGGGATCCGAACCGAGCAGCAGAGCCGCCCGGCCAAGGGCCACGAGATTCGGGGCATCGCGATAGGCCCACGGCCGTCGATTGACCAACTGCCCCACCTCCTCCAGAAGCTCCTCCGCCTGAGTGGGTCGATTGTTAAACTGGGCAACTTCTCTCGCGAGCAATCGAAGGCGCAGGCTAAATGGGAACTGCTCCAGTGCCGCGGTCATCACCTGCTGGGCATTGGTGTAGCGCCCTACCGTCAAGAGCGTCTGTCCCAGTACCAACGGCCATTCCTCTTCTCCTGTCCCGGCGGACACACCCTGCTCGGCGATCTCGATCGCACGCGCATACTGCCCCACCGCAAGCATCTTCTGCAGGTCCCCTAGCTCAGCCCCGATCAGGGAAACAGAGAAACACCCACACCCGAGAAGGATCAAACCGGCATTTCGAGCAAAAAGGAAGATGCGCGCGGCCATCCCAGAAAGATGCCCCGGCATCCCCAGGAAGACAAGGAACTTACAGCCAGGATTAATTTGATCTGGGATCGCATAGAATTGATGGCTGCATGGACGAGATAGTTGTGCTTCGTTTGTCACGACCTCATCCTAGGCTCGGCTGTCGGCATACCAGGACTTCCCTCACGCCGTCCGTTCCAAGCCTTTAGACCAGGCGCGACTATGGGCAGTCTATCGAAGAACCCGCTTGGCCCCAGGCTCATTGTGGCGAGCCGGTCTAGATTGTAGGCCAGAGGCTCAAAACTATCCGCAGAATGCCTGCATGGGGAAGACTCCCTCGCCCCGCTTTTTTAAAAAGCCCCAGGCCTTGGGCCGCCATCCAGGTCTCCTCTCTCCCAACGCTCCCAGGCATCGCGGACGAACTTCAATCCTGTGCCTCCGCTCTGAGATTTTCGGCCTCGAACCACACGTCTCTCGAGAGCGGTGCACCCAATCTACCGAGCCTGTTTCAACGCCGCCCTTAGATGACCGTAGACGTCGGTCGAAGCTATCTCGGAGGGTGTTCCAGACGCGCCCGGAAGAACCAACACCGGGTAGTCGGCAACCTCAGCGGGCAAAGCTCCGTGGGACCCTTTGACAAGGGATGCATCCAAAGGAATCAGGTCCATCAGCATACGAAAGCCTAAGGTCTTCCGGAGCAACTTCCAGGCGATCTTCAGCCGCGGGGAGGAAATCGCAGGATCAATAAAAAGCTCCACAGGATCATACCCGGGCTTCCGATGAATATCCACGCAACGGGCGAAGTCGGGCGCACGACGATCGTCCATCCAATAGTAGTAGGTGAACCACGCATCCCCCTCCGACACCACAATCAAATCTCCGCTGCGGGCATGGCGGAGCCCAGCGGACTCCTGCTCGCTCGCATCCAAAACTCGCGCCACCCCGTCCACGGTCAAAAGGGCCTCCCGCACTTTTGGAACCAGGGATCGATCGTTCACGTAAACATGCGCGACCTGATGATCCGCAACAGCGAACGCTCGGCTATTCCCCGGATCGAGGAGTTCACACCCAAGCTCCTCCTTGACCGTCAGCCACCCACGCTCCCGCAGGATGCGATTGAGATGTACCGGCCGACTTACCGCACTGATCCCATACTCCGAAAGCAACGCCACCGTCACCCCACGCTGCTCGTAGAAATCGATGAGGCCTCCCACCAAAGCGTCGACTTCGGCCAGATCCCGGGAGACACGCACATCCTGGGGGCCAAAGCGCTGGAGATTGTAATCCAGATGGGGAAGGTAAACGAGACTGAGGGTGGGTCGATGGTGCTCCTCCGTCCACCGCGCCGAGTCGGCGATCCATCGGGTGGCGCAATCGGGCCCTCCGGCGGGGGAACGCTTGCCGGCAGCCGGCCCCCAAAAGCCAGGGAAAGGAAACTCCCCCAGATCCTTCTTGATCTCCGTTCTCAGAGAGTAGGGCCAGGCATAGATGTCAAACACCTTGCGACCGTCCGCAGGATAGCTGGGCCGTGGGGTGATGGAGAGATCCGCGCTGGAATACATATTGTACCACCAGAACAGCTTGGCGCAGGTGAAGCCGGGAACGGCTTCGCGCAGATCCTCCCACAGCTTCCTTCCCTCAATAAGGCGGTTGGACTGTTTCCAAAATTGCACCTCGGCCAACTCGCGATGATACCACCCATTGGCGACCGCTCCATGGCCTCCCGGAGGTAGCCCTGTCAGATAGGTCGACTGTGCGGTGCAGGTGACCGCCGGCAACGTGGGAATGATCCGGGTCACCCCGTGACGCCGCGCGTAGGCGCTGATCCTGGGGAGGGCGCGATCCGTCAGATGACGCGAGCACAAACCCACCACATTCAACACCGCAAGCCGTCTAGAAGATGCGTTCATGGAGAGGTGGGAAGTTCAGCTGCCTGGGCTTCGGCGCTTTCCTTTGCCCGCGAGGGTTCGTCTCGTCCTGTCACGCCGAGCCACGAGTTCCTGGATCGCCGCCAGCATGGCTTCGTGCTGAATTTCGTGGACCTCAAAGCCGCGGCCAATCCCCTGCAAGAGGGTGATGGTCAGCTCACCACCGAGATGTTCCCTAAATTCCTCAAGCCCTCGCAAGAGCGTCGAAACACCTACGGAGTCCTGGTGCAGCAGCTCCGGGGAGAACAGATCAAATCCAAGTGCCTCCAGCAGCGAGAGCACTCGATCGCAGTCGCCCGTCTCCAGGTAGCCTCGCCGCCGTGAATACAGCACGTCCAGAGCAATGCCGATGGCTACGGCTTCGCCATGCCGAAGGCGATAGTCGGAGAGCTGCTCCAGCTTGTGCGCCGACCAATGCCCGAAATCAAGAGGCCGGGCGGAGCCAAACTCGAACGGGTCGCCTGAAGTGGCAATGTGGTTGAGATGCAGCTCGGCACATCGACGGATCAGCTCCTCCATGGGCCCAGGGGCAAAGCGCTTCAACCGAGCCGACTGCAGCTCCAACCACTCGAAGAAAAGTCGATCCCGAATGAGGGCTACCTTGACCGCCTCGGCGTAGCCAGCCCGGCGATCGCGCGGCGGGCAAGACTTGAGTAGCAGGAAATCATTGATCACCGCAAAAGGCGGAGTAAAGGAACCGATGAAATTTTTCTTTCCGAAAGCGTTGATGCCATTCTTCACCCCCACGCCGGAATCGTTCTGAGCAAGCGTGGTGGTCGGAAGTCGAACATGGCGCACGCCCCGATGCGCCGTGGCAGCGGCAAGGCCCACCATATCCAAGAGAGCCCCCCCGCCGATCGCAAGGATGTAGGAGTGTCGGTCGATATGGTAACGATCCACCAGCGACTGGATCTCCGAGACATGAAAATAAGAATTCTTGGTTCGCTCGCCGCCTTCGATCACCACCGGGGGACAGACAAGATCGCAGGGTATCGGCGTGGAGGCGAAGTAGGCCTCGATGGAGCTCGTGAGACGCGGCTGGGCAAGGGAAAGCGCCTCATCCAGTATCACCAGCACCTTTCGAGACGCTGACGGATGGCCATCCGACAGCACTTCCCGCAATAGAGGGTTGCGCTTCTGAAACACGCCTCGGGTAAAAAAGACCTGGTGGCGAAAGCTCACCTGCAAGGTCCGTTGGATCAAAGTCGTCACGTCGCCGGGTATCCTCTAGGAAGCAGGGCCAGAAATGGAAGGCAAATGAGGGGTTGAACGCGGCCCTCTAGTTCAGTAACACAGGGAGCACATGCGACACGTCCCTCCACCAGCCCACCTGGCACACCTAACCGTGCTCCTCATGAGCCTGAGCGTGACCCAAGGGGCCGACTGGCCTCAGTGGCGCGGCATTCAAAGGGATGGACACGCAAAAGGGGAGCAAGCCCTGTCCACCCTCTCAGCGGAACTCACACCCAGCTGGCGAAAGTCCGTCGGAACGGGTTTCGCTGCTCCCGTGGTCGCGCGGGACACTCTGATCCTGCTCGAAGAACAAGGCGGACGCGAGGTTGCCCACGCCTTCAAGGCGTCCGATGGATCAAGCCTGTGGACAACGCCCTTCGCAGAATCCTTCAGCGATGAATGGGGCATAGGTCCAAGGTCGACCCCGGTGATGGATGGCGACCGCGTCTATGTGCAGTCCTGCAAAGGCGAGTTTGCCTGCCTGGCCCTGCAGGACGGCCGCCCGCTCTGGCGAACGGATTTCAGTAAAGACTTCGGCGTTGTGTTCATGGGGACAAAAGTTCAGGAAGGGGCGGCCGTGCGACGTGGCCATAACGGATCGGCTCTCATCGATGAGGATCGCATCGTCGTACCGGTCGGGAGCACCAATGGGGCAACGCTTGTCTGCTTCAACAAACTCACCGGAGCGATGCTCTGGCGCTCGATGAACGACGAATCCGCTTACTCCAGCCCCATTCTTGCCACCCTGGCAGGCGTCCCACAGGTGGTCGCCTTCACAGCCGATGCGCTTGCCGGAGTGAATCGCAGCAATGGTGCAGTGCTCTGGAGGGTTCCTATTCGAAGCGACGCAAAACGACACGCTCTCTCGCCGGTGGTCGTGGGCAACGATCGAGTGATCGTCGCTTCGCACAGTTTTGGAATGGTCTGTATCCGAATCGAGGCCACCGGCAGCACGCTGCGTGCATCCACCGCCTGGCACAATCGCACGCTGAAAATCAACCTCTCCACGCCCACGCTCGCAGGTGAACATCTCTACGGCTTCACCACAGGCCAAGACTACGCCTGCATCCGGAGCGAGGACGGTGTGGTTCAGTGGTCTCAGCCAGGCTTCGGAAAGGGTGTAAAAACGGACTACGCCTC
>CAMAVD010000078.1 GCA_945861575.1 Akkermansia muciniphila
CGGAGCAGAACGTTTGGAGGTCGAGGTGGACATGGGTCCGCCTCGCCTAGCTCTCGCGTTCGGGAAATTCGAATCCCACCTTGCTCTTCCCCTGCAAAACCAGGTGCGCGGAGAACGCACGCCCAGTCTTGCCGGAGACAAACTTATCCAGCAGATCGGTCCTACCCTCGGTCAGAAGCTTGGCGACCTGCGTCAGATCCACGCCTTGCTCGAGAATGACTTTCCCGATCTTGAGCTTGCAAGGCTTCACATCCGCCTGTGTTTTTTCGCAAATATAGAATTCTGGGGCGTCGAAAACATTACCGCCACAGGCGGGGCATTTCCCTACCGATGCAAGGCCGGTGAAGTCAATCTTGGCCGCTGGCTCCTTCTTTCGTGCCCCGGCTCCAGCCTTCCCACCCTTGCTCTCTCGCGGCGGGAATTCGAAACCGATCTTCTTTTCCTTACCCACCACTAGGAAGGCTTTGAAAGGTCGATTGTTCTTCTTGGAGATAAAAGCGGTCAGGAGATCCGTCTTGCCGGTGCTCAGCAATTTGACGATCTGCACCCGATCCAAAGGCTGCTGGAGGATAATCTGGGCGCAACGGAAGTCGCAGGACTTTGCGTTGCCAACCGACTTCTCACAAACGTAGCTCATCCCGTGCTCAAAGACACGGGCAGCACACTTTGGACATGGCCCCAGTGACTCCTTGCCGGTAAAATCCACTTCGGCCACATTGCCGTCGGCATCCGCCTTCTCTTGTCCAAAATCAAACTCGGGTTTGAACTCCGCTGTCAGTCGAATCATTCCCGCAAAGGGACGACCCATCTTGCTACGGAATCCTTGAAGCGGTCCCACCACTTTCTCCCGCATCAACTCCTCGGCCTCCACCACCTCAAATTGCCTTCCGGACACCACTTTCCAGAGGGAAAAATCGCAGGCCGTATTTGTGCACTGGAATTTTTTATAGTTCTCTTTCACCACCGACCCGCACTTCGGGCAGGGTGCCTTCAGGGTCGCAAAATCCCCTGGGATCGTATCGCTCTCATACTTCTTGGCCTTGAAGACCAGATACCGAGTCATCTCGGCGATCTTCTCCATGAAGTCGGCCCGCTTGAGCTGACCTCGCTGAATTTGACGGAGCTGATGCTCCCAGTCACCCGTCAGCTCAGGAGAGCAGAGTTCGTCGACCTTCAGACCGCGGAGGAGCGTGATGAGGGAGGCGGCCTTTGGGGTCGGCACGAGCTCCCTCCCCTGGCGGATCAGATATTGCTCGTTAATCAGCCCTTCAATGATCGCCGCGCGAGTTGCCGGGGTGCCAAGGCCCTTCTGCTCCATGGCCTCGCGCAGCTCTTCATCCTCAACCATCTTTCCAGCGTTCTCCATCGCGGAAAGAAGCGTCGCTTCAGAATAGCGTGCAGGCGGCTTGGTCTGGTTCCCTTGAAGATCGATCGTGGAGGTATCCACCCGCTCCCCAGCCGTGACCGGCGCCAAAGAAGGTGTGCCCTCGTCTACTTCCACCTCGCGGCCATAGATTGCCAGCCAACCGGGGTTGACCAACACTTTCCCTTCGCTCTTAAAAGGCTCACTCACCACCCGGGTGATCCGGGTGGTGATCTGAAATTCAGCCGCAGGAAAGAAGACGGCGAGAAACCGCTTGGTCACCAGGTCGTAGATCTTCTGTTCAGGCTCGCTAAGGTTCTTGGGAGTCTGCGGCGTTGGAATGATCGCGAAATGGTCAGAAACCTTAGCATTATTAAAGATACGCTTGTTCGGCCGCACCCAACCCTCATCGATAATACGGCCAGCGAACGCACCGTAGGGAGTGCCACGAAGGATCTCCATCGTTTCCCGAACGGTGGGAAGGTAGTCCTCAGGCAGCGCGCGCGAATCGGTTCGCGGATAGGTGAGCACCTTGTGCCGCTCGTAGAGCGCTTGGGCCAGCCCAAGGGTATTCTTGGCGGAGAACCCAAACTTGCTGTTAGCCTCCCTTTGGAGAGTGGTCAGGTCGAACAGCGCAGGAGAGATCTGCGTCGATGGCTTGCTCTCCTCCGTAACGATGCCTGGCTGGCCGAGGCACTTGAGCCGGATGGCCTCAGCCTTCGCCTTATCCCACAGACGCTCAGCCCGCTGATCACCGGTCTCCCCTTCCTTGGTCTTCTCGCGAACGAACGCTTCGTCAAACCACCTTCCAAGATACTCGCCACCCGATCCACCAAAGTGCCCGTGGAGCTCCCAGTAGTCGCGTGCCGAGAATCGTTTAATTTTTTCCTCCCGCTCTACCATGATGGTGAGAGTGGGGGTCTGAACCCGACCGACAGTCGTTAGAAAAAAACCACCGCTCTTCGAGTTGAAGGCGGTCATGGCACGCGTGCCGTTTATGCCCACCAGCCAGTCCGCCTCAGAGCGACAGACCGCTGCGTCCGACAGCGGAATCATTTCCTCATCTGTGCGGAGTTGGGTGAATCCATCGCGTATCGCAGCAGGCGTCATCGACTGCAGCCAAAGCCTCCGAACCGGCTGCTTTGCGCCGGTATAGCGGACGATATAGCGAAAAATAAGCTCCCCTTCCCGCCCGGCGTCACACGCATTGATAAGCGCATCTATGTCCTTGCGCCTGATTAGCTTAGCAAGAACTTTGAGGCGCGCTTCGTTCTTCTCGATCGGTCGAAGATCAAAGTGCGGAGGGATGAATGGGAGATTGGCAAAGCTCCACTTGCCCTTCTTGACTTCGGACCCGTCCGGAGGACAGATCTCGAGAAGGTGACCTACGGCCGACGAGACGACATACTGGTCGTTCTCAAAAAAGTCAGCCTGCTTAGTAAAGCCTCCGAGCGCCTTGGCGATATCGGCTGCCACGGAAGGCTTCTCAGCGATGATCAATGCTTTGGCCATGCGAAACGCGGGGCTTTGTAGGCGGTCCTGAGCCCGATGGCAAACTGTTGTTTTCAGCGAGCCTCCAGAAAACCGGACAAATACCCATGGGGACATCGGGGAAAACGCTGACATCTTGATCTCAAATCGAAAGTTTTGAGTCGCCTGCCACGACAGGGATTTTCATACTCGCCCCGATGAGATCGATGACTGGTCATGGTTGGGCTGAACACGCGAAGGACGGACGAAAGGTTTGCGTGGAGCTCAGCTCCGTGAATCGAAAGCAAAGCGAAATCGCGGTCTCCCTGCCCCGGGAGCTGGATGTCCTGGAAGCCCAGGTGCGCGATGAGGTCAATCAACGCGTCGCCCGCGGGCGTATTTCAGTGCGAGTGACCCTGCAGGACGCCGAGGGCGCGGAGTCCGCTGCCGTCTGTCTCAACCGAGGCCTAGCGAAAGCGTACGCCCGAGAACTGCGAAGCCTCGCCAAAGAGTTGAAGTTGGCTGGAGACCTCTCCCTGGACACGCTACTGCGAGCTCCTGGAGTGATGCAGGCGTCCCAGGAACCCGGAAATGCAGAGGAATATTGGCCTTACGTGCGAACCGCCCTGCTGAAAGCCCTCGACGCCCTTGTTGTGATGAGAGAGAGGGAAGGCACACATCTCCAGAAAGATCTCTCAGGACGCGTCAAGATCATGCGTCAGGCCGTAGCCCGAGTGAAAAAACTAGCCCCGCAGGTCCAAGAACGGTATCGCGAAGCTCTGCTGGCTAGAATTCAAGCAGCAGGCCTGGAAGCGCCTCACATCGACCCCGACCGTGTGGCGAAAGAGGTTATCTTCTTCGCAGATCGGTCCGATATCAGTGAGGAACTGACCCGACTGGATGGGCATTTCGCGCAGTTTGACACGGTGGTCAAATCTCAGGAACCGGTGGGCCGCACCCTCGACTTCCTCGCCCAGGAGATTAATCGAGAGATCAACACCCTGGGTGCCAAGGCCAATGACAGCGCCATCTCAACCGACGTGGTCACCCTGAAAACCGAGCTGGAGAAATTCCGAGAGCAGGTTCAGAACGTCGAGTAGCGCTCGGACCGGACCGGGCCGAACAAACTGATGCCATGAGAACGCATCCCCTTGAACAACCGATTCTAGTCGTGCTGTCGGCCCCCTCCGGGGCTGGAAAAACGACCCTCTGCCAGCAGTTGCTGGAAGCGAGACCCGGGTTCGCTAGGGCTGTCACCTGTACCACCCGCCCCCCGCGGACAGGGGAGCAGGATGGCGCAGACTACCACTTCTTAACCCCCGAGCACTTTCAGGAACGCCTGGATCGGGGAGACTTTCTCGAACACGCAACCGTCTACAACCGGTCCTACGGCACGCTCCGGTCCGAGGTGATGGAAAAGCTGACTCAAGGGCGCGACGTCCTGCTGACAGTGGACGTCCAAGGAGCCCAGTCGATTCGCGAGAGCGCGCTCATGGATGACACTCTAACACAGTCACTTGTGACTGTGTTTCTCACCCCTGAGAGCCTGAGCGAGCTGGAGGCAAGGCTCCGTCGACGCAATCAGAACTCCGAGGCTGATTTGGCAAAACGACTCAGCGAGGCCCGGTGCGAGATTCAACGGTGGAAGGAATTCGAGTACCTGATCCTGAGCTCCACTATTCCCGAAGACCTCCGCCGAATGTTAGCGATTGTAGACGCCGAGAAGATGCGGCGTGACCGCAGCCATCCGCCCGATTTATGAGCCATCCGAAATGCGTTGTCCTGGGAGTGACCGGGTCTATCGCCGCCCACAAGGCGGCCGACTTGACCAGCCTGCTGGTCAAGCAGGGTTGCAGTGTGCGGGTCGTGATGACCGCTGATGCACTCCGGTTCATCACACCACTGGTTTTCAAGACACTGTCTCGGCAGGCCGTCGTCACCGACCTCTACGACGAAGCGGAGGGCTGGCAACCCACCCACATCCGATGGGCGGATGAAGCCGACCTGCTCCTCGTCGCACCCGCCACCGCGAACACATTGGCCAAACTCGCACTCGGCATTGCGGACGACGCCCTCACTTGCATCGCCTTGGCTTTACGCCCGGAGGCCAAGCTACTCCTGGCACCCGCGATGAATGGAAAGATGTGGCAACATCCGGCCACGCAGGCCCATGTCGCGACACTGACCGGACGCGGAGCAGAGTGGTCGGGGCCCGATAGCGGCATCCTTTCGTGCGGCTATGAGGGTGTAGGCCGCCTGGAACCGGTTGAGTCCATCGCGACCAAAGCCCTGAGTCTGCTCGGAATACGACACAAACCCTCGGATCCCACGCTGCAGATCGGGAAACCTCCCCGGCGCGGCCGAGGGAGGGCGTGACAACCGCAAGTCTTTGCTGTCCAATCAATCGGAATGCCGACGGAGATCAAACCCGCACAACCCGCGAGCCCCACCGGTTCTGAACCGTCGCCCCCTCAGCACCCGGAAGCCGATGCTCTGCCACCGCGACGCGGGCATCGGCGCTGGCGAGACAGCCTGACCAAGCTGTTCGAATTGATTCGGGACACGCGCCCCCCATTGGAGCAGCAGGCGCTGCGGTTGCGAACGGTTGAACAAAACATCGTGCTGCCGGTGAAAGCCCTCCTGGTGATCATCGTGGCATCCTTCGTTTTCGCGCCCGTCACTAGCCCCGAGTTTAGTCCGACCCGCCCTTCCCCCACAACACACAGCCCAGCAGGACAGCAACCAACCCCACCGTCCCCATCCCCACGAACGCAAGAGCAACTCGATGCTGAGGAGAAGGCAAATCCCGGCAACGAGGCCTTTAGCAAGGGCTACAAGATCCTACGCTACATGACGGTAGGCTACATCTTGATCCATTTCCCGGTCGCAGCCATCTTGTTCTGGCCCAAAACCTTCAAAATGCGTTTGCGGCACATCCAGAGTGTCATCCTGCTGATCAGCTGCTTTGATGCTGTCTTTGTTGCATGCCTCACCTATCTCACGGAAGGAGTCTCCAGCATCGCCTACTGGCTCTTCCCTGGATTGATATTGCGAAACAGTATCAGCCTACCTCTGGCGCGCCCGCAGCTTCTGCTGAATCTACTGACCATCGTACTCTACGCCACCGCGGGAAGCCTGGACATGTCGACCAACTACCAGCCCTCAGAACCCGTCAGCGCATCGGTCGAAGGAGCTTTTTTCTTACGTCCTCCCACAGGACAGAACACAGCGGAGCAGTTTGCGATGCGGATCGTGCTGCTCCTGCTCCTGAGCGTCTGTTGCTACGGCCTCCAGGTGCTCCTAGAGAAGCAGCGCCAGACAGAGGACGATGCCCGAGAACTCAGCACGCGGCAGCAGCAATTGGATGTGGCGGCACGGCTAGCGGCGCAGATCGCTCACCAGATCAAAAACCCACTCGGAATCATCAATACCACCGTGTACAACCTTGAGCGCAGCGTCCGCACAGGTCGTCACGAGGTCGCCGAACAACAGCTGGCTATGATCCGAGAGGAGATCACTCGCGCGGATCAGATTATCACCCGGTTGATGGGCTTCGCCCAGCTTAAGGAGGGGAAGGTGGAAAAATTAGATGTCGTCGAAGAGATGGAGCGAATCATCCACGAGGTCTTTCCACCCGTTGCCAAGTATCAGACTGTTATTAGCCGGGCCTTCGGGGACGATCTCCCTGCCCTGTGGATGCAGCGTCAGCATCTTGCCGACATCCTCTCGAACCTGCTGACCAACGCCCGCGAGGCACTCTTTGGTCAGGGCGAAATCCGCATCACTCTCGAACGCGTTTCCGAGCACGGACTCAAGATGACTTTCGCCGACAACGGCCCAGGAATTCCACCGGACAAGGTCAACCAGATCTTCCAACCCTATTTCACCACCAAGGAAAAAGGGAACGGCCTGGGCTTAGCCATCGTGAAGCAGAACATGAACCTCTACGGGGGCAACATCCGCGTGGAATCGGAGCTGGGACGCGGCTCTCGCTTCATTCTGACTTTTCAAACCAGCGCCCGCACCCAGCCACACACAGTACCATGAATGTTCCGAACACACCGGTGCTGGTCGTCGATGACGAAAAAAACATGCGGGCATCGCTGCGCGACCTTCTCGAGGGTGAAGGCTACGAGGTGCGAACGGTTGAAAGCGCCGAGCTGGCTCTTGAGCTACTGGGACGTGAGCGCTTCTTCCTGGGTATCTTTGACGGACAGCTCGGAGGGATCTCCGGCTACGAACTGCTCGCCAGGGTGCGCAAGCAGTGGCCTGGCATGATGGCGCTCATGATCACGGCCTATGCCACCCCGTCTCTAGCGGTCGAGGCCATCAAGGCCGGAGCCAAGGACTATCTCTCCAAGCCCTACGCCCCGGAGCAACTGCTGCATGCGGTGGCGGAATGCGCCCGTATCTACCAACTGACTGAGGAGAACGCCGCACTACGGGCACGCTCGGCGCAGGAATACAGCGTCGACCAAATCGTGGGAGACTGCCCGAAGGTCCGCGAACTCCGCCGCCTCATCCAGATCATCGCACCCTCCCACGCGACGGTGCTCATATTGGGAGAAAGCGGCACAGGCAAGGAGCTGATCGCCGGAGCTATACATGGTCTCAGCACGCGACGTGAAAAGCCCTACGTCCGGATCAACTGTGCCGCCATTCCGGAAGCACTCCTTGAAAGCGAACTCTTCGGTCATGAGAAGGGAGCCTTCACGGGAGCCATTCGCCAGAAGTTGGGACGCGTGGAGGAAGCGGACGGCGGTACCATCTTCCTCGATGAAATCGGTGACATGAGCCGACCTCTCCAGGCGAAGCTCCTCCGCTTTCTTGAAAATGGCACCTTCTCCCGAGTGGGTGGAAACGAGGAACTCCAAGTGAGTGTCCGATTGATTGCCGCCACCAACCGCGACATCATCCAGGCGATCAAAGAACACGAATTTAGAGAGGATCTCTTCCATCGCTTGAACGTGATGCAGTTGACCCCCCCGCCTCTGCGCGAACGGGGAAATGACATCTTGATCCTCGCGGAGCACTTCCTGCGTCACTTTGGGCTGACGGTCAGCCGAGCTCTCAAGGGTATCAGCCAGCCAGCTCGGCAAAAACTGCTCGGCCACCACTGGCCAGGCAACGTTCGAGAACTGCGAAACGCCATCGAACGGGCCGTCATCCTTGAAACCGCCACCGAGGTCCAATCCCAAAGCCTACCGGACTTCCAAGTGGAGGCGCAGCTGGGCAAAGGTGGGGCCGCCACCTCAGGAATCGTGATCAACGGCACCCAATCCATCGACGAGATGCTGGCCGGCTACGAGCGGGAACTCGTTCTCCAGGCCTTGCAGCAGAACAACGGGTCCCTCACACGCACAGCCGAGCAGCTAAAGATCACGCGACACGCCCTTCGATACCGCATGCAAAGGTTGAACATCCAAGATGGCAATGACATAGTGGATGAAGGGTCGGCGACCAAAGCCGATAATTCATCGGAATGAGTACATTTGCTTTTTTGGCACAAGCCAGCACCGCTCCCTCAAAACCAGCCCCTGCGGGCGCACCCGCAGCGACGCAGCAGATCCCTGCCCCGCCGCTTCTTTGGTCGCCGTTCCGAGCGGACCTGGGGGCTCGTACAGACGTCATCGCCCTGGCCTCGATCGTCGTCCTCTTTACCGTCGTTCTTTTCGGCTGGGCTCTCTTCTTCAGGCGCCCCTCGACGCGCGCTCTGGCAGGACGGGGCGGCGTGCTCTCAGACCGCCCAAGCGGCTCCCGCCGACGCCGACGCTCGAATAAAACGCAAGCCCCCATCCGCCCCACTACCCTGAAGGAACGTGGAGGTCTGCCCCCCGCCCAAGACTCTCGAGGCAACGCTGAAAATCCCCCCCCCCCTAACCACCCACCTTCGCCGCCCTCGTAGCATGCAGGAAAGCCAAGCCATTACGCGCAAAAGCGCCTCCAATCTTGCCCTGGCCTTCATCCTACTACCGAAGGAAAAACGCGATGGCATGTCCGCTCTCTATGCGTTCTGCCGCGAGGTGGATGATGTCGCGGACGAGGATGTCGCCCCGGTCGAGGTCCGCCGCGCAGGACTAAAGGCATGGAGGACCGATGTCGCGCTGGCCTGCCAACCCGACGGTAAACCCCAGTTCGCAGTCAATCGAGAGCTTCAGTCCGTGATCGCGCGCTACACCTTGCCCTTCCACCTCTTCGATGAACTGATCCAGGGCTGCGAGATGGATCTGGGAACGCTTCGCTACCCTTCCTACGAAGCCTTGGAAAATTATTGCTATCACGTGGCCTCAGTGGTGGGCCTGCTCAGCATCGAAATCTTCGGCTACAAGAATCCTGCGACACGGCAGTATGCGCTCCATCTGGGCCAAGCGCTTCAGCTGACCAATATCCTTCGGGATGTCAGGGTGGATGCTCTGCGGAACAGGATCTACCTCCCGAAGGAAGAGCTCGACCGATTCGGGGTAGCCGAGGAGGAGATCCTCACCTTTCGTTACTCAGACCGATTCCGACGACTCGCGGAGAGCGTCGCGAAACGGGCCAATTCTCACTACCAGAAAGCGCAAACGGTTCTCCCGGCCCAGGACCGCCATTCGATGGTCGCCGCGGAAGTCATGGGCTCGGTCTATTGGAAGCTGTTGAAAAAGTTGGAGTCCCGCAATTTCGATGTCCTCGGGCCTCAGCTATTGAGGCTCAACAAGCTTCAGAAAATGCATCTGGTCGCCCGCACCTGGTGTCGCAACACCCTCGGCGTTGCCGCCCCCAATTATGGCTCAAGCCTTAGCCTGTAGTTTCGCTGGCTGACGCCGGGGCTCTTTCTCAGGTCATCAGTGAAGATCGTCTCAAACATAGGCCTTCTCAGACCTGAGATGGGCCGAACGTAGTCCACAAAATTTTCCAACCCTCCCTCCGAATACTGAACCACTGCGCGGCGACCGGCGGGCACCGCAGGCCAGGAAATCCGGACAACGCGGTCACCACCCGGTATAAGCCGCAGCCTCAGAGCCGACCGCGAATCCTGTGGGTCGGTCCCCGCCAAAAATTCCCTGAGATTGCTATCCCCATCGTGATCCACATCCCCATCAGCGCCCTGCTGGCCTTTACCCTCCTTCGGATCGAGCCCATGCGCCGTTTCCCAACCATCCGGAAGCCCGTCGCCATCCTCATCCAAATCAGAAGGAAGTGACAGCTTCACCGAAACCGGCTGGACAACGACCCTCCCTCCCTCGTCAGCTAACATGCCCGTTCCAAGAAGGGCCGTATCGATCACGCGGATCATCAAATTGGTGTCGAAACCTCCCAAGCCGACGAAGGCCGCGAGCTTCACCGTCTCTCCAGGCAAAACATTCCCTAGGCTGGCTAGCGGAATGGAGACTTCAATAAAATCCGCATTCTGCTCCGTCGCGGGCAAACCAAACAGAGGGGTTTGGGGCGATCGGTTGAATTGCTGCACACGTGTTCCAGGAACCGGCGACAAGCTGGATCCAAGGGAGAAAACCCCCTGGCCGATGTTCAGCGCCAGCCTCGGTCGCCTGTTGCTTCGACTTGTGCCATCCCCATATTCATCGCCGAGCAGGCATCCAATCCCCGGCCGGAACCCTTTGAAAGCGACATTCTCCAAACAATCCAACCCATCGGCACCCTCCAGAAGCGGATCAATCACCCCATTCCCGACCCCTTTGAGCGTCTCCACCCCTAGCGCTCGCTCGGAACCAACAAAGAGGAAGAGGTTGGCGTCCGCGGCCAACATGACGCTCGCGAATCCAACATAGAGATTGGTGGAATCATTGTTCACATAACAGAAGCCGAGATTGGAATGCTGCCCCATGCGGGGGAGGATGGGATCTCCAACAAAATCGAAGGACTGTCCGGTGATATTGCCATCTCGATCGGTCGCGGCCTCGGCCTCTACTTTCGGAGAGTTCCAGGATGCGTAATAGATTTGGTCGATGGGAGCTGTTTTCTGAATCACCCACTGATCCAGGATCGTCATGTTGGTTGTAACCGCTTGCAAGGTGGCCGTGTCGCCGGAGATTTCAACATTCAGACACTGGTTAGCACTGAGGAACTGAGCGCTGCGCGGATGGGGGGAGGAGAACCCATACAGCCCGGCGCCTCCGCCTCCAGACACGACGCTATGCACTCCATTCGTAGGAACGAAACGCTCATAGTTGTGCTCGTGCCCGTTCAAGATTAACTGCACTCCGTAGGTCGCTGCCACAGGCCCCAGCGTTAGGCTCAAATCCACGTGATCGAGCACACCATTGAGATTTCGATCTGCACTTGCATGCGGCCCGGAGTGCGCCATAGGCGAATGAAAGAAGAGGATTTTCCAAGGCTTCGTGCTCGAGGCAAGATCGTTGGTCAGCCATCGATACTGCTCGGTCGACGCAGTGAAATCATAAACCGTGAACCAGGGATTATACAACGCGACAAAGTGCACGTCGCCGTGGTCGAAGGAATAAAAGTGCTCAGTGCCTGTCGCCGAGTTGGTCGGCAGATAGAAGGTATTCTGGAAGCTGAAAGCGTTGAGCGCCATATTTGTCGGATTCCATTCCTTGGGATCCCCGCCGCAGCAGTTGAGATCGTGGTTGCCGAGGGAAAAGTAAAACGGCGTGTTGCCCATCTGGCCCGTGTCGCGCAGATAAGGGGCGAAGACTCGGCTGTCAGGGGTCAGATCGTCAAAGCCGCCATAGATGATATCACCCCCATGAAGCACGAGCTCTGGGGCGAGATCCGCAAGAATCCGGGCGTGGGTGAATTGAGCCGCCGTGTTCTGCCCCGTGTCGGCAATGAAGGCGAAATGAACAGGGCCCCGCTCCCTAAAGGTTCGGAAGAAGTCCACAGCCGAGACGACCTCGCCCCCATCCGGATCACGGTTGGTGACTCGATAGAAGTAATGGGTGTCAGGCTCCAGGCCGGAGAGGGTGATAGCGTGCCTCGTCCCCGGGGCAGCCTCAGCCACCTCGCTACCCAAACTACGGGTTCTCCCATACTGCACTGCCCCGACAAAGGGGAGCTCCGTTCGCCATGCGATTACCAACCCGTTAGGCGTGGTGTTCTGCACAAATGGCCCGCGCGAGATATTCGCCGTCAAAAGCCCGCTCAGAGTGATCGGGGATACTGTCCTCCAGGTTTGATCCCCCTCAAGCGCCAGCACATTGTCTCCCTCCCTCAGAAGCTCACGAGAGGACGTGAGATCGAGATCAGCGGTTGTCAGCACCGCATCTTCCTCGTTAGGAAGAAAGGGGTCCTGCCGTACCAACGCCACACCCGGCTCCGAGACCGTGCCTACCAGCTTCCCGTTGAGGTAGGCCTTGAACCCGACTTCGTGCTCCACCCGCAGCCGCAACGATCGGATGGCGGCTCGATCTTCTACCTGAAATCGATGGCGTAAAAACATGCGCGCGGGGGGAGCCTTAGCCGTCACGTCCTGCAAGCCGACATGCGTATGTTCCAAGTCGAAGCCAGATCGGCTGCGTCCCCAACCCGCATCATCAAACCCAACCTCGGCCCATCCAGCGGCTGGCTGAACGATCTGGAATGGCACCTTCACGTAACTCCAAAGATCTCCCATGTTCACCAGGGTAGAATCCGCAGCGTTCGCCCCAAGCTTAAAAAAGAACAGAAGGCATGCGATGGCAAAAAGAGTCTTCATAGGATCCATAGCCAAACTAAGCGTCCCCCCCGGGAAGGCAAGCTTGCACTGAGTGTATCGGCATCACAGCCGACTGAAGTAGGAAGCGAGGATGTCGTACAGACCTGTGCGATTGGGTTGCTCAAAATCCGGCAGCCGGATCGTGAATTCTAGGCCAGGATGTCCCGCACCACCTCGCCATGTACATCGGTCAGACGGAAATCGCGGCCGGCATGGCGAAAGGTGAGATGCTCGTGATCGAGCCCTAACAGAGCCAGGAGGGTCGCATGCAGATCATGCACGTGCATTTTCTGATCCACGCAGTAGAAGCCGTAGTCGTCTGTCACCCCGTAGCTAAAGCCGCGTTTCACCCCACCTCCAGCCATCCACATGGTGAACGCGTGCGGATGGTGATCTCTTCCGTCCCCTCCCTGAAGGGTGGGCGTGCGACCAAACTCACCTCCCCACAGCACGAGCGTCTCCTCCAGCAAGCCACGGGATTTCAGATCCTGAAGCAGTCCCGCAATCGGGCGATCCACCTCGCTCGCAAGGCGCGAATGGTCTTTCTTCAGGTCCGAGTGCTGATCCCAGTATCCATGGGTCACCTGAACAAATCGCACGCCACGCTCACTGAAGCGCCGAGCCAGCATGCACTGGCGCGCAAAGGAGGCAGTGGAAGGTTCCTCCAACCCGTAAAGTGCTCGGGTCGCGGCTGTCTCCCCGGAAAGGGAGAGAATCTCCGGAGCCTCGGTCTGCATACGAAACGCCATCTCGAAGGACTGGATTCTAGCCTCCAAGGCCCCATCCGAGCCCGCTTTCTGGAGGTGATCTCGGTTCATCGATGCCAGCAGGTCCAGCTCCAGGCGCTGCAGCGCAGGGTTTGAATCCGGATCGTGTAGGAAATGAAACGTGGCCTTGTCCACGGGCCCGCCGCCGCCTAGAGGTGTTCCTTGGTGGACACCTGGCAGAAAGGCGCTCGACCAGTTGCCCACACCCCCATGCCCGTACGTGGGGTTGATGGTGATGAAGCTCGGCATATTTTTGCTCTCGCTCCCGAGTCCATAGGAGATCCATGAGCCCATGCTCGGACGAATAAAGGTGTCAGAGCCGGTGTGCAACTTCAGCAGCGCTCCTCCATGCGCCTCATTCGTTCCGTGCACTGACTTCAGAAAACAAAGGTCATCCGCGCAACGCCCAACGTGAGGAAACAAATCGCTCACCATCGCACCGCACTGCCCGTAGGGACGAAAATCCCAACGCGGCGCGCCCAGATTTCCCGTCTGCGCGAATTGCACGCGGGGTTTGGCGTAGGGGAGCGGCTTGCCGGAATCGCGTATCAGGGCAGGCTTGTAATCGAAGGTGTCCACGTGCGACGGCCCGCCATGCATGAAAAGAAAGATCACCCGCTTGGCCTTCGGTGCGACCCGGGGTGGCCGAGCGATCAAGGGGGATACCGGAACGACGCTGGCTCGGGACGTCTCGGAGGACAGCAGGTCAGCGAGAGCCAACTGCCCAAAGCCGATAGCAGCTCTTTTCAGCATGGACCGCCTGCTGAACCCTTGGCTCGATGTTTCGAGAACCCGGTGCACTCCGACAGCTTGCCGCAATCCCCGGAACAAACACAATGCAGATTCAAGCATCACACCCGCGAGCTGCGTCCGTTTTGGAACGATCTGGCAGCCAGCGCGACCTTCTGGACTGGACAGTCGGCACTGCCTTGCCCACGGTCACTACTCATGAGCAAGGACACGGTTGCGACAGCTCAGCGCTGTCATAGAACGGATTCAAACCGACGGTTCCAGGCTCTCCCCTGGCTCTTAGCCTTGCTCCTCTCCCCACTCACCGGACAGAGCCAGGCGGACACAAACTCCTTCGCCTGGGCGCGACGGGGGGGTGGCCCAGCTGCGGACATGGCCGCTGGGGTGTCGGTGGACGCCAGTACCAACGCCATCATCGTAGGCAGTTTCAGCGGCACGGCCAGCTTTGGCGATGCCCAGATCACCGCAAAGGGAGCCACCGACCTTTTCGTGGCCAAGTATCAAGGCGACGGAAGCCTCGCCTGGGTTCAAGGCTGGGGCGGAACTCAAGAAGATGCGGCAGCGGGAGTCGCCACAGAAACCAACGGCTACGCGGTGGTCGTAGGCTACTACCGGGGCGCCGCCTCGTTCGGTTCCCTAACACTCCCGATACTGGGTGGAAACTCCCTCAATGGATTTATTCTCCGGGTGGGTCCAGGAGGAACCCCCCAGTGGGTGGCTGGAATCGCGAGCGCAGGCGACGACCGCGCCTCGGCAGTAGCGGTCGATCAGGAGGGCAACAGCTACGTGACAGGCACGTTCATGGGCACGATCCAATTTGGATCAGGCGTGTCGATCACCAGCCTGAATGCCGTGGTCCCCGAAGCGTACCTCGCCAGCTACACGCCCAGCGGAGCAACCCGATGGGCACGCCGGATCGGAGCGACGCGTGGGGCTGTGGGATACGCTGTGACGACCGATGCATCTGGACACGTGTTCGTTGCTGGAGAGTTTCTTGGGACCGGTTCCTTCGATGGCGTTGTCCTCACCAGCGGAGGCGACAGAGATTCCTTCGCCGCGAAATATTCCAGCGGATCCGGCGATCGCCTCTGGGCCGTCCGTCACGGTTTGGGAGCGGCCGATGGTACCCGAGCCGCTATCACCGACAGCCAGGGCAACTTAATCTTAGGAGGATATTTCAATGGATCCATCGACTTCGGCCCCCAAACGCTCAGCGCCCAAGGGAGGAAGGATTTCTTCATCGCCAAACTCAATCCAGAAGGGCAGCTCATCTGGGCGAGAGCTGGAGGAGGTCTGCAGGACGACAATCTACTCGGCGTAACTGTATCCTCCCTCGGAGGCGTAACCGCAGTGGGGAATTTTAGCGGAAGCCTTCAAGTAGGATCATTGCAGGTCGCAGCTACAGGCGGGGCAAGCGACGCCTTTCTCCTGCGCCTCGACCCGGATGGCACGCCTCGGTCCCTAGTCCGCGCTGGAAGCCCAGGAAATGGTGTCGACAGCGCAAACGCAGTCGCCATCGATCTGAGAGGCCACACCTTCGTCGCCGGCGAATTCAGCGACACCGCAACGTTTGGCGCTCACACCCTCACGACAGGAAATCTCACCAACCGGGATGCGTTCCTCGTCCGCCGAGTCACCATCCCACCCACCATCGCCGCCGCACCCCAGCCGACCAATGTTCTTCTGGGCGCAGGTTTCACTCTCCAGGTGGGAGTCGGCGGGGAGGGTCCCTTCGCGTATCAGTGGCTCAAAAACGGTCTGCCCGTTCCGGGGGAAACCAACGCCGTACTGCTCCGGACCAACACGGTAGCGACCGATGCCGCAGACTACGCTGTCGAGGTGTCCAACGCGGGAGCCAGGGTCACCAGCGAGACCGTCCCGCTCGGGATCTCGGTGACTCTTCGCACAACGGCACTTGGCAGAGGAGTGATCGCGGTAGACCCGATTCAAGACATCCACCCCTTGGGAGCGCTCGCAACCCTAGTAGCGATACCGGACGATGATGCCTTCTTCTCGGGCTGGTCTGGGGACCTTGAGGGCGATGAGAATCCCGCCCCGATTGTTCTGGAGGGGAATCGGGCCGTCACTGCGGTGTTCGGGTCGCGGCGCCTCGATCTCGCCGTCGTCGGACAAGGCTCGATTGACGCCTCACCGCTCCGAACGTTCTACACCCCAGGTGAGCAGGTTCAACTCAGCGCGGCGGCAGCCGGGTTCTACCAATTCGTAGGCTGGCAGGACGGCCCCACTGAACCCCACCGCCAGATCACCATCGGGGTTTCAAATCGATATGTCGCGATTTTCACCAACCTCGTCCCTGTGGAAACCGTGGTCATCGGCGATCGATCGCGCACCGCCCCCGTGGGTATGCCTGCCCTCACGGTAGATGGTGAATTTATCGTGATCGGTCCGGAGGTGCGGAGTGACAGCGCCGAAATCAGGCTAACCACAACCCTGACCAACGGAACACTAGTCTATTCGCTAGACGGATCGAGCCCAAATCTATTCTACGACGGTCCCGTCAACATTCGCAACTCGGTCATCGTGCGAGCTCTAGCCATCAGCGAGGATCAAATGCTCATTGTGGAACTTGATCCCATTGAAGTGCGGGTGCTGAGAACATTTCAGCTGACCGCTGTCACCCCGGGCGGCGGACAACTGGAACGCGCCCCGATGAAATCCAGGTATCTCAGCAATGAGGTGGTAAAGGTAACCGCGCTTGCCAGCAATGGCTGGAGTTTCATCGGCTGGCATGGGGACGTGTCAGGCACCAGCCAGGTGATCTCAATCACCATGGACGGCGACCGCTGCCTGGAAGGTGTCTTCGGGACACCGGTCTCAGCAGGCACAACCGGAGCGGGTGTCGTCGAAACCGAGGCAGGGTTGGCCTTGTATCCGTATGGGGCACGGTTCCGCGTTACGGCCATCGCCGCAGCAGGGAGTAACTTTGTGTCCTGGAGCGGAGCGATCGCCAACGCGGTAAATCCACTGGATTTCCAAGTCACAAGTCCGTCCCCCGTCCTCCGCGCGCTTTTTCTCTCCAGCGGCAACGGGTTCCCCCTGGAAGTGCAGGTGGCTGGGGAGGGTTCAGTGATTGTTTTCCCTCGGAAAACTGTTTACACTTCCGGCGAGGCGGTCCTGGTCCTGGCCAGTGCAAAGCCCGGGGAGCGCTTTCTGGGTTGGTCGGGCGATATCAACCAGACCACCAATCGGCTCAACTTGAAGATCATAGCCCCCCTCAAACTTCGGGCTGAGTTCTCTCAGTCCGCCCGAATCGACTGGCTCTCCTGCTCCGACGACATCGCATGGGAGAATCTAAGGCTGAGCGTTTTCTGCAGACTGGGCAGTGAGGTGCAGGTGGAACGGAGCGAGGATCTGAACCGGTGGGAACCGTGGCTGCTCCAAACCAATACTCTCGGAAGCCTGCTCATGCAGGACTCGAGCCGTCGTCCGACCGCCGGCCGCTTTTACCGACTCAGAACACCTCAAGGCAGATAGGGCGCTCTACGAGGGACGGTTCTTGCTGCGGACGCAGTTTAGAGGCTTGTGGCATCAAGCCAGTGAGTGGCAAGTCTTCTGGAGTGCGCACGGGGCGTTTTTGCCTAACATTGCTGCTTGCTTCGATTCTCAATGGAGAATTAGATTTCTCCAACAAAGAGCAAGCGAGGGCTTATGGATTTATTTCTAATCTATCTGGTCTGTTTCGGAACGGGCCTCCTATTTACCCTCATCACGGCGTTCACCTCGCATCTTTGGGGTAGCCATCATGAAGGCATGGAGGGAAGCCATGCGGGTGCCGGAGGGCACGCGGAGGCTGGCTTTGGCGCGCAAGACATGCCTGGCTTCTCCGCGTTGAGCCCGACGACGATCGCATCGTTCATCACGGCGTTTGGCGGGTTTGGGATGATCTTTCACCGGGTTGAGGCCACCCGTAGTCCGTGGATCAGCTTGCCTTTGTCCATGATGAGCGGATTCGCGGTGGCGGCGGGGGTCTTGTGGCTTTTCCGGCTGGTCTTTTGCAAGACGCAGGGCTCCAGCGAATCTCGCGTGGCGACCCTAGTGGGCACCCCTGCCACGGTGATCACTCCTATCGTTGCGAATGGTTTCGGCGAAATCGCCTACGTGCAGGTCGGCACTCGCTACTCCGCCCCGGCGCGTGCGGAGAACAATCTGGCTATTCCCGGAGGATCCACAGTGAAGATCACTCGCGTCGTGGGGACACAGTTCTACGTAGCCGCGATGTGATCGCCAATGAACCTCACTGGCGACGGCCGAACGTTCCGATGCGCAGGCTGTGGATGCTTTTTCTTTAACAGATCATTAGAGAGCACTTTATGAATCCATCACTCTACCTCGCTCAGCTGACTCTTCCCGGAGGCTTTGGCTTTGCGGCCCTCGCCATCGTAGGCATTGTTTGCGTCGTTCTCATCTTTGGCTCGGTCTGGGCCAGTCGTTATACCAAGGTCGGGCCAAACGAAGTTCTCATCGTCTCGGGTCGCCAATATCACGTGACGGATCCGGACGAGTCGGTTCGTACCCGTGGGTTTCGCATCGTTAAGGGTGGTGGAACGTTTGTCTTTCCGGTCATCGAAAAAGTCGATCTGTTGTCGCTGGAGCTGTTGACCATTGATGTGCAGACCCCGGAGGTTTACACAAGCAAGGGTGTGCCGGTGAAGGTGGACGGGGTCGCGCAGATCAAGGTCAAGGGCGACGACATCTCCATCGCCACAGCGGCGGAGCAGTTCCTCAGCAAGGACACGGCCGCGATCAAGAACATTGCCACTCAAACGATGGAGGGGCATCTGAGGGCGATCCTCGGGACCATGACCGTCGAGGAGATTTATCAGAACCGCGATGCCTTCGCGCAGAAGGTGCAGGAGGTTGCGGCGGGCGATATGGCCAACATGGGCCTCGGCATCGTGAGCTTCACGATTCGCGATATTCGCGATTCCCAAGGCTATCTTGACGCGCTCGGCAAGCCACGGATCGCGCAGGTTAAACGTGACGCTGTAATCGCCCAGGCCGAGGCGGATCGCGACGCCATGATCAAATCCTCCCAGGCCACCCAGGCGGGACAGGAAGCGAAGTTTGCCGCCGATACCAAGATTGCTGAGGCGCAGCGCGATTACCAATCGAATGTGGCGCAGTACCAAGCTACGGTGAATCAGAAGAAGGCCGAGGCCGATCTTGCCTATGACCTTCAGAGGTTTAAGACGGGCCAACTGGTGAAGGCTGAGGAGATCCAAGTGCAGGTCATCGAAAAGCAGAAGCAGATCGAGTTGCAGCAGCAGGAGATCCTGCGCAAGCAGCGCGAGCTTGAGGCCATGGTGCAGAAACCCGCTGACGCGGAGCGCTACAAGGTTGAGACGCTCGCCAATGCGCGGAAGTACCAACTGGAAACCGAGGCAGACGGTGCTGCGGCCGCGACCAAGGCGACAGGTTTCGCCGCCGCGGATGTGAACAAGGCCACCGGCATCGCCGACGCTGAAGCGAACAAGGCCAAGGGTCTCGCCCAGGCGGACATCATCATGGCACAGGGGAAGGCGACCGCAGAAGCCACGCGCCTTAAAGCAGAGGCGTTCCAGGAATACAACCAGGCGGCTGTTATTGAGCTGCTTGTCAAGGTGTTGCCTGAAATCGCGGGACGCATCAGCGAGCCGCTGGCGAAGATGGAGAAGATGGTCATCATTAACTCCGGCTCAGGGCCGGGGGGTGGCGCGAGCAAATTGACGGGCGATATCACTCAGATTATCGCCCAACTGCCGCCGGTGCTGGAGAGCCTGACCGGGGTGAAGTTTGAAAAATTGCTCGAGCAAGTCCCCTCTCTGAAGAAGGCGATGGGGAAGGATAAAGAGAAGCCTTGAATGCCTAGGGCGTCCCCCTCGGGAAGTTCGGTGCCTCCTCACTTGAGATGAACCTCTTCGAAGCCATTGTCGCTGCCAATAATCGCGCCATTGCTGGCGACACCGGGGCCGGCTTGTCACTCGATGAGTTTCCCGACGCGCTCCCTGTCGTGGCACTATCGTGCATTGACGCGCGGTTAAACCCCCTGCTACCTGAGGTTCTCGGCGTGCCGGAATCGCAGTTCATCTGGCTGCGGAACGCGGGCAATGTCATCACCGGGCCGATGAGCAGTACCATGCGTTCCCTCGGGTTAGCGTGTGCCATTAAGGGAGGCAGGGAGATCGCCATCATCGGCCATACAGATTGTCTGGTGTGCAAGACCACGGTTATGCATCTCACCCATCAGCTGCGTGAGTTGCGAATCGATCGCTCCGCGTTGCCTGAAAATCTTAACGAATACTTCGGCCTCTGCGCTAGCGAACGACAGAACGTCCTTAAGGCGGTGGATT
>CAMAVD010000079.1 GCA_945861575.1 Akkermansia muciniphila
GGATGCTGCTTCGTCCCGGAGGGCCTCCTGGTCACAACGGAGTCTCGGGAGATTTATCTCTTCAGCGGGCTGCCGTTTCAGACTGCCTCCCCCGCCCGTCAATAGGGTGTCGATCTAACCTAACTTCTCCACGGCAGACTCATCCAAAAACGGCCTCGGCGAAGAACGCCTAGAAGTCCCAGCGCCGCCAGGAAAAACACAGCGGACGGCTCCGGGATCACCACAAGATTCGACAGCCACCCTGCGGAGGCTTCGTCGTCTCGGTTCTCAACGAGGCTCAGATGTAGGGTCGTCCCAGGAGATTGGAACAATGCGGGCAACGTGATGGAAAAATGGCGTGCGAGTTCCGTGATTGGCTTGAAGTCCAGGGGAGGTGTCCGCTCCTGCACAGGGCTTAGAGAGATCAAGTGTGGGTCGAAAGGTAGAAATCCTATACTACGCGGAGCGATGATGGGGTCCTCCCCGGCGCTGAGCTGAAACAAGACCGTCGCGCGTCGGCCTTGTGCATCGACCATCCACGCGCTGAGCGAGTCCGCTTCCCGTTCCAAGGAGGGTTGGCCTACCCCTGCGAGGCCACAGTCAAACTCCACGACGATCTCTGTCCCCTGGTCCATGAGCGGCAGGACGGTGCTCCACTGGGAGAACCCAATAAGTGGATCTGCATAAAGGAGGGTCTCCAAACGCCCTTGTCCTTGGGTGGTAAGGGCGGCCGAGCCGAGAACAGCAGCCAGAGAGACCCAGGTGTAAAACAGGCGGAGTCGACTCGAAACCGCGAACGGGTTTTGACCGGAACGTTGCTCTCTCAAAAAGGTGTATATGGACATCGCCTCCCATTTCCGCCCCTCAGAAGAACAGTCTGTGTTCCTCGAACCGGGCCTTGAATCTATGAGATAGAACATGGCGGAACCCGCTGGTAAAAACCAGTCAATTCTGTAGTCCTCCCCATCTTCGCGCCCATGTTTGGGTTCATCGTTCGTGAATCAGCCTCGCATCAGGCTGTAGTAACGATCGGCCAATATCCCTCGGAAACCGCGAAGAGAAGAACGCCCCACACCCACCACGGCATACCACGGCATACCACGCCATTGTCGCGGGCGGTGCAGTTCTGCCGCAACCTTCATGGATTTAGTCGGAACGTCCCTTGGGATCCCAGGCATCCCTTAAACCATCTCCGAGAAAGTTCATAGCCAGGAGGCTCGTGACCAGCATGCCGGCTGGAAAAACGATGAGCCACCAGTAGACGCGGATGGGATTGAGCTGTGAAGCGCCATCCGCGATAAGGGACCCCCAACTCGCCATCGGAGCCTGGATCCCCAACCCCAGATAGCTTAGAAAGGACTCGTAGAGGATGATGGCGGGTATGGTGAGCGTGGCATAGACAATCACGATTCCAAAAATATTGGGTAGGATGTGCTTTGCGATGACCCGCAATGGATGCGCTCCCAACGCGAGACTTGCGTCGACAAACGCGCGCTGACGCAAGCTGAGAACCTGACCCCGGACGATTCGAGCCATGTTCAGCCAGGAGATCGCCCCTAATCCAGCAAAGAGGAAGATCAGACGTGCGTAGCCCACCGCAGCAGGGCCCGCATCAAAAGTGGCCACCAGCCACTTCCTCAAAAAACCTTCGAGGGTGGTGATAAGGACGATCACGAAAATGATGGAAGGCAACGAATAGAGAACGTCCACGACACGCATTGCAAAGCCGTCCCATTTCCCCCCGAGAAACCCGGCGCTAGCTCCCCAGACAACTCCATTGATCACTGCAACCAGCGCCCCGATCCAGCCCACCAGGAGGGAGATCCGAGCGCCATAAATGACGCGAGTCATCAGATCCCTGCCGTGGACATCCGTACCAAACCAATGCTGCGCACTGGGTGGCGAGAACTGGGCGTCAGATGTCGCCTCGAAGGTATAGGGAGCGATCCACGGCCAAGTCAGCACCAGGACCAGGAGGCAGAGAGTCCAGAAAAGTCCGAGCACCGCGGGTCGGTTCCGCCAGAAGCGACGCCAGGCACGCTGATTGGGCGTGAGGGAGGGCGGGGCCGCAGGGGGTCGCTCAGTCGATGGCGCCTGTGATACGATCAGACTCATGACAGCTTCACCCTCCGATCCAAAAATCCGTAAGTGAGATCCACCGCCAAGTTGAGCAGAACCAGCAGGACGGCATAAACCAGCGCCAGCCCTACCACCATATTGTAGTCCCGGCCAAGGGCCGAGTTGACCAAGAATACTCCAATCCCCGGTACCAGAAAGAGATTCTCAACCACGAACGAGCCTGTCAGCAGATCGGCCAGCAAAGGTCCGCTATAGGAAACGACGGGCAGTATCGCGAGCCTCAGTGCGTGACGGAAGACGACCTGTGACTCGCTCAAGCCTTTCGCGCGGGCTGTAACCACATAAGCCTCCTTCATCGCTTCGGTCATGCCTTCACGCATCAGGCGGGCAATGCGGCCGGAGAAATAGAGCCCGAGTGTCACCGTCGGCAGGACCATATGCCAGGGCGAGCTCCAGAGTGCGACGGGGAAGAGACGCCATTGCAGGGCCAATCCCATGATTAGCAAGGGGCCAACGACCAAACCAGGGATGCAAAAGGCGAGCAGGGAGAAGAAGCTTCCGATGTGGTCTCCCCACTGTCCGCGCCGCAGCGCGGTGTAGATGCCGAGCGGAATACCCACCCCCATGGCGAAGAGAAACGCCAGGAGTCCCAGGGACATTGAAACGGGCAGGCCTTGAGCCACGATGTCGTTGACCCCGTGGTTGCGATACTTGAAGGAGGGGCCGAGATCACCCTGAACCAGACCTCCCCTCACCCAGCGTGTCCCCCCCTGCCCGTCCGATTCCCTGGCCACCCCCAGGTAACGCAGATACTGTTGCCAAAGGGGTTCGTCCTGGTGGTATTTTTCCCGGAGCGTGCGCTCGATGTCCGGCGACGCGGGCGCACGTTCCTTGTCAAACGGGCTTCCGGGTGCCATCCGCACGAGCATGAAGGAAAGAAAGCTGATCACCAGCAACAGAGGCAGGAGGCCGACGATGCGTTTAGTCAGGTAGATCCACATGGCGTCTCAGGGTCGGAGGTCGGCCTTCTTCGTCTTCCCCACGGGATACAAGGCGTGCTCATCGATGATGTTAGCCCAGATACCGCTGATCTCATCGGGTCTGTAAAACGTGATCCCGGCGTAGAAGAAGAGCGGCATGATCACCACGTCGTCCACAACCAGAAGGCGCTCAGCTTGCCTGAGCAGCTCGGCACGCTCTTTTAGGTCGGTCATTCGGTTGGCACGGTCCAGCAGAGCATCATACTCGGGACTCTTCCACCCGGTGCGATTGTTGCCGTTGTTGCTCATGAACATGTCGAGAAACGTGTTCGGGTCATTGTAGTCCCCCACCCAGGCGCTCCGACTGAGATCAAAGTTTACCGCGCTCTGGTCCGCCAGGTAAACCTTCCACTCCGTGTTGCGCAGCTCCAGGCTGATGCCGAGCTCCTTCTTCCACATCTGCTGGAGTTCAACCGCCACTTGCTCGTGCTGCTTGGCGGTGTTGAACAGATAATGAAAACTGGGGAATCCCTTCCCTTCTGGAAAACCAGCTTCCGCCAAAAGCTTTCGTGCTAGGTTCGGGTTGTAACTGAGCCCTTCCGGTGCCTGATAGTTTGCCGTGCCGGGTGGCACGAGCGTGGCGGCCGGCTCTTCTCCGGCTTTCATAATGTGTCCCGCGATCCTGGACTTGTTGATGGACAGTGCGAGAGCCTTTCGCACCCTTGGGTCCTTGAACGGGCCGCGGGTCACATTGAACCGCATGAAATAAGTCGCAAGGTACTTGAAGGTGTGGACATAGGGGCGCTCCTTGAGCACGTCCATGAGCTCCATGGGAATAAGGGTCTTGTCCCAGATGATATCGGCTTGGCCGGTTTCGAAGAGATTGAGCGCGGTGGTCGCGGACTCCAGGTGGATGAGATCCACGACCTCGCTGCGGATATTGGCGGCATCCCAGTGATACGGATTCTTCCGCAGCCTCACCCTGTCATTCACTTTCCACTGCTCGAGGGTGAAGCAGCCGCTGGTGGGCAAAGGCCGCGCCATCAGCCATCGATCCCCATACTTCTCGATGGTCTTACGATGCACCACGCAGAGTGTGCGGAAGGCGCAAAGATCCAGAAAGAAGGCGGTGGGATTCTCCAGTTCGACCCGGACCAGATGCGGATTCACTGCCGAGACGCCGAGCTGCGTGAGATCTGTGATTTTGCGCGTATTGATCGCGAGCCCGTTTTTAACATAGTAGAGCTGGCCGGCATAGTCGGCGGCGTTGGCGGGATCGACCACACGCCGCCACGAGTAGACCACGTCATCGGCTGTAATGGGTTCCCCGTTGGACCAGAGGGCGTTGGTGCGCAGATAGAAGAGATAGGTTTTGCCATCCGGAGAGATCTCCCAACGCTCGGCGATGCCCGGCACGGATTCTCCCGTCTTAGGATGCACCCGAGTGAGACCTTCGAAAAGCGCCGCCGCAACCCGGCCGTCAGGTTGGCCCGTGCACAACGCTGGGTCTAGGGTCTCGGGTTCGGTGCCATTGATGACAACGAGATCCGCGGGCGGGTCAGGACGGGCGCATCCGGCGAGGAGCGATAAAAGCAGAGCCAACCAGATCCGCGAGAGGAACTGGCGCACCGGTGCTGTTGTGCTGGCGGAGACCACGCTGTGCATCTGAACGAGGGGCCTTTGGCAGACGTCCGTTCGCCTCGGCAAGGCCAAGAGCAAAGCAGCGCTGATGCAGCCCCGGCAACTCAAGCCCAACAAGCATCGAGAGGACAAGCATAGAGTGAAGAGTCGAGGATTGTGACCCCAAGGTCCAACCTTCGGCGTTCAAAGAAAATCCGAATCCCTAACAGGCAACGACCCTCTGAATTTCCCTCAGCCAAGCAGCGAAGGGACCACGGCAGCCCCAGTAACTTCTGAGTCTGTCAATGAAGTGGCACGTCCTTCATGCTGGAAATGGAGTTTCCGATGGTCCAGGCCCATCAAGTGCAGGAGGGTTGCGTGGAAATCATGCACGGGCACAATATCATGAACGGATTTGTATCCAAAGTCGTCCGTCGCGCCATGGACGTAGCCACGGCGAAAGCCCCCGCCGGCGACCCAGAGCGAAAAGCCATGGCGGTTGTGATCGCGTCCATCTTTGCCCTGCGATACAGGTAGCCTTCCAAATTCCCCGCTCCAAATCACTGCCGTAGAATCAAGCAGACCGCGCTGTTTCAGGTCTTTAACCAAAGCGGCGCTCGGCTGATCCGTGCGAGCACAGAGCCCCTTGAGACGTTCGGCATTCTTGTCGTGAGTGTCCCAGGGTTGGCCGTTGAGGAAAAGCTGCACGAAGCGAACTCCCCTTTCAACCAGTCGGCGGGCGAGCAGACATCGGCGCCCATATTCCTCAGTGATCGGATTGTCCAAGCCATACATTTGCTGGGTGGCTTTGGTTTCACTAGAAAAGTCCAAGACTTCGGGCACCGCTGTCTGCATGCGGGCGGCAATTTCGAAGTTTGCGATGCGGGCGCTAAGCTCCGTGTTTTCCGGATAGCGCGACGCGTGCTGGCCATTGAGTTGTTTCAGGAACTTTAGCTGCCCTTCGCGCGCCATGGCAGTGACGCGTTCGGGGGTCTTGAGGTTGAATACAGGAGACGGACCTGAGCGAAACGGAGTTCCCTGGTAGAGGGCTGGAAGAAATCCAGAGGACCAGTTCCGCTCACCGTCGACTGGAAGCCCGCCCGGATCTGAAAGGACGACGTAGGCTGGTAGATTCTCATTCTCAGTGCCCAGGCCATAGAGTGCCCACGATCCCAGCCCGGGCAAACCGGCTAGAAACCGACCGGTATGCATGATGCGCAACGCGGACTCGTGGTCCACGGATCCCGTGGTCATGGAGCGAATCAGAGTGATGTCATCCGCGATACTCCCTGTATGCGGTAGCAACTCGGAGAGCTCCATGCCGCATTGGCCGTGCGCGTGAAACTGGTAGGGAGCCCCGAGGACCTGGCCTGACTGTTTATCGAAGTGAATTTCCAAAGCTCCACCCGGATAGGGCTTTCCATCCCAGCGGGTCAACTCTGGCTTGTGATCGAAGAGGTCCATCTGGCTGGGACCACCGTGCTGAAAAAGACTGATAACCGCGCGGGTGCGAGCGGGAAAATGACTTCCTTGTGCCGGGGTCGCCGCATGCACATCACGGGAGAGCAGATGCGCCAGTGCCATCGATCCCAGCCCTCCAACGGATCGCCCCAGAAAGGCCCTGCGTGAGAAAGATTCAGAACTCATAGCTAATCAAGGTACAGGAACGGACTGGAGGCCAGAAGCATCTGACAGAGGTCCGCCCAGGTGCGAAACGCAGCGTCCTTCTCACCAGCATGCAGCTCTCTTTGCGAAATCAGAAAGTCTCGGACCATCCCTCTGCTCTTGGTATCCGGCGGACGCCCAGTGGTCAGGAGAAACGCCAGTCGAATCCGGCGGTTGGCATCCTCGCCTGCCTCGCGCTCTAAACGCTGGGCCATGTCCTCGGCACGCTTCAGGGAAAACTCGGAGTTCAGAAGGCTAAGCGATTGCAGAGGCATGGTTGTCTGGGCACGTCGCGTGCAGTTAAAAACGACGGAGGGCGCATCGAAAAGTCCGAGTTGCGTGGCAACCTGACTTCGACGCTGTTGCAGGAAAAGCGAGCGAGCAAAGGCTCCGGGGAGTGCCTCATCCAGAACCACCTCGCCGCTGACAGCTCGGGAGGTCGGCACATAGCCCCCCGCCGTCTTGCTTAAGTCGAGTCTGCCACTGACAGCGAGCGTGGCATCTCGGATCGCCTCGGCCTCGAGTCGCCGGATGGGAAAGCGCCAGAGCCATTGATTGGACGGATCTTTCTCGATGCCCTGGCGCGTCGGGAGGCTACTCTGTTGGACAATGGCTGATCGGAGAAGCAACCGGTGCATCGCTCTCATGCTCCAACCGGAGGCAATGAACTCGGAAGCCATCCATTCCAAGAGCTCAGGATGGGTCGGTCGCGAGCCGCTGAGCCCTAGGTTGTCAGGCGTCGCAACAATCCCCACGCCAAAATACTGCTGCCAAAGTCGATTCATGGTCACACGAGCCAGCAGGGCAGATTGAAGGGATCGCGGTTCCGTCAGCCATCGCGCCAGACTAAGCCGAGCACCTGTGCCCGTGCCGCTACGCTCGGGACGCGAGGCCGGATGCGTCTTCGAAATGAAGGCAGGGGGGGCAGGTTCAACGGTATCGCCAGGGGAGCGATGATCCCCACGCTTCAGCAGCGGCACTTTCGGAGCCTCCGATCCGAGATCAGACACCCAGCTGATCTTACCAGGCTTGGGTCGCTTTAGGCCTGCGATCGCTTTGAGACTGCCCTCCATTTCCTTCCTGCGCGCGACCAACTGAACCGCAAACTGCCGGTTCTCCTCCGCCCAGGCGGGATCCTCACCGAGGGAGGACTCGACGCGAACGGTATCGACGACGAAGCTGCGTCCACAGCAAAACTCGAAGCCAAATCCACCTTCCGCAAGCATGTCGCCCTTCATCTCCAGGGGCACCCCGTCCACCACCCCGTCCACTAGGTGCTCCATGATCCAAGCCTTGGCCGTGGGACGAGAGATACGAATCCCGTAATTATGGCCGGGAGCATAGCCTGTGGATCCGATGCTACCGATCGCTTTGGAACCGGCGTGTGGATACTCTCCATACACAGTTGTCGTTCCGGCCGGATTTCCATCGACGAGAATGTTGCCCCCCTTGCGAGCTCCGTTGCCGCTAAAGTCGTGAAGACCGATGAGATAGCCGATGCGCTCTGCCCCCCTGCCCTTCTCTGCGACACGATCCGCCACGAGATCAAAGGTGACTTGTATCCAGTCACCCGTCGCCGTGGGCCGCCAGTTAAAGGCATCTCGAGTGGAGATCCAACGATCGCCCGCGCCGCCCGATTCAAGGATCTCCAATTTCCCTGAGCGCACCTGAGCCGCCGGTGCGCGGGCGGAATCGAGCGCCACTGGAGGGATGCCGGCAGGGGCGTCATCACCCGGGGCCACGTTCGACCATCTCTCAGACAGCGGGCGGCCTTCCGCAAAGGAATCCTCGAAAAGGATTCGTCCCCTCGGCCGATGAGCCGCAACCCAGCGCTGGTAGGACTGGGTCAGCTCATTCTCCTGCCTTGTGAGTTTCGCATCGTTCGCCTCCCAGACCTCCATCTCTCCGGGCAAGCTCGCGTAGACGAAACGATCATTAGGTTTCACCCAATTCTGAATGTTGAAGGCGGGAAAAAGATACGCTTGAAGACTGTAATAGTCCTGCTGGGTGATGGGTTCGAACTTGTGATCGTGACATTTCGCACACTGGACGGTGAGGCCCATCAACGAGGAAGCTAGAATCTGCAGGGAGGACTCCAGGGCATAATAGCGATCTGACCGAACCTCGTCATCGTTCCCATCACTCTCTCCAGACCCATCCTGACCGTTCCGGAGAAAGTGAGTTGCTTCGAGAAGCTCAACGATGCGAGCTGTAGCCGGTTGGCCAGGTTTCCAGCCAGCCAATTGATCCCCGGCCAATTGATCCCCGGCCAATTGCTCGCGTACGAATTCATCGAACGGTATATCCCGCTGCAGTGCCCTGACTACATAGTCGCGATAGCGAAAGGCCAGAGGACGATCGCTGTCTGCGTTAAAGTAACCGTTGGAATCCGCATAGCCGACTGCATCCAACCAGTGGCGTGCCCACTTCTCGGCATGACGGGGTGACGCGAGCAGGCGGTCAATGAGCTTGTCGTAGGCCGCAACGGATCGATCCGCTATAAAATCGGCGATCTCTGCCGGCGTTGGGGGCAGTCCTGTGGTGAGGAAGGTGACACGCCTTAAAAGTGTCGCACGATCCACATCTGGCCCGAGACTCAGCCCCGCCTTTTCTAATCGGGCCTGCGCAAACCGGTCGACCGCAGTGCGGCAGGAGCGACTGTTCTTTGGAATCGGGACAGAAGGTGTGTACGGGGACTGGAAGGCCCAGTGGGTGGCGACGGACTCCGCTGACGCCGCCGCCGATCGGATGGCGAGGAAGGCTACCAGAACCAGGGACAAAATCCATGGGCACCAAATTCTGGGCAATTCAGCTGAATGAGCGATCGGCATGCAAGGTTTGTCAGATGGCTATCCTCGAAAGTCTGGGTTGCTCGATGGGAAAAACAAACCAAATTCAGCAAGCCGAGGCAGCCGTCGGAAACTCAGTCGGATTGGGCAGAGTCGCTCTGTTCTGCGTCGGAGCTGAACAGGCGAAGGGTTCATGTCGGGGGTGTCAGTATGCGTCGCATGCCTACGTGGGGCGAGTGAAGAAGGCAGGTCAACGGGCGCCTGCTAGGCCGGGTAAGGACAGTGGCGACAGCCATTCCCGCAGCAGAAGCCCCGTTTGAGATGGTAGGAAGCAGTGAAGACGACGCGACCGAGACTGTCGTAGTAGTAGTCAGCCCACTCACCGCTTGCCTCGACGTCCTGCCGCAGACGCTCAAGAATCCTCTTCGGATCCTGTTCATCCGTGGCGTGACGGGAGGCTGCGGTGAGGCAGCTCTGACACAGACAGGCGGGGGCCCGTGATGCGGCCTTCAGGAAACCCAGCACAGCCTTCGAAACCGCAACCTTCCCACACCAGCACGAACCCGGGGTGCGACACTCCTGAGCGGCCTGACATCCATTAACCGCGCCGCACAAAGGACAGTTGGGTTCTGTGTGTATCACGGTGCCGCGCGCGCCAAAGCGTCAGCAGTGGATGGCCACGCCACCCGTGGCCATCATGGCGGCCTCCTTCAAGGCCTCGGCCAGGGTCGGATGCGCATGAGAGGCGCGAGCGACGTCCTCGGCGCTGGCGTGAAACGCCATCGCGACGGCCGCCTCGGCAATCAAGTCTCCAGCATGCGCTCCGATGATGTGAACGCCCAGGATGCGATCGGTCGTCGCATCCGCCAGCAGCTTCACGCGACCTTCGGTCTCCCCGATGGCCCGCGCACGACCGCTGGCCAGGAAAGGGAAGCTCCCCTTCTTGTAGGCGATCCCAGCCGCCTTCAACTCCTCTTCGGTACGTCCCACAGAGGCGATCTCGGGATGGGTGTAAACCACCGACGGAATACTATTGTAGTCCACATGGCCATAGCCAGTAGCAAGGTGCTCGACGCAGGCAATCCCCTCCTCCTCCGCCTTGTGGGCAAGCATGGGACCTTTGATCACGTCGCCAATGGCATAGACGCCAGGCGCCGAGGTGGCGAAATGATCATTCACCTCAATGCGCCCTTTTGCATCGGGCGCGATCCCCACGGTCTCAAGGCCTAAACCCTCGGTGTTTGGGATGCGCCCCACCGCGAGAAGTACACGATCGCAACGGAGAGGCTCTGAGCCGACCACGTCAACGATCGCACCTTTGCCCTCCGCCCTCGCACCCGTGACCTTGCTGCCCAAACGAAACTCGATCCCCTGCTTCTCAAAAGTCTTGCGAGCCTCACCAGCCAATTCGACATCCATGCCGGGAAGAATGCGATCAAGATACTCCAGAACGGTTACCTTGGCGCCCAGTCGACTCCAAACGGATCCCAGCTCAAGGCCAATCACCCCTGCCCCGATTACTACGAGATGCCCCGGCACTTCTGGATAGGCCAGAGCCTCGGTGCTGGTTCCCACGCGATCGCCGTCCAGCACAACTCCTGCGAGCGGTGCCGACTTGCTCCCGGTGGCGATCAACACGTTCTTGGCCGTCAGTTCGACCGTCACGTCCTTCTGCTTCACAGCGACCTTCCCCGGGCCCGTAAAACTTCCAAGTCCGGCAAAGCGGGTCACCTTGTTCTTCTTGAACAGGCTGTCTATGCCCTTCGTGAGTGTCGTGACAACCTGATCCTTGCGGCGAAGCAGGGTGGCGAGATCCAGCTCGACGCCGGACACCTTCACGCCATGAGCTTTGAGCTCATCGCGCGTGGCTGCAAAGCGAGCACTGGACTCGAGCAGAGCCTTGCTAGGAATGCAGCCCACCCGCAGGCAGGTCCCACCTAAGGCAGGCTCCTTCTCCACACAGGCCACAGAGAGTCCGAGCTGTGCAGCCTTGATGGCAGCCACATACCCACCCGGACCGGCTCCGATTACGATCAGGTCGAAAGTGTTGTTGGACATCAGACCTCCAGAAGCATGCGTGCGGGGTTTTCGATCACTTCCTTCACTCGCTTGAGGAAGGTCACCGCTTCCTTGCCGTCGACAATCCGATGATCATAGCTCAGTGCGAGATACATCATGGGGCGGATCACCACCTGACCGTCCACTGCCATAGGCCGGTCCTGGATCGCGTGAAGGCCCAGGATGCCGCTCTGAGGAGGGTTGATGATCGGCGTGGAAAGCATGGATCCATAGACACCTCCATTGCTGACGGTGAAGGTCCCCCCTTCCAACTCATCCATCTTAATTTTGTTCTCCTTGGCCCGACGGGCGAACTCATTGATGGCCAGCTCCACCTGGGCAAAGCTCATGCGATCTGCCCCGCGAAGCACCGGAACCACCAAGCCCTTGCCGCCACCGACCGCCACCCCGATATCCTGGTAGCTGCGATAGACGATCGAATTGCCGCGGATCTCCGCGTTGAGCTGAGGGACCAGCCGGAGTGCGTCGACAATCGCTTTCACAAAAAACGACATGAAACCCAACTTGACGCCGTAGCGAGCCTGAAAGGCTTCCTGCTGAGCCTTGCGCAGCTGCATCACGGTGGACATGTCCACCTCATTAAAGGTGGTCAACATGGCCATGGTGTTCTGCGCCTCGACCAGGCGCTTGGCGACGGTGCGTCGAAGCGGGCTCATCGGAACCACTTCCTCCTCGCGGCCTGCGGGCAGGGCACCGAGCGGTTTCGTCGCGGGAGCCGGAGTTGGAGCTGAAGGCAAGGCTGCCGCGACCGCAGGTGCGGACGCTTGGCGTTGCACATCCTCCTTGAGCATTCGTCCGCCCGGGCCAGTGGGGCTCACCTCAGCAGCCGCCACCCCGGATTGTGCCAAAGCGCGCGCCGCCGCAGGCATCACCTTGTCGGGCAGAGGAGGCGGTGCTTGAACGGAAGCAGCTGGGGCAGGCGCGACAGCCGCGGTGGGTGTTGCCCCTGCGACACCGCCCGCCTCCATGAGAGCGATGACTTCTCCCACGGCCGCCATCGCTCCCTTGGGCTTCAGAATCTTCGAAATAATCCCGGAGCTAGGTGATGGAAACTCGATGGTCGCTTTCTCCGATTCAAGGGTCACCAGGGTCTCGTCCTTTCGGACAGCGCTGCCCTCCGGCTTAAGCCATTCCCCGATCTGCACCTCGGTGACAGATTCTCCAACCGACGGAACCTTCAGTTCAATTGCCATACATGTAGATGATAAAAAGTGCGCGCAACCGGGGTTGAAAGAATCAGGCGAACGCCCGGGTGAGAATCTCTGCCTGCTCCTGCTTATGACTGTTGTGGGAGCCAGTCGCCGGACTGGCCGATGCGGGGCGCGAGACACCGCGTACGGGAAAACGTCCGAGGAATTTCTCACCCAACTGAGCCTGCATGAAATGCCAAGCTCCCATATTCTCTGGCTCCTCCTGAACCCAGTAAAGCGGGATACCATCGCGATAGGGGCTCAGAATCTGCTCCAAGATGTCATGCCGCAAGGGATAGAGCTGTTCCACCCTGAGCAACGCAATATCTTCGCGACGCGAGGCGAGTCGTAGCTTGTCCAATTCGTAGAAAATCTTGCCTGTGCAAAGGATCAAACGATTGACCTTCGCTGGCGGAAGGCGGTCGGGGATGATGCGCTGGAAGGTCCCCTGTGCAAGATCTGCGAGAACGGAGGTTGCTTCAGCATTCCGCAGAAGGCTCTTCGGCGTCATCACCACCAAAGGCTTGCGCCAAGGGCGAAGCACTTGGCGGCGGAGCAGATGGAAATACTGAGCAGGAGTGCTCGGGTAGACCACTTGGATGTTGTCCTCGGCTCCCAGCGCCAGGAAGCGCTCAAGTCGTGCGCTGGAATGCTCAGGCCCCTGCCCTTCAAATCCATGGGGCAGGAGCATGACGATCCCCGAGAGGCGACGCCACTTGTCCTCCGCGCTGACAATGAACTGGTCAATAATCACCTGAGCAGCATTCGCGAAGTCCCCGAATTGAGCCTCCCACATGATCAGACCGTCCGGACACTCGAGGCTGTAGCCATAGTCGAAGCCAAGAACCGAGATTTCGCTGAGCGGGCTGTTAAAAATCTCCACCGGAGCCTGGTTGACGCCCAGGTTCTGCAAGGGCGTGTAGCTCGCACCGCGCTCGATGTCGTGCAGCACCGCATGACGCTGACTGAAAGTCCCCCGAGGGCAATCTTGTCCGCTCAGCCGGACGCTGTAGCCGTTGACCGACACCGTGGCGAAGGCCAGGGCCTCGGCTGCTGCCCAATCCAGGGGCAGGCGCCCTGAGCTCATCTCGCGCCTCGTCTCCAGAAGTTTAACGATCTTGGGATGCGGCTTGAACCCGTTGGGCACCTGGGTCATCGACTCCAGTAATCGCGACAACTGCTCCACAGGCACCGCTGTCTCCTGGTCCTTCGCGTCCCGATCCTTGCCACCTATAAAGCTGCTGCGAGACCAGATACCCAACTGCTTCTCCTTCGGAATCTCGTAATTCTCGCTGGTGGACTCCGTGAGCTCCTTTTCGAGGAACTGCTTCCGTTCCTCCACAATACGATCGGCCTCCTCGCGCGTAACGCCGCCCAGCTTGAGCAGATGCTCAAGATAGCCTTCACGCACCGTCTTGCGCTGTTCGATGGCGCGATACATCACGGGCTGCGTAAAGGACGGCTCGTCCGTCTCATTGTGGCCCAAACGGCGGTAACCGTACATGTCGATGAAGACATCCCGCTTGAAGGTCGCCCGGAAATCTAATGCGAGCCGGACCACTTGGGCCACCGCTTCAGGGTCCTCCCCATTCACATGGAAAATGGGAGACTGCAGCATCTTCGCAATGTCTGTGCAATAGGCACCCGAGCGAGATTCTCGGGGAGAGGTGGTGAAGCCGATCTGATTGTTGACAATCACATGCAGCACGCCACCTAGCTTGTAGCCGGGAAGTTCGCTGAGATTCAGGGACTCCTGGACAACACCCTCCCCCGCGAAAGCCGCGTCCCCATGAATCAGCACCGCCATGGAACCGGAATGGTCGTGATCGCCCACCCGATCCTGCTTGGCGCGGACACGACCCATCGCGACCGGGTTCACAAACTCAAGGTGGCTCGGGTTGAAGCAGAGGGCCAAATGCACCCGCTTGCCGGTCGAAGTCATCCAGTCTGTACTGTGTCCGAGATGATACTTCACGTCGCCACGCCCACGATAGAGGGCGGCGTCCTTGTCGGCAAACTCGCGGAAGATCTGGCGAAAGCTCTTCCCCATGATGTTCGCCAGCACGTTCAACCGACCGCGATGCGCCATCCCGAAGATAATCTCCTTCACCCCCTGGTCCGCCGCCTTCTCCAGGGCCAGGTCCAAAAGGGGGATAACGCTCTCGCATCCCTCCAGCGAGAAGCTCTTGGCTCCAACAAATTTTCGACGAATGAACTCCTCGAAGATCGTGGCGTCGGTCAGGCGTGTCAGAATTCGCAGCTGCTCGGGGCGCGACAGGCTCAATCGATTCTCAGTACCCTCCATGCGCCGCTGCAGCCAACGACGTAGCTCAATATCGTCGATGTGCATATACTCCACACCAATCGAGCGGGTGTAGGTATTGCTCAGCTTCTCCATCAATCCACGCAAAGTCAGGTTCCCGGAATGCTGGAACGTGTGGATATGAACTCGCCGCCCCAGTTCTTCCTCGGTGAAGCCGAAATATTCGGGGCTGAGCTCCTGCGGTGAGAAACGTGGGAGATTGAGCGGATCGATCTTCGCGAGATAGTGGCCGCGGACGCGATAGTTGCGGACAAGCTGTTCGACGCGGTTTTGGAAATCGGCCAGCTTAACCTGGTCGATGGGCGTCTCCTCGTCCTGCCGCTCGCCCGTCGCGGGGCTGAAGACGCTACGAACAGGCAGCGTCGTGCCTAGCAGGGGTCGATCCGGCCAAGCGTCGCCATTGTTTTGCGTGGCGAAATAGCTTTGCCATTCATCAGGAACAGATTTGGCATCCCGTTGATAGGCTTCGAAAAGCGATTCAACGTAACTCAGGTTTGAAACATTAAGGCCGGTAGCGGCATCGGTCATATGACAGCGTCCATCGAAGCGACCCCGACAAAGGGCCCATCGACACGAGACATGACACAGAGCCGCCCCCTTGCCGATAGAAAAAAGTGCCCTGCGGGGGAGAATAACCACAGCTACCCCAGTGGATGAAGCCGAGCTTCTAAGAGGCGCTTGGACGCACTTGCTCCTGAAATGACCGAACCAACGTCCCCGAATACAACCATTGTAAGCTGCTGTACACAAGGCTACTACAATACGCCAACGGCTATTCCACAGGCCAAACTCTCTGCCTCGCGGAACGATTCGCAGCGCCCTTCCAAAAGAAAATCTGAATCCAAGGTGCCCTGCCTTGACTCGCACGAAGGATCCGACATCCTGCAGAAAGATGAAGGAAGCAGAGTCAATTTTGTGCCAAAGGCCCTCGGTTGCCACGCCGCTCGACATCCCGTTTTTTCCGGTTGCCTTGGGGAACAGGGCCTATCAGCAGGCCGTCGCACGGTCGAAGCAGACGGCAACGGTCTCGATAGCCCTGGAGCGTAACCAAGGCCTTATCTCGACCTTCTCCACCCAAATCCTCGCCGAGGAGCGCCCGACCGACACTCTCCGCTATATCGAGAGACTGGTTAAGTTTCTACTCTGGCAAGTGGGCGGATGGAAACTAAGCCTTTCTGCCCCGCCTGCGATCGGCGAAGCGATCCGCTCGGCCTACAGTCTGACAGGCCGCATGGCCTTCGACGCCCGTCTCATGCAGCAGTCCTATGGACGCCCCTTCGAGGTCGTTCTGGTAGCGGCCGAAGAGTTGCCCGCATCCCGCGAGTCCGGTTCGTTGCTGGGCGGTCACCTTGAAGGTTGCCGCATCGGATTTGATCTGGGGGCCAGTGACTACAAGCTCTCCGCGGTTCAGGACGGCAAGGCGGTCTTCACCACCGAGATTCCCTGGGACCCACGAGTGCAACCGGATCCCGAGTGGCACTTTGCTAAGATTCAAGAGGGTCTTAAGCTTGCAGCCAGCCACCTTCCTCGGGTCGACGCCATCGGCGGAAGCTCGGCAGGGATCATTCTGGACAACGAGGTCCGGGTTGCCTCGCTCTTCCGGAGCGTCGATCCAACCCTCTTTCAGGAGAAGGCCAGGACGATCTTCCACCGCCTAGGCAAGGCGTGGAATGTCCCGATAGAAGTTGCCAACGATGGAGACGTGACCGCGCTGGCGGGCGGCATGTCGCTCGGCGTCAATGCCATCCTCGGAATTGCTATGGGGTCAAGCTTGGCCGCCGGATGGAGGGATGGGGAAGGCAGGATACTGGGGTGGCTCAACGAACTGGCCTTTGTCCCCATCGATTACTCACCGGAAGGGCCTCTCGACGAATGGTCCGGGGACCGGGGCTGTGGTGTGCAATTCTTCTCACAACAGGCAGTGGTACGCCTCGCGGGATACGCTGGCATCCCGCTTCCACCCGGCCACCCGGCGGAACAGCTCAAACACGTGCAGGATCTACAGAGTCAGGGAGACGAGCGCGCGGCAAAAATTTTCGAGTCGATCGGCGTCTACTTCGGCTATGCTGTCGCCCAGTTTGCCTCGCACTACCCAGGGCTTCAGCACGTGTTAACTCTCGGTCGGGTAACCTCAGGCGCCGGGGGCGATCTCATCCTCGCCCGTGCCAACGAGGTCCTGGCCACCGACTTTCCTGAGTTATCGAAATCGATCCTCCTTCACTTGCCAGATGAAAAAAGCAAACGCCACGGCCAGGCGGTCGCGGCAGCCAGCCTACCGATCATCACCGGACGCAGCTGATTCAGGTGCGTCGAGCAACCCCCACCCGAACCCGATCAAGGCGTAGGCCCGAGGCCGAACTGCTGCCCTCATGAAATTCACACACAGCGACGCGGATATCTTCATTCCTGACTCCCTCCCTCTGGAGGCCGCCCTTGCCCGCACAACCCACTTAGCCATCGGAGCGCATCAGGATGACCTGGAGTTCATGGCCCTCCACGGCATCCTCGAATGTTATCAGAGATCCGATCGTTGGTTCACTGGAATCACCGTCACAGACGGACGTGGCAGCTCCCGGATCCTGGATTACTCGGGCTACAGCGATGACCAGATGCAGGCGGTCCGACAGCAGGAGCAGCGAAAGGCAGCCTTCGTCGGCGAGTATGCCGCAGCCATCCAGCTAGGATTCCCAAGCTCTGCGGTAAAGAGTGCCCACTCCCAGCCTGTGGTGGACGACTTGCGGCAAATCCTGGGTGCGATGCGCCCTCAGATCGTCTACACCCACAATCTCGCGGACAAGCACGACACTCATATTGGAGTCGTGATCGGAGTCATCGAGGCCCTGCGTTCGCTCCCCGGCGACACGCTGCCGCAGAAAGTTTACGGCTGCGAAGTTTGGCGGAATCTCGACTGGCTGGTGGACGAGGACAAGGTGCTGCTGGACGTCAGCCGCAGGGAGAATCTTTCCACGAGCCTGATGGGTATCTTCGACTCCCAGATCAGCGGAGGCAAGCGCTACGACCTTGCCACCATAGGGCGGAAGCGAGCCAATGCCACCTATCTGGCGTCGCATCACAGCGACCAGGCAAAGCTTCTGGAATACGTCATGGACCTAACTCCGCTGATCCAGGATCCGAAGCTGGATCCTTTGAGCTTCATCGACCGTCATCTAGACCACTTCGTCAGCGATGTGAGGATGCGCCTGAAGAAGCGCCTGGCGCGGTAGGAGCCCCAGGCAAGCCCGCCCCCATCTCATTTCGGATGCTCCCGCTGTGGAGACACAGATCAGACGAAGCTTTTGTAACCTCCGGGCAACTCTTGGCTTCTCTACCAAGGAACTGTTGAACTAGCTTATCTCCATGGTTGCTTCCGCACCTACCGCCGAACGGTCCGCCGCCGCCCTCGTGGACACCAAGACCTTGATGGCGATCCGGAGCCTCGAGATGCGCGCGCGCATCGTGGTCCAAGGTTTCTGGAACGGTTTGCATCGAAGCCCCTATCATGGCTTCAGCGTCGAGTTCACCGAGTATCGACATTACACTCCTGGCGATGATCCGCGCCATTTAGATTGGAGGCTCTACGCCCGCAGCGATCGATACTACATCAAGAAGTTCGAGGATGAGACCAATCTTCGATGCCATCTGCTGGTGGACAACAGTCGATCGATGGGATTTTCGACTCTCGACCATACGAAATCCAACTATGCCAACACTCTGGCGGCCACTGTAGCTTGGTTTCTCTTCCAACAAGGGGATGCTACCGGGTTGATGACCTTTGACGAAGCAATCCGGGACTATCTACCTCCCAAGGCCCGATCCAGTCATCTCCGCCAGATTATGATCGCCCTGGAACGACCCGCCTCGGGTGTTGCGACCGACCTGAACGCGCCCCTAAAGCGCGCGGCAGAGTTGGTCCGACGCCGCGGCTTGATCGTTCTTATTTCCGATCTCCTGGCGCCTCTGGAGAATCTCGAACGAAGCCTAGGGATGCTGAGCGCGGGTGGGCACGAGGTGATTCTGTTCCAGGTTTTGGACCCTGCGGAGGTCTCCTTCAATTTTCCGAAGGCGTCCATGTTTGAAGACCTGGAGACCCAGCAGCAATTTTACGTCGACCCAGAGTTCGCGCGACGTGGGTATCAGGAAAGGCTGGCTGCCCACCACGCAGCACTTGACCAGATCTGTGATCGACATGGAATCCAGAGGCATCTACTGACCACCGACCGCCCCCTTGAACTGGCCCTCTTCGATTTCATGCGCAGTCGACAAACACGGAAACGCGCGATTCGCCGAAAGACCAACCGCTGACCCACGCCCATGATCCGAGCCCTATTCGTCCACGCACACTTCGACGATTTCGAGTTCACCGCTGCAGGCACCTTTGAGCTCTGGAGGCGCCAACGTGGATCAGACTTCGTCGGTCGAGTGCTTGTTTGCACCGATGGGAGTGCCGGACACCACTTCCGAAGCCGTAGGGATACGGCCGCGCTCAGACTGCGAGAGCAAGAAGCGTCCGCACGTTTGGGAGGCTATGAGTTTCAGCTGCTCCAACTACCCGGCAGATCTGCTCCCCGCGAAGCCTGCCTGCAGATCTCGACCCCGCTTCTCGCAGCCCTCTGGAAGGCCATCCGAGACTTTCAGCCCGACTATCTCTTTTGTCCCCCCGTGGTCAACGAGCCGCTGGCAGGATTGCACAACGACCACCAAACCGTGGCGGAGGCGGTCCGGCGGGTGGCCTACATGATCAATGTTCCCCACGCCTTCGTGGAAGAGTATCCAACCGACGAAACCCTCTCAACTCCCTGTAAATTACCCACGATCGTGCACGTCTACGACGGTTACCAGTTCGGAGCCAATGGTTTCGATCTCGCGGTCAACACCGAGTCGACCTTTGATCTCATCAGCGAGATGACGTGGTGCCATGCCTCTCAAATCCAGGAGTGGCTGCCCTGGGTTGGACGACACAAAATGAATCCCCCAACCAGTCTGGCGGAATGGAAAGGAACACTGCGCGAACGTTTCTTGCGTCGCAATGATGAGTTGGGTGTTGCGACGCGCGACTATACAGAAGTCTTCACACTAACGGCCTGGGGAGATGTGCCGACGCTGGAACAAATCCGCCAAGACTGGCCCCCCCTGGATCCGACGATTTCCCGACTTGCCCCCCTAGGTCAACGCCTCATTCGGTGGCGTGCCTGTTGATTCATCCTTCCTCTGGGTGGCAAAAACTCCATCGGGCCGGGAAAGGGTCGAGTGGCGTGGTTATGTGATCAAGAGGACTGGGCTAAGGGACGGTGTAAAAATAACTTCCTGATTTACTTTGGGGAGAGAGTGTAATTCCAGAGGGGAAGAATGGGATGAGGTGAGAGGGAGAGTAAGCGCATCTGAGCATCGGAAACCTTCTGGGCAGTTGGAAAGATTCGCCTGACCAGC
>CAMAVD010000080.1 GCA_945861575.1 Akkermansia muciniphila
CGGCCGCCGAAGAAGCTCTTGCGGAGGTAGGGCTGATTGAGGGTCGCCTCAGCCTCTATCTGGAGACCAGCGAGATCGCACGTATCAATGCTCTCGCCGCTCACCAAGCGGTGCGAGTTTCGACCGAGGTTTTTCAACTTCTCGCGCACTGTCGGCGCTTGTATGACCAGACCCAGGGCTGTTTCGATCCGACGGTTGGTCCTTTGATGAAATGCTGGGGCTTCGTGCGTGAATCAGGTCGACAGCCGGGGCCGGGGGAGATTGACCAGGCAATGGAGCGCGTTGGGATGCGCTGGGTGGAGTTGGAAGAGTCGCGGTCGGAAGTTCGATTCCTTCGATCGGGAATGGCACTTGATCTCGGGGCGGTGGGAAAGGGCTATGCGATCGATGTCGCTGTGCGCGTTCTACGGGAGGCTGGTATCGAAAATGGGTTGATCCATGGGGGCACTAGCAGCGTTTATGCGCTCGGGCATCAGGAGGATGGCCGCCCCTGGACGATCGCCGTCGAGGCCCCTCCTGATTCGGGAACCGACTCGCCCCTTCTTCTCTCCGCTCTTCCCTTGCGCGATGAGGCCCTCTCTGTTTCGGCTGTGTGGGGTAAGTCCTTTCGAACGGCTGGCCGCCGATTCGGTCACGTCTTGGATCCGCGCACAGGAAACCCAGTCCAGCATACCCAACTCGCAGCTGTCACGCTTCCCTCCACAGCGGAAAGCGACGCCGTATCTACGGCTCTCTTAACTCTTGGAAGACCTGGGCTCCCGGTTCTGCAGTCATGTTGGCCCTCCATGCGAGCCGTAGTTCTGGGAGAGGATGGTGTGAGTGTGGATGTGTTGTAATAGTCTGATTAATAATTGCTTAGAGTGCTTAGTGTTGGTCTTTTGAGGGGCATTGAATATCAGTGAGGCTTCATCGTCTCATCAGATGTAGTTAAGAGTTGCATCAGGCCACGAGCGTGGCAGGGTTGCACTGTCGATTACTAAACATCGTCTTATACTTCGATGAATGTTCTCCTGAGTCCTTCTGTTCGTGGGATCCAGATCTTGTGTGTGGCGGCGTTGTTGAGCGCTTGCAACGGACCGCAAGGAGCCGCCACTGAAACCAAATCTACCGCTCTGGCCACTACGAATCTGCCAGCGGGTGCGGTCACCAGCCCTCCGATCCTCTCTGCTCCAGCCCTCACGTCTTTGGAGTCTCAGCGGCTGTATCCTCCGGGGCCACGCGAGCCATCAAACCTGAGCCCCGGGGTGAAGGGGGTTGTCACCTTGGCCAAAGGAGGAGTGAACGACGAGGTCCTCCTGGCCTTTGTGGAACGATCTACCAATACCTTCTGGCTTTCGACCGACGACCTCCTCTACCTCAGCGATTTGGGAGTTGCCCCGGCCGTGATTACCGCGATGCAGCGGAGATCGCCGCTGCCTGAAACTCGGGAGGTGCCAAGCGCGCCAGCCGTGGCCACGGCGTCGCGCCCCTCCAGCGATCCACAGCCTGTTGATACCACGGTTGCAGCGCCCGTTCCTCCCACGGTGCCGGGGCCTGAGGCGGTAGCGCCTGCGAATCCCCCCACGGCGGTCACGCCTACCTATGTTGCGCCGGGTCCGGTTCCGGGTGTCCAGCCTGCGCAAACGGTGCAGACGGTCCAGACCGTGGTAACCCAGCCGATCGTGGTGCAGCCATCGCCCGTCACGGTGACGTATTTCCAGGAGGCTCTGTCACCGCATGGGGTCTGGGTTGAGGTGCCTGGCTACGGTCGTTGCTGGCAGCCCAACTACACGGTTCTGGGTTCGGGTTGGCGTCCCTATGTGGATGGAGGACGCTGGATCTGGAGCGATTCAGGTTGGTATTGGCTATCGGACTATTCCTGGGGATGGGCCACATTTCACTATGGGCGCTGGTGCTCCCCCTCTGGCTTCGGATGGGTCTGGGTGCCCGACACCGTGTGGGGTCCGTCGTGGGTCTGCTGGCGAAGAACGGGCAGCCATGCTGGCTGGGCGCCGCTGCCTCCCGGTGTTGCATGGCATGGAGGTGGTTGGCATCACCATGGCCGAAGCGTTGGGGTGGACTTTGACTTTGGTCTTGGCGTCGCGTCTTTTGTTTTTCTTCCATGGGGACGCTTGTGTGATTCACGCCCTGCGCATTTCGCCGCGAGTCACCATCATGCACATGCGCTCCACCGTGACTCTCGCGTGGCGAACACAACGATCATCGGGAACAACAATACCATTGTCTTTGAGGGCGCGGGTCGTTCTCAGGCTGCCCTCGCCAGCCGCTCGCCTATTCCTAACGCGTCCCTCCGGGAAACCGTCTGGAGTGCTCGCGGTGCTCAGGGCGTTCGTGAGCAAATGCAGGAGCAGAAGGGCGGGCTGGTGGTGAATAGCCCTCGCCTTGCGAATGTGCCCGCCTCCCCGCCCTCCGCGTTTCGCGGGTCGGGCCGAGCGATGCCCACTGTGGAGAGTCGGGGCGCATTCCCCTCCCTCGGTGCGGTCAACACATCGGCCGCGAGTTCGCCTGCGCTGTCGGGATCCACTCCAAGCTCCCGTGCTGTTCGCGGAGGCTTTACGCCCAGTGTTTCGGGAGCGGGCGCTGCGGGTAGTGTGCAGTCGGCTCCGCAGTCGACCCCACGCTTGCCTGCTCAGGCTGTTGCTGCGCCGTCACGAGCCCCCGCGTTCCAGCGTCCTTCGTCCGGTGCGAGCCCCGACGGCGGCGTAGGACGGTCCAGAGTGGTACCGAGTTTGAGCTCGCAACCTAGCCTTTCAGCAGCTCCTTCTGCGGCGAGACCTTCGGCTGTGGCTCCAGCACCCGTTGTTAGTCCTTCTCCTGTCACACCCTCCTTTGGAGCGGTTGCTCCGTCGGCGGCAAGCCGACCCGCTCCGATTTACATACGTCGAGAGGCGGGCACTGCTCTCTCCTCGTCTCCTGCAGTTCGCACCTTCCCGGCGTCGCGCGAGTCCGCGATCTCCGGGGGGGGGAGTGTATACTCTCGTCCCAATGAGAGCGCTTTCGGAAGCTCTGCGAGCGTCACTCCTCGTGCGTATTCGCGCCCTTTTTCCGGCTCGGAAGTCTCGCCGCGTCCTGGTTTTACACCCGCAGTCCCCGCTTCCCAGCCAGCTCCAGCCTCGAGCTTCAACCCTCCGAGGCGGCCAGCGTCCTCGCCCAGCTTGGGCTTTTCTCCGACACCGGCTCCGGCACCCACCGTTCGCTCCTTCACGCCGTCCTTAGCGCCGAGTCCTTCAGTCACTCCATCGTTTCGACCTGCTCCAGTGTCCGCCCAGCCGGAACGTGCGTCGCGAATGAGCCCGCCCCCTGCGTCCCAGCCAAACTTGCAGCCGTCCGCGCAGCCTAGCGCCCCAAGCCCGGGACGTTCGGGACCTCCTTCGCACGGTCGTCGTCAGGCGCATCCGTAATGTTTAAGGTGTGCTCACTTGGTGTATTTAAACATCTAATATTTAATTATCAGAGCTGTTTACTGAGGGTTTGGGCCTGGTTTTCGGGTTTGGGGTAGGGGAGCTGGATTGGCTGGTCGTCGATTCGACGTCTCGTTGTCGAATTTCCGTGACGTGGCGACAAATTTCGGGTGTATAGACGTCTCTGCCGCGGTGCGGGCGTTGTATGCTTTGCATATTGCCTGCGCGCGGTTTGTTCTTTTCCGCACTCCGTCGTCGTTGCACGTTGCCTTTAGGCGATCACCCGAAACTCTGTTTCGTTGGTTTTGACGCCGTCGGCCTACCAATACGAACTTCACGACCGAACGGTGGCGAGAACCCGGGTGGGCAGTCTGACTCCAGGTAGGGTCAGAGACTTCCTTCCCTTGACGCCGTGGTCGGCCGCCCAGATATATACTGAGCGGCCTTTTCTCATATACCTAAGGTCGCATAACGTATGGTTCAGCCCAGAGGCCGCAAGCCCGTTCCCAGCAAAGTCGTAAAGCCCGTCAGCCGCAAAGCTCCTCAAAAATCTGAGAAGCCTGAGGCCTCCAAACCAGCGCGCAAGCCGGTCCCGGCGATCGTGCCAGCACGGACCGCCCATGCACCGCGCCCTCCCGCGGCCCCGCCCACGCCTCGTGGTGGGCATGTAGCCGGCAAGGTTACCGCAAGCCACGGCCCTGCCAAATCGCCTCCCCATGGCGATGCGAAAGCGGGGACGCCTGCTGTTCCCGGTGCGCCCAACGTCGCCCTCTCTGGCAAGATGGGCACGAATCCGGAGTTGGCGGAAAAAATCAAGGAACTGATCCGTCTCGCGCAGGAGCAAGGATATCTTACCTACAGCGACATCAATGATGCCCTTCCGGACAGCATTATTTCGCCTGAGGACCTGGACGAGATCTACAGCCAGCTCCGCAATCTTGAGATCGAGATTGTGGACCAGGCCGAGGTGGATCGGGTCAAGCAGCCCGAGCCTGAGGAGGAGGAGGATAAAAGCCGCCTCGACATCCTGGACGATCCCGTTCGGATGTATCTCAAGCAGATGGGGCAGGTCCCTCTGCTCACCCGTGAGCAGGAAGTTGAAATTTCCAAACGGATTGAGGATGCCGAAAATGAAGTCAAGCGCATCATCTACGGATTCGGTTTCAGCGGCAAGGAACACATTGCCCTGGCGGAAAAGTTGATTAGTGAACCGCCCAAGGAGCGTTTTGATCGCGTGATCGTCGATAAGAAAATCGAGGGACGCGAGAACCACCTCAAGGATCTGCGCAAGCTGGTCAAGGGAGTGAGGGAGATCGATCAGTCTGTTGATGAATGCTACTCGGCCGTGCTTGCCGGAGGGGCTAAGGCCAAGCTCGACCTGGCGCTGCAGAAGTTCAAGAAGGTCGACAAGAAGCTGCAAGATTCGTTTCCGAAGTTCTACTACAAGCAGAAGGTGATCGAGGAGATGGCCTTGGTTGCCGAGAACATTCACGACAAAATTCACGGCAGTCTTCGCGCAATCCAGGAATGGGAAGCGTTGCGCAAGAGCACCCAGCAGCAGTCGATCGTGGCGGGCGAGCAGAAGAAGATCAGGGCGCTGGAAGAGTTTGTCCGGATGACGCACGAGGAGTATCAGACGTCCTACGCGCAGCTGAAGCATTTCGCCGCCAAGGCTCTCCAGGCCAAGACCGAGATGGTCGAGGCTAACTTGCGCTTGGTGATCTCGATCGCAAAAAAATACACCAACCGCGGACTCTCTTTCTTGGATCTAATCCAAGAGGGCAACATGGGTCTGATGAAGGCGGTGGAGAAGTTCGAATACCGCCGAGGATATAAGTTCTCGACCTACGCGACGTGGTGGATCCGTCAGGCGATCACCCGCTCGATCGCAGACCAGGCGCGTACGATCCGCATCCCGGTCCACATGATCGAGACGATCAACAAGCTGATGCGGGTGCAGAAGCAGTTGATCCAGGACTTTGGACGTGAGCCCAGCCCTGAGGAGATCGCGGATGAGATGCAGATGCCGGTGGAGCGGGTGCGCGCTGTGCTCAAGATGGCGCAGCAGCCGATCTCCTTGCAGTCTCCTGTCGGTGACAGTGAGGACACGAACTTCGGTGATTTCATCGAAGATAAATCAGCCGAGAATCCGTCGGAAATGACCAGCTACAGCCTTCTGAAGGACAAGCTGGCCGACGTTTTGGGCAGTCTCACTGAACGGGAGCGCAAGGTTCTCGAGCTCCGCTTTGGCCTCATTGACGGCTACAGCCGCACCCTTGAAGAGGTTGGCAAGCAGTTTAAGGTGACCCGTGAGCGTATCCGTCAGATCGAAGCGAAGGCTCTGCGCAAGATGCGCCATCCTACGCGAATCCGGCAGTTGCAGGGCTTCCTCGAAACAGAGGAACCTGTTTAGCCTCTCTTGCGGTCTTTGTGACCCAAATGATTTCAGACAGGCGGGGCTATCACTCCGCCTGTTTTTTTGCATACAAAGCCAATCCCGACGGCGGCGGCTGTTTCCTGGGCCAAGTTCACCTGGAGCGCCAACCGTGCTGGCTTTCCTTGCGTGTAGCGGTAGTATTGTCGCGTGCTTCGCAACATCATCTTCGATTGGTCCGGCACCCTGATCGATGATCTTCCCGCGGTTTGGAAGGCCACCAATCATGTCCTCCTCCAGGCTGGCGTGGAAGCGATGTCGCTTGAGACGTTTCGCGAGGAGTTCCGCCTTCCGTTTCAGGGGTTCTACGAACGCTTCACTCCGCACGTGGAGCTCCGGCAGCTTGAGGAATGGTATCACACGCGCTTCCGAGAGATTCAGCACACGGTCAAAGAACTTCCGCATGCGCGCGGTTTCCTTGAGTTTTGTCGCCGTCAGTCCTGCCGGACCTTTCTTCTCAGCACCATCCACCGCGACCACTTCGCCGCCCAGGTGTCCGTGAATGGTTTCGACCAACTGATCGATCGGCCTTATGTTGAGGCCTGGAACAAGAAGGAATGGATTCACCGCGTCTTGAACGACAACGGGCTCAATCCTTTAGAGACCCTCTTTGTGGGGGATATGGAGCATGATGTGGAAACCGCGCATCACGCCGGGATTTTCTCCTGCGCCGTGCTAACCGGATACAGCCGGGTGGATCAATTGCGGCGCGGACGTCCCCATCTGATTGTGGAGCATTTGGGTGAACTGCAGACGTTGCTGGAGCTGGGGGGCTTCGCATTCCCGCCTCCCCCCCACACGCCCGCCAGTCGTGTCCCGATTAGCACAGTGGGAGCATTGATCTTTGACGACCAGAGCAGGGTGCTGATGGTGAAGACGCACAAATGGTCTCATCGGTGGGGAATACCGGGTGGGAAGATTCAGTGGGGGGAACGGGCCGAGGATGCTCTGAAGCGTGAGTTGAAGGAAGAGACGGACCTCGATGTTGAGGAGATTCGCTTTGTTCTTGTGCAGGACTGTATCCACTCGACGGAGTTCTACCGCGATGCCCATTTCGTTTTGCTGAACTATACCTGTCGAGTTCGAGGCACCGTCTCTGTCGTCTTAAATGACGAGGCTCAGGCATTCCGTTGGCTGACGGCCAGAGACGCGCTGTCCCTCGATTTGAACCAACCTACCCGCCTCCTCTTAGAGCAGGTCCTGGCCGGAGCTGCCGTTCAATCTTATGGATAAAATTACACTTAAAGACTACGAGGTTTTCTACCGTGTTGGCGTGCCAGCCGAGGAGCGGGCACGTCCCCAACGGTTGCTGATCACCGTGGAGATGTTTCGTGACGTGAGTGAGGCAATCGCGACGGACAACCTGTCGATGACGACCGATTACTTCGCGGTATCCGAGAGGCTTAAATCCTTGGGAGCCGGACGGGAGTGGAAACTGATTGAGTCGCTGGCTGGGGAGATTGTCGACTTGGTGCGTCGGGATTTTAGTGTCCCTCGAGTGAGGGTGGAGGTGAAGAAGTTTATCATTCCGGAAGCTCAATACGTCGCGGTACGGGTGGAGAGAGGCGGCTGAGCTTCCTGCCCTCCACTCGTCCGCCGCATGCACCTGTTGCGGAGGGGAAATTCTGGGGCAGTAGGTCAGTCGTGCAATTGACGGTGAATCTCGATGAGAGCGGTTTGCAGGTCGAAGGGCTTTGCCAGAAAGGCGTCCGTGCTTGGTTTTTCATTGCTACCCGTCGGCGGGCGGCCGCTCATCCGGATCACTTTGAGCCGGGGTTGTAGAGAGCGTGCCTGACGCACGATCTCACTGCCGTTCGCATCCGGCAGGTCCTCGTCACAGAGGAGGAGACGGATGGGCTGCTCCCTCCGTCTGAGTATGCCTAGGGCCTCCGCCCCATGTGCCGCTATCCGAACTTGATAACCGTGATCGCTGAGGGAGCTCTTTAGAATTTGTCTTACGGACTCCTCGTCATCCACAACCAGCAGCCATTCGCCCTGGCCAAGCGGGGCGGCGCTTTGCTGCGGCTCCGCAACGGCCGCGGTGGGTGATTGGATCAACCTGGGAAGGTAGACTTCGAACAACGAGCCTTCTCCGGGCAGGCTGCGCACTCCGAGGAATCCTCCGTGGGTTTTCGCGATGCGCTGGCAGCTGGAGAGTCCGAGTCCGGTCCCCCGACCTTCGGCCTTGGTGGTGAAGAAGGCTTCGAAGATTCGCCCGAGAATCTCCGGCGCGATGCCAGTCCCGGTGTCGGAGACCATCAGATAGATGAAGTCTCCGGGTTGGGCTCCTGGGATGTTCATTGCTTCGTTCGCAGACAATGAGGCATTGTCTGCCACGAGGGACAGGCTTCCCCCGTCGGGCATTGCATCCCGAGCGTTCACACACAGGTTCAGCAGCAGCTGGTGACTTTGGGTGGCGTGGCCCTTGATAGGCCAAAGATCGTCGGCCACCTGTGAGCGGATGGTGATGGTTTTTGGAAAGGTATCATGCACCAGCCGCTCCACCTCATGAACCAAGCTTCTCAGATCCAGAATTTCCTGCTCGCCAGCACGCCCACGTGCGAAATAGAGCACCTGCTTGACCATGTCGGCACCGCGATGGGTGTTGGCCTCGATCAGGGAAAGGATGCGTGCTGCCGTTTCATCTGTCTCCGTCCGCCTGAGCAGTTGAACTCCCATGAGAATGGGGGAAAGAGCGTTGTTGAGATCATGTGCCATGCCACCTGCCAGTGCTCCGATGGTTTCCATCCGCTGCGCCCTGAGGGCCTCAGCCTGCAGAGCCTGCTTTTCAGTGACATCGGTGTTGAGGGTGAGGAGCGCTGGCGCGTTCTCACGCCCTCGAGTGATCAGCGTCCATCGGCTCTCCACGATAATCCTTCGTCCCTTCCCATCTGTCTGCACCAGTTCGCCCTGCCACTCACCCGCAGTGAGTGCTGTGGCTCGGGACCTGGACAAAGGCTCCGAGGCGAGGTTGAAGAGATGGGGGATGCGTTCCTCGAGGCGCGATTCTGAACCGCCGTAGAGCTGTTCTGCTGCCGGGTTCGCGTAGATCAGTCGTCCGTTGAGATCTAGTACCACAATCGCGTCTCGCGCTTTGTCGATGAGTGCAGCCTGCTCCCGGATTTGTCCTTCGGCTGCCTGACGTTCGAGTTGCAGTCGGCGCCGCGTTTGAATCCAATCGAGCGTGTCGGTCAGGAACGATCCAAAGATCAAGCTGCACGGAAGTTGCACGAGCAAGACCAGGAGCCAGGGAATCCAGAGCGAAAATCGTTGGGCGAGGATGGCTGCTGTGGCGGGGAGTGCGATGCCCAGAGTTACGGTGAGCGCGGCCGCCGGCCTTGATCGTAAATGTGTGACACCCACGCCGAGTAGCAGCCCCATCAGCCCTAACGCCACGCTCTCGAGGTCGATGGGGAGTCTTCGCAGAGCATCTCCCCTAAGAAGGTTCATCAACTGAGTGGCATGAACTTCAACCCCTGGCACAAACAGATCGCGCTCCCCCCAGTGGCGGAAAGGGCTGCGAAATTCGTCACCGCGTCCTTGGCCAGAGCCAGCCCACGAACGAGCTCCGACCAGAACCACTCTATCCTTGAAGAAGGCGTCAGGGATGGCGAGCGGGTCCAGGGCCAGATGGAAGCTGACATTAGGCAGGCTGAACGGGGGCCCGTAGTAGCGCAGCCACAATGGTTGATCCACTCCGGGCATGCGGGTGGGATCCAGCAGGAGTCTGGCAGCCGCATAGGTCATACTATCGATGCCCTTTGGGGTCGCTGGCACACCCGGAAAATGCCGGCGCGAGGTGAAATCCTGGTCGAGTTGCACCTCGCTCAGTCCCCAGCCGGCAGAGGCATCGACGAAGTGCCTGGATGGGAGTAAAGGCTGCTCGGTCCGGGCCTTCGCAAATGCCCCGGTCTGGTGGTTCAGAATTCCGAGTTCACCTCCGAGGATTACTTTCGACTGCAGCCTCATGGCTGCTGCGAGATAGTCGTCCCCCTCCATATCGACCCGGTCGGCACTGAAGATTACGTCGAATACTACGGCTTTCGCTCCCGCAGAATGGAGACGCTCCAACAGTTGGCCATGGAGCTTGCGGGGCCAGGGTTGACTCGGATCGAGCTGAAGCGCTCTATGTGAGTCGAGGTCGATGTAGACAATCGCTACCTCGGCGTTGGTCGTTGATCCCGAGCCGAGGCCTAGGAGATGATAGTAGCTGTCGTAGCTGGCCTGTTCGAACCACAGGCTTGGGCTGCTGTTGAGCCAGGGCAAAAGGGCACCTGCGAGCCCGACGATCAGGCCCGTCAGAATCGCGTAGGGCCATCGAGAAAATTGGAGGTGTGCTGCTGCCAAGCGGCTTTAGGCTACAGAGCCACTGAGGAGAGGGCAACCCTGGGTATCATCGGTTCGCGTTTCTAGGTTCAAAACACAGTCGGCTATTAAGTATTAAGGTGTGGTCCCTCCTTGCGGCTGAAGGTCAGGATGAGTCGGATCAGATCGCGGGCTCTCTGCGCGGCCTGCGTAGATGTTCGAGGTGATCTGCGACGGTCTGGGGATTTTGTATGTTTAGTTTGGCGAGAGCTGCATAGCCCATGATTTGTATCAAGGGTTCCTCCCCAGGGCTTTGAGTCGTGTTTCAATCTCCGCCTGGGCAGTTCGGATACGGGTTGCCAGCTCCTGCAGTGCGGGGACATTGCGACGGGAGGCTGGAAGTTTCTCCAGGTGGCGCAGCGCTTCGGCGAAGGCTGCACGGGCCTCCACCCATCGGCCAGCGTTTTGTAGGATGTCGCCTTTCTTGGCGCACCACGCTTCTTTGCGTGGTGATTGGGCGACGATTTTATCCAGTCGCGCCAGTGCGGCATTCGTCTGGGTCAGCCGGAGCTCAAGGTCCAGTGCATGCAGTTCCAGAGTGATCACGGACCCCATGCGCTTCAGGCCTTCCTCAAGCCCTCGGAGCGCGTCTCGCAGCCCGGACGGCCCCGCTTCTCCCTGGACCTGGGCCCGTTCCACATACAGCTCAGGCTGGGGATCTTCGGAATACAGAATCGCTGAGGTTAAATCTTTCACCGCGGCCTCCTGATTGGTGAGCTGTAGAAAGACTCGGGCACGTGCTGCGTGCCCTGGGACATGCTTCGGCTCCGATGCAAGAAAGCGGTCCAGATACGTCTTGGCACTGACGGGCCACTTGGCTTCGCTGAGCAGAAGCCCCCGTGAAAGATCCAGCATGACCCGATTGCTTCCGTAGCGCTGGGAGGCTTCAAGATCCGCCCACGCGAGGTCCAGGAGTCCGTGACGGCGATACAATTCGCCCCGTCGGTAGTAGAGCTCAGCGTCCCGTGGTTTCTGTCGAAGCTCTTCGGTGACCGCCAGGATCATACTGTGCGTGTCGCCGTGTGCCGACGCGGACTGAGGAGACAGCATCTGAAGGAGTAGCCAACTGCCCAGGGCCAATGCTGGCAGAAGGGGATGCGGCCTGGCAGGTCTGAGTGGGCTGTCAACCGGCCCATGCCCCTCTGCGCGCGTGAGGGTCGTCCACCAGGGGGGAGAGTTTCGCAGACGCGCAAAAAAGGGCCAGATGAGAGCAATCGGCTTCACAGAAGCCCAATAACAGCATCGAATGTAGGTGGGCGTCGAGCCCTATGTCGGGACGGGTTGCGGTTCATTTGGATAGGCGGATTTGCTAGGAAATGGGTGATTTACCTCTGCGTTTTTGGCGAGACATTGACCTAAGCATTGGGTTTGCACTAAACCGAGGAGGTGCACCGAAACCTAGTAGTCTTGGCAACGGCGGCCGTGCTCTCCTCGGCGGGGTGCACGAGCCGTTCGATTGGACGCATAGGAGATCTTGAGCCAATGCTTCGTCGGAGCCCCTCCTCGCTCCAGGACATCCTGGTCGGGGCGCAGGAGCATCGAGTCCAAATCCTTGTTTCGCCGGTGCGCCGCGATCCATCGAGGCACGGAGCATTTCGTCTGGAACGTTTCGGCTATCGCTTAGGCGCGGAGTACTTCTACCCGGCCAGCTCGATCAAGCTCTGTGCCGCCGTGGCCGCGCTTCAAACACTCGAGGAACTGGAGTCCACAGCGACGGGAGCGGGCCTGCTGAACTCACCCTTCGAGATCGCTCCGCTTTTTCCAGGGGACCCTGTTCAACTGGAAGATACATCGAATCTCGTCGGGGGGCGGATCACGGTCGGCCACGAGATTCGGAAGCTGGGTTTGGTTTCTGATAATCGAGCTTTTAACCGACTTTTCGATCTCGTGGGACATGGGGGTATTCATCAACGAATGAGGAGTCTCGGATTAAGTTCCGCAGTGGTGAATCATAGGCTCTCCGAGCCGAGGTCTATTCCCGATGCTCGGTCCTCTGCCGCCGTCACGTTTCGTCCGCTTGATCATCCCACGGTCGGGCTTCCAGCGCGTACGAGCAGCCTTGAGCTCACCAATCGGGCCGAGCGGCTTCAGGTGGGTGATGCCTATCTGAGGGGGGATGAGCGGGTGTCCCTCCCCATGGACTTCACCGCACGAAACGGCATCACGCTTCAGGATTTGCAAGACCTGCTCATCAAAGTGGTCCGGCCAGATATCGACCTTGCGACACCGGGTCTCTCGCTCCGTCTTGCCCATCGACAATTCCTGTTGGCTGCCCTGACGCAGTTCCCCTGTGAATCCACCAACCCCGCCTATCCGGCAGGAGACTTTCCGACGGACTCCTTCAAGCCTTTGCTCCCCGGAGTGAGGCGGGTTCTGTCCGAGACCCAGGCCGGGCGGCGGGTGGAGTGTACCTGTAAAATTGGGCAAGCCTATGGATTTACCGTTGAGAACGCCTATTTGCGGAACCCTCTTAACGGCGAGGCGGTTTTCGTGACAGCGGTGATTTATACGAATGCGGATGGTGTGTTGAACGACGATCGCTATGAGTATGAGCAGGTCGCGATGCCTTTCATGGCCGATCTGGGAGAGTGGATCGCGCGCGAGTGGCTTGCGACAGGGCGAGTTCTTCCCTGAGATGAGGCGTTGTAAGGAGGCACTCTATGCTGCCACCTCCTTCGACTTTACGTTTGCAGTCAAGAGGGGGATGGGAATAATGAACCCACACGGGCTTCGTATCCCTAATTCATGAACGACTGGCACATTCAGTCCCGGGCGCACGCCTGCCAGAGCTGCAGTCATGGCTTCCATGACCGCGAGCTCTATCATACACTTCTTTTCGCTCAGAAGAGCGAGTTGCTCCGATTGGACATCTGCGGCAAGTGCCGAGACACGCGCTACGCCGACGCCCGCGACCGAAAAGGATTCATCTCCCATTGGCAGGCGAACTACGAGCCGCCTCCCGCGGTAGCTCCGGAAGCAATTCAGAAGGACACTGCGGAGTCGCTGCTGCGGAAACTGGTGGAGCAGGGGGACAGCCGCTACCTAGCGGCGAGCTACATCTTGGCGGTCATGCTTGAGCGTAAGCGGATTTTGCGCGTTAAGGAGCAGATTCGACAGGGATCCAGTCGCATCTTCATCTACGAGCAACCCAAGACCGGCGATATCTTCACCATTCCAGACCCGGACCTTCAGTTGGACCAGCTCGAAGCAGTCCAGCGACAGGTGGCTGACCTTCTTGAGCATGGTTTAGCTGCACCTGTGGGGGAGTCTTCGGCAATCGCGCCCCCGCCGTCGGCCCTCGAAGGCATCCGCGATGAAATGTCGGAGGCTGCTGCTGAACCCGATGTCACTCCCGCCGGGGAAGACGTTTCCGTGCAGCCCACTTCCGAAACCTAAGAACGCACGCTGTGGCTGATCATTCGGAACTCCAAGGGAAGCTGGGTTATGTCTTCAAACAGGTCGAGCTTCTGTCGCTCGCGCTCACCCATCCATCGGTTGCGCATGAGAGTGCGGGGAGCGCGCAGCACAATCAGCGCATGGAGTTTCTGGGGGACTCCGTCCTTGGCTTGGTCATCACGAACGAACTTTTTGAGAAGTTTCTCCGTTTTGGGGAAGGTCCTCTGACCAAGGCCCGGGCTCAGTTGGTGAACCGAAGGACCCTGGCAGCACAGGCGAGGAGACTTAACCTGGGCGAGTATTTAATCTTGAGCCGAGGTGAGGAGCTCAGTGGGGGAAGGACGCGCCAGTCCGCCCTGGCGGATTGCTTTGAGGCCGTGGTGGGGGCGATCTTCTTGGATGGAGGCTACGGGGAGGCTCGAGACTTCTTGCTCCGCTGTTTTAAGGATGGGTTTGGCGAGTTGGATGAGATCCCGAATCTCGAAAATCCCAAAGGCGAGCTTCAGGAAACCCTACAGACGCACTCCAATCAGCCCCCTGAATACGAGCTAACCTCCGTGAGCGGCCCGGACCACGACCGACTTTTTGAGTGTCGAGTGAAGCATGGCGGGCTTGAATTGGGACGAGGGTTGGGCAAGAGCAAGAAGGAGGCGGAGAGCATGGCAGCGCTCGCTGCGCTGAAGAGGCTTCGGGAAATTTCGGATGCCACAGAGGCTTCGGAGTAGTCTGTCCCCCTTTGCAGCCTGACTCTTTTTGGGGCAAGACAACCGGGAACTCCTTCGCTAGAGTCCATCCCATGTTCAGTCCATCAGACCTTTTCGATCTGAAGCAAAGCGAGCACTCCTCGATTTTCGATGGGTGCACCTACGCTTGGGAGGCGCTCAAGAAAATTGCACCCTACATCAAGCAACACGGCCGATCCGAGCTGAGGAACCGATGCGAGGGGAAGGCATTCATCGGGGACAATGTTTTTATCGGAGAGGGGACCGTGGTGGAGGATGGGGTCATGATCAAGGGCCCCGCGATCATTGGTCGCAATTGCCAGATCCGTCACAATGCCTACCTTCGCGAGGATGTGATCATAGGCGATAACTGTGTGATCGGAAACGCCTGCGAGCTGAAAAACGCTCTTCTGTTCAACAACGCGACGGTTCCGCACTTTAATTACGTGGGTGACTCAATCCTTGGCTACAAGGCGCATTTGGGGGCCGGGGTAAAGATCTCCAATGTGAAGTTCACTTCGGGCAATGTCATGATGGAGATCGATGGCGTCCCGCACGATACTGGGCTGCGCAAGTTCGGCGCGCTGATCGGGGATCATGTCGATGTGGGGTGCAATGCGGTGATCAGTCCGGGTTCGGTCATCGGGCGTAACTCGGTGCTGTATCCCAATGTGCACTGGCGCAGCATTCTTCCCCCAAACATGATCGTGAAGAATCAGGCCCCGGTGGAAGTTGTCGTTCGTCGTCCGCGCGCTGAGTAGCCTCCGTTTCGCCTTTTCGCCCGCCATCGGGCCTCGATCTCACGCATGATCAGCCTCCATGAGAACGCCCCCGCATCGGGGGGTGCCGACCTGATTCGTCAGGTGGAACGTATCTTCTCTCCCGAGGGCTTGCTGGCGAACGATCCTCGGTTTGAATATCGCCCGCAGCAGCAGGAGATGGCGGTTGCGGTGGCTGAGGCTCTGGTCAAGGGTGAGCATCTGATCGCGGAGGCCGGCACGGGTGTGGGCAAAAGCCTCGCCTATCTCATTCCGGCCATCCTGTTCGCCGTCCAAGCCAAGCGAAAGGCGATCGTATCCACGCACACCATCAATCTGCAGGAACAGCTCATTGGCAAGGACCTGCCTTTCCTTAAACAGATCCTTCCAGTGCCCTTCAGCTTCTCGATGCTCAAGGGTCGCGGAAATTATCTGTGTCAGCGTCGGCTGCAGCGCGCGCTTCGAGACTCCCCAGAGTTGTTCAACTCACCCGAGGCCGCCGAGTTGCAGAGGATTCGCGACTGGGCGGGTCTCACCCAGGACGGAAGCCTCTCAGACTTCGATGTCGAGCCTGACTCGAAGGTCTGGTCTAGCGTCTGCTCCGAGCGCGGCTTGTGCTCTCCGAAAAAATGCGGCCACAACTCGGATTTCGCCAAGGAGAACAGTGTCTGCTTCTTCCAACGCGCCCGTAGTCGGATGCTCGCGTCAGACGTTCTCATTCTGAATCACACACTCTTCTTCACCCTGCTGGCGGGGTCCGAGGAACTGGATGAGGGCATTCTTTATAAGAACGATTTTGTCATCTTTGATGAGGCCCATACCCTGGAGCAGTCCGCCTCGAGGCATATCGGCGTGAGCGTCTCGAGCGCCCAGCTGAAGTTTTCGCTGAACCGGCTCTACAATCCAAGGTCGGATAAGGGGTTGCTGCGAACCCTCATGGCGGGGCAGGCCACCAGCCAAGTAACCCGCGTTCTCGATCAGGCGGATGATTTTTTTCAACGCGTGGAGAATGCCTGCGATGAGATGTCGGACAAGGCCGCTGCCCGGGAAAGCCTCGTTGCCGAGGGGGTGGGGGTTCAGCCGCATCGCCGCCCACGCTGGTCTGAGCTCCGAGTTCGCCTCCCGGACCTGGTGGAGGACGTGCTGACGCCCGAGATGGCTCGGCTTCAGGAGGGGATCACGCATTTGATCGCCACCTCCCCCGACGCCGAGGTGGGACAGGAGCTGCTCGAATGCAATCGTCGCATCGGAGAGATGCGGGAGGAAGTTCGCGTCTTCCTCGGACAGTCCGCCGAGCAACATGTTTACTGGGTGGAGCGGTCGGGCCGCCAGCAGACGAACGTTACTCTCAACGCGGCGCCCATCGATGTGGCCGCCTTTCTGAGGCAGCGCCTTTTCGAAAGTGGAACCTCGGTCGTCATGACCAGTGCCACGCTGGGGATCTCGGGGTCTCTCGGCCCCAAGGCGACTGCGGCGTCGGACGATCCTCCGAGGAGGACTGGCAAGAGCCGCCAGGTGGCGAATTCACCCCTGAGTTACTTCGCCGGCAGGGTGGGGGGGGAATCCTCTCGGCTCCTTCAGGTGGGCTCTCCGTTCGACTACGCCAGCCAGATGAGGGTCTATGTTGCTGCGAAGATGCCGGACCCCAGGGAATCGGGGTACCAGGATGCGTTGGCTCACTGGATCGAACATTTTGTCAAACTGACACATGGCAAGGCGATCGTTCTGTTTACCAATAGCCGCCTCATGCGTGAGATGGGGGAGCGGATGCGTCCCTTTTTCGATTCGATGGGCTTGGAGTGTCATGTGCAAGGGACCGGGACACCGAGGTCTGCGATGCTGGAGAAATTCAAGGCCGACGTCGACTCAGTGCTCTTTGGCACTGATAGCTTTTGGACCGGTGTGGATGTGCAGGGAGAGTCACTCTCGAACGTGATTATCACCCGCCTTCCCTTCGCCGTGCCCGATCATCCCTTGATTGAGGCCCGCATCGAAGCCATCGAGGCGCGCGGAGGCAATGCGTTCTTCGAATTCTCCTTGCCTGAGGCTATCCTCAAGTTTCGACAAGGTGTGGGTCGACTGATCCGTTCCAAATCCGATAAGGGAATTATTGTGGTGCTGGACAATCGAGTGCTGGTGAAGCGCTACGGCCAAGCTTTTTTGGACGCCATTCCCAAATGCCCTACCGAGATTGTCTAGATTGGTTGAAGTTTGTGAAGTCGATCCGCTTGAGTTGCTGCACTGGAAGACGAATATGATTTTGCTGGGAACGCTGATGAATGCCGTGGGGATTCTCGGGGGAATAGCCGTGTTTTTCGTCTGGCGCAAGACTCCCTCCGCCACCACTCAGGATACCTGGCGCACAGGGCTCGCCATGGTGACGCTGCTGGCCGGATTGCATCTCTTTTGGACGCACCTCGGCGGGGGCTTTTGGGGCGTGACCCGGCAGACGCTGATCGTGATGGTCTCGCTCAGTCTAGGCAGTCTGACGGGATATCTCCTCGGTTTGCAGAAGGGCTCGAATCGACTTGGGAGCTATGCGACGCACCTGATGGAGGAGGCTGTCCGGACGGGGCGGGCTCGGTTTCAGGATGGTTTTCTTACCGCAGTGATTTTGTTCTGCGTCGCCCCGATTTCACTCTTGGGAGCCTTGCAGGAGGGTTTGATAGGTGATTGGCGTAGCTTTGCGGTGAAGACCTGCGTCGATACGCTGGGAGCAATGTCTTTCGCAGGTATTTTCGGCCTCAGGGTTCTGGTGGTTCTTGTACCCGTGGTGGCTTGGCATGGCTCTCTGACCCTTGGGTTCCGGCTCCTAGCCCCATGGCTGAATCAGCATGGACTGGTCCCGATCATCCTGGCCACCAGTGGGATGCTGCTCTGTGCCTTGGCCTTACAGATCATCCAGATTCGTCGGATCCGTGTGACGGACTATTTGCCTTGTCTGGTCATTGCGCCCGCGCTGACCGCCCTTTCTTCCTGGCTCTTTCGATGAGACGTTTGGTTGTCTGTCCAGCCAACGAGTGATTCCTCACCGTGTGGTTCCTGACTGAAGCATCCCGGGCGGTAGCCGATGGAGAGAGGTGAGGCGTTGACTGGGGCATCCTTTGGTGGATTCGCCCCAAATAGTCTGTTCGACGCCTGCGGCAGGAGATGTTCTTGTCATGGTGGCTATTCGGTCATTGATTGAAGTCGCTCATTTTGCAATTGTCGGGGCTGTCTGCCCCTGAATACGTATTATGAATCCGAGTCGTAGTTGCTCTGGACCTCAACACCGGATGTTTTCGCTTTTGCTCTGTGCGACGCTGCTCTTCGGGGCTGAGATCGCCCTGCACGCCGGCAAATACGGAGCCCAGTCTTTCAACTACCCCAGCAATGCAGTGCCTGGTGTGGGGACTTGGAATGATGGATCGACTCTGTCTAGCGGGACTCCCGGCTATGTGGGGACGCAGCGGATCGCGTCTGTGCAGACCTCGATGCTGAGGCTGACCAAAGACGCAGAATTCGGGACGGTTACAGCGTTCAAACTTCCGGATCTGGATCCGTCTCAAGACATCACTTCCTTCGCTTTCAGCTGTGCAGTAAGAATGAATGCGGCAGGAAAACCAGGCCGAGGGTGGTCGGTCAATTTTGGAGATTTACCTGCTTCCGATGGGGATGGAGAGCTCGGCTTTCCGCTGACACAGGGACTGGTTGTCTCCTTTCGGACGGTCCTGGATACGGCGGCCGGGGAGACCCAGGGGGAGATCGCAGTCTTTGCGAACCGGAACAAGCTGGTCTCTTTTCCCCGAACGTTTATTTATGACAATACCCTGAGATCCGTGTCCATAAAATGGGACGCCCAGGGCCTGGACATTGCCTACAACAATGCGAGCGTGGTGGACAATCTCCCCGTGCCGGGTTTTGTTCCGCAGATTGGAGACTCCTTTGGGCTTCTTGCGCGCACCGGCGACTCGGAATCGCAAGACATCTTCCTCGACAGTCTCTCGGTGACGACCACACCTGCTGCGACGATCGCCACTGGAGGGGTCATTATCTCCGAGTTTGTGGCGAATAATGGCCAGTCCCTGGAGGATGAGGACGCTGCGCCCAGCGATTGGCTTGAGCTCTACAACGGCGGTTCCACGAATGTTCTCGCCGGCTATTTTCTTACGGATACCAGGACCAATCTTACCAAGTGGCCCGTTCCAACGCTGATTCTTTCCACCAACAAGTTCCGACTGATCTTCGCTTCTGGAAAGGATCGGAGCTCTACGAATGGGCAGTTGCACACAAACTTCAAGCTGAAGAAGGAAGGTGGCTATCTTGCATTGGTGCGACCGGATCAGACGGTGGCTTCTGAGTATGAGTATGGCGCCCAGGCGCTGGATGTGGCCTATGGCGAGATCGGAAGCTCCCGGATCCGCGCCTACCTGGAGACCCCCACACCGAACGCCAAGAACATCAGCCTTTTTGCGGAAGGTCCACCGCTCGAAGCCGTCTCCTTCCTCTCTGAAGGGGCATTATCAAGAGGCCGAGCGAGCGCGCTCATTCTGAATCCAAGAAGCGCGAGAACGAATCCCAATAATTCCCAATTACCGCAGTGACCTGTTACAAACAAAATTG
>CAMAVD010000081.1 GCA_945861575.1 Akkermansia muciniphila
GGCAACCGGAAAAATTCATTTTCTATACACGGACCTCTGCTAGCGTACGGCGCATTGATGCGTGTGACTTCCCAACTCATCTATTCGACTCTCGCCGATCTGGTGAGCATCAACAGCGTCAACCCCGCCTACGATGGCGGGGTCTCCGAGGCCGCCGTCCTCCACTACCTCCAGAACTTCTTTGGCCAGCGAGGAGTCGAAACCTGGACGCAGGAGGTCTTTCCCGGGCGATCGAATCTCATCGCCCGCCTCCCAGGTCGTAACCCCTCCCGACGCGTGCTTCTGGAAGCTCACATGGACACGGTGTCGGTCAAAGGGATGACGATCCCCCCGTTCGAGCCTCGCATCGAACAGGGACGCCTTTACGGCCGCGGGTCCTGTGATACCAAGGCCGGATTGGCTGGCATGATGCACGCCCTGGCTGCACTTAAAGCGGACGGGACCACCCCGCCCTGCGAGATCTGGTTGGCGGCGGTCGTGGATGAGGAGTTTTCCTACCGCGGTGTGGTCAGACTCTGCGAAGGACTGGCGGGACACGCCGCGCTGGTAGCTGAGCCCACCGAATTACGGATGGTGGTTGCAAGCAAGGGTGTTCTCCGATGGCGTATCCGCGTTCGCGGACGCAGTGCGCACAGCTCCAAACCCCACCTGGGAGTCAATGCGATCACGCAGATGGCACGACTGGTTCTCGCTCTCGAGGAGGATCAGCCGAGGCTGAGAGCCGCACCCCATCCCCTCCTTGGCCCCGCCACGCTTTCCGTAGGCGTGATACACGGGGGCGTCCAGGTTAACATGGTGCCAGACGCCTGCGTGATAGAGATCGATCGGCGTCTACTGCCTGGGGAAACGGTAACCGATGTCCTGTCGCACTCTCAGCGTCTGATCGACAGGCTCGCCGCGCTTAACCCAGGCTTTAACGCCTTTATGGAGCCTCCCTTGTTAATCGACGAAGCGTTGGACACCCCGGCGAACCATGGAGCGGTGCAGTTGGCAGGCCAGGTCCTGCGTCAACTGGGGCTGAACGGCGACCCTGCAGGAGTCCCCTTCGGAAGCGATGCCAGCAAGCTTTCGCGGCAAGGCGTGCCAAGCCTGCTCTTTGGTCCGGGGAGCATCGACCAGGCCCACGCGGCGGATGAATACGTGGAGATCGAGCAGGTGCTCGTGGCCCACGAGTTTTACCGGTCCTTCATTCAGCGATTCGAATAGCCTGTGTCCGATCCCTCTGCCCCCCATGAACACGCCTCCTGCCCTCTCCCTGACGTCCCAGCCTCACTCCCGTCGGCGCGTCCTCGCCGGTCTAGCCCTTGGAGCCGCCGGACTGATTTCAGGATGCCGCACGACCCACCGCGACCAAGCGAAGGGCCTCATTGATGCTCACGTGCATGTCTGGACGTCCGACCTCGAACGTTACCCCATCCACCCTCCCTACAGGGTGGATGACATGCAACCCGCCAGCTTCACGCCCGAGCAATTCCTCGCACACGCACACCCCAGCGGGATTCGGCGGGCGGTCTTGATTCAGATGAGTTTCTACGGGGTGGACAATCGCTACATGTTAGAGTCTATGCGCCGTTTTCCCGGGGTGTTTTCAGGAGTGGCCGTGGTGGACGAGCATGCCCCGGAACTTTCGGGAATGGTTCGCACGCTACGGACCGCCGGGGTGCGGGGCTTTCGCATCCATCCCGGGCCGAAGGGGGTCGCCGTCTGGATGGACTCCGCAGGGATGGCACGCTTGTGGGCGTCTGGTGCGGACCAGGGCCTTGCTCTCTGCCCGCTTATCAATGCGGCGGCCCTGCCTGCGTTGGATCGAATGTGCCAGCGCTATCCACGGACGCGGGTGGTCATCGATCACTTCGCCAGGATCGGCACCGACGGCCGCATGCGCCAGGAAGAGGCGGACGCCCTCTGCCGATTGGCCCGGCATCGACATACCTATGTGAAGCTATCCGCCTTCTACGCACTGGGAAAAAAGAAGCCGCCGTACACCGATCTGGCACCGATGATCCGCCATCTTCGCGATACGTTCGGAGCCCAGCGACTGATGTGGGCCAGTGATTGCCCGTATCAGGTGGAGCCTGGGCACAGCTACGCCGAGTCGATTGCCTTGATCCGAGATCGCTTGGAGTTCCTCTCGAGCCAAGAGAAGGATTTCATCCTTCGCGGAACAGCTGATAAGGTTTTCTTCAGCTAAGGTCGTCTGACCTCCTCTTCAGGTTCGGCTCACTGGATTACGACCACGCCACACTAAGCACCCGCTCAATGACAGCTGCGCCTCAAACCTTCCAATAGCCGGGCGACATCCTCAAAAGAGTTGTAACCATGCACCGCAATGCGGATGCGTCCGGCATGATGCATGACATGGATTCGTTCCTGCTCCAGCGCTGCGTAGATCTCCGCGGAGCGGGGATGACGGAAGGCGACGATGCCGGTGGGAAGATCCGGCTGCCCCGGCGCCATGGGCTCCAAACCGAGTTCCAACAAGCCCTGACGAACCCGCGCGACGAGGGGGTCCGCGTGGCGGGAGATGGCGGCAACACCCACCGCGTCCAGGTAGCGCAACGACGCATTCAGCGCGTAGAGCGCTACAAAGTTCGGCATGCCCACCGAAAAACTGGCGGCTCCTTGTTTGACGTCCGCCCTCTGGAAACGGTCGGCATCGAAGGCGTTGGTCAGATGCATCCAGCCGCCCGCGTGTGTTGTCAGTCGGGACGCCTGACGCTGAGGCACGCCGACGATGCAGCCGCCATGAATCCCGAGAGTCCACTTGTGAGTGCTGGAAATGAGAATGTCGGCGTCCGAGCAGTCGAGTTCAACGCGGCCCAAGGCCTGCGTCAAATCCACCGAAAGCATCGCCTGAGGCGCATGTTTCCGCACGGTGTCACGAAGGGAGGGCCAGGGGATTCGAAATCCATTGTAGAAGCTGACCAACGATACCTGGACGAGCCGTGTGCGCTCCGTGAGCAGCGGAAGCAGAGCGTCAAGATGGAGCGCTCCACCTGAGGCTTCCCAAAGCCGGAGCTGGGGGGGACGGGACGCTCGCAGCCAGGGAGTAGCTCCGGCCGGAAAATCCAAGTCGGTGATCACCACTTCGTCCTCAGGCCCGAGCTGAAGAGCGGTAGCCAACAGATTATACGCTTCAGAGCTGCACGAGCAAAAGGACACATCCTCAGAGCGGAACCCGAGGAAGCGGGCGCTGATCTCGCGGCATGCTTCCAATCGGGCAAAATGCCCCTCGCGCCCCTTCATCCCGCAGAGCTTGTCCTGCCAATACTCCTGAATCGCTTCCCCCACGGCCTGCGGGGGAATGCTCTCGGCAGCGGTGTTGAAGTAGGCCATAGAACCTAGGCCTGGAAAGTCTAGGCGACGGCTTTCAGCGGTAAGCATCTGTGGCTAGGAGCCTAGGCTTGAAGGGAGCGCTCTACAAGTGCCTAGCGGCGGAAGTGTTTCGCGTGAGACACTCGCAGGGAAGGGAAAGCGTCGTTGTCGTGTCGCTCCTACGGGAGCAACGCCCCTCAGCTCTAATCAAACCTAAAGACGCTCGTGAAGGCGCACCGTTGCACCTTTCGTTTCAACCGGTTACACTGGAACCGATGAGCGCGCTTCCGATCTGCGTCGATAAAGAACAACAACTCGCCACCCGCATGGCCTCATTGGGTGTGCGTGAGTCGGACATCGAGGAGTCGTTCGTTCGCTCAGGGGGACACGGCGGCCAGAACGTCAATAAGGTTGCAACCTGCGTCATGCTCGTCCATCGACCCACAGGGGTTCAGGTCAAATGCCAGGATACCCGGCAGCAAGGGCAGAATCGCCTGATCGCCCGACGCCTCCTCTTGGACAAACTCGAAACAGCCAAGAACGATCTGAAGGCGGCACAACGTGCTGCCAGTGAGAAAGCACGTCGACAGAAACGAAAGCGTTCCCGTGGCGCCAAACTCAGAATGCTCGCCGATAAATCACATCACGCCGACAAAAAGGCGTCGCGCCGTTCCCCGCCGAGGGACTAATTGAACCTAGATATATTTTCCTACGAAAAGGGAACCGATGCGCTGAAGGTTTCCGTGAAGAGAAAGCCAGAAAACGGCCTGAGCTTTGGCGCATCCTCGTTCCACTCCTGCCTGCGTGCTCTCGCACGAGGTCAGGATGTCTGAAAATGGCCGTTCCTGAAACGTCCGATGGAGTCTCTCTAAAATCCGGCAGCCGGATTTTGATTCTAGCAGGCCTACGGCCTGCTAGACCGTGATCACATCCCCTTGAATAGGCAGGACAGGCGTAAGTCCATCTCGCTTCGCTATACACGCAGCCAGAGGCTCTCTTCCTCGCGATTCGCCATGCGTGAGAATCACCTTGGGCTTCGATCGAGCCAGAGGTCGAAACCACTCGAGCAACTCTGTCTGTCCGGCGTGGGCGCTGAAACCGTTGAGCGTGTGTATCTGGGCCTTCACGGCAATGGTCTCGCCGAAGATTCTCACTTCTTCGGCTCGATCCACCAACTGCCTCCCCAAGGTCCCCTCTCCTTGGTAGCCCACAATGATCACGCTGGTATCCCGCTTCCAGAGCCCATGCTTGAGGTGGTGCAGGATGCGCCCGGCATTGCACATACCAGACCCGGCCATAATCAGGCAGGGCCCGGGAGCCTCGTTCAGCTTCATGGAATCCTCCGCCGTAGGCGTGGGCTTCACGTGATCATGCTGCGCCGCGATCGAACAGGCCCGCCGCATGTCACGCGATTCTTCGTCGAAAAGATCCGGATGCTTCTGGTAGATCTTCGTGGCTTCGATCGCCATCGGGCTATCGATGTAGACGGGGAATGGTTTGACTGTGCCTGCGCAAAACAGCTCGTCCAGGTGGTAGAGAATCTGTTGCGTGCGTCCTACCGCGAAGGCCGGCACAAGAATACGCGCCTTCCTCTGCACCGCGTGCTCGATGATCTTGCGGAATTCGGCCAGAGTCTCCTGCAACGGTTTATGATCACGATCGCCGTAGGTCGATTCTAGGAAGACCGCGTCGGCACTCTCCAACAGCTGGGCATCTCGAATAATCGCCATGCCGGAGGGGCCAAGGTCGCCGGAAAAGACGACAACCTTCTTTTTCCCCAGCTCCTCTACTGTCAATTCGATGCTCGCCGAGCCCAACATGTGTCCAGCCTCGACGAAACGCGCGGTAACGCCCTCGGCGACAGGAATGATGTCGTTCAGTTCGATGGCCCGAAAACGCCCCAAGGTCTTTTCCACGTCCTCGGCGGTGTAGAGGGGCTCCATGGGCGGCTTGCCCGATCGTTCACGCTTGCGATTCCAGCGCTCGGCGTCGCTCAATTGGACCTTGGCTGAATCGCGCAAAATGAGCCCCGCTAGATCCACGGTCGCCTTCGTTGAAACGATGGGACCCTCGTAACCCCCTCTCACCAGGAGGGGCAATCGACCGCAGTGATCCAGATGCGCGTGGGTGAGTAGGACCGCGTTCAGTCGCTTAGGTTCCAGCCCCGAAGGTAGAACATTTTTGACTTCAATCCCCTTGCCCCCTTGAAACATTCCGAAATCGACGAGCACGCGCGCGCGCGCTGTGTCGACAAGATAGGCCGAGCCGGTGACATCGCCAGCGGCTCCATAGAGGGTAATGTTCATAGTGCGTTGTGACGTGTGCTTGGTCCCCTATCCTAGCTGAGGACGATGGGGAAGCCGAGCCATTCCTTCGAACTTCGCTAGACCCCAAATGTAGCTCACCGTTTTCTCAATGCCCCAGGTATTTGGACGGGTTTCGTATCCGATCCAGGCGCTCTGCCTCACGCCCTCGACGCAACTGGGCTCTGCGCCGATTCTTCAGCAGTGCAGCCAAGCTACGGGGAAGCCGGATGATCTCCATTCCCAACCAAACGAAGGGCTGGAGTGCCCTTTTAAGAATAGACATTTTGGAAGGGTGGACAGCCGTTTGAGGCTGGCTCGCAAGCCAGCAAAGTGAGTGCGGACGACTTGAGAGCATCAGCCTTGATGCCCCAAGCGACCGGCACGGAACGCAGCCGCAAGACCGAGCGGCACTTCGACCTCCGCCTCAACAACGCGTGCACGCATCTCAGCGACTCGCGCCGTCATTTCCTGCTCCACCGCCACCGCGGCAGCGCGCCTGATCTCAGCCTGGGCCTGCGCGATAAGTTTGTTGGCCTCTGCCTGCTCGGCCTGTAGCTTGGCGCCAATATTCTCGCCCACCACCAAGTCCGCGATATCCAAAGAAAGAATCTCGAATGCAGTATTCGCATCGAGCCCTTTCTCAAGCACGGTCTTGGAGATTCGCTTCGGATCCTGAAGCACATCCTTGTAGGTGGCCGAAGAACCGATCGTACTGACAATCCCCTCGCCCACGCGAGCAACGATCGTTTCCTCGGTAGCTCCCCCCACAAATCGGTCGAGATTGGTTCGCACCGTGACGCGAACGCGAGCGCGGATGACGATCCCATCTTTCGCCACCCCCGTGATGCTCAGCTTCTCATCGTTGGAAGCCGGGCAGTCGATGACCCGCGGGTTGATGGAAGTCCGCACGGCTTCGAGCAGAGTCTTACCGGTGCCCTTGGTGGCCAGATCGATGGCACAGGCCCGATCGAAGCTGAGGGGGATTCCTGCTTTTCTGGCAGCAATCAGCGCCAACACGACCATGGGCACATTTCCGCCAGCCATGAAGTGGGTGGACAGATCGTCGATGCTTAACAGCAAACCCGACCGGACGGCGGTGATGCGATTGTCGACAATTAGACCCACCGGAACACGCCGCAAACGCAGGGCAATCAGCTCGGTGAGGGTCACCTTCGCCCCGGACGACAAGGCGCGGACATAGATCATTCCGAAGCTGGAAACGACGGCGAGCACGACGAGGAGAAGGAGGACACCGAGTCCAATGAAAAGAATCTCCGCTTTTCCGGAAAGAAGAGTCAGCTGATTCAGGAGCGTGTTCATATTCGGGTGCACACTCCCAGCATCCCGGCCCGGAGTCACCAGAAATGGGAAAGAGATTGCATCTCCCTCCTTCACCCCGCCGCGCTCAGAGAGAATCGACCAGCCTTTACAGGCTCGCGACGGCGGAAGGCGTATCCGGAAGGTCATACGGCGAGGGTTGAGGACTGCCATCCTCGGCAAGTTCTTGCGTGACATCGGTGCCGGGCAACGCGCGTTTCTAGGCTAATGAACAGGACACGCTACCGTTAGCTCAGCACATCGTGGATCACATGGCCATGCACGTCCGTGAGGCGACGGTTGGCTCCACCGCTCTTGAAAGTCAGCGTCTCGTGCTGGATACCCAGGAGATGCAAGGCAGTGGCGTGGAAATCGTAGCTGGTGGTGGCCGACCGGGCCGCTTTCCAGGACCAATCGTCGCTCTCACCATAGGATGCGCCCCCGCGCACCCCCGCCCCTGCCATCCATCCCACGAAGGTGCCGCCGTTATGATCCCGCCCTTCGCTCGACTGGCTGAAGGGCATCCGCCCGAACTCTGTGTTCCAGAGAAGGAGGGTGTCCTCCATCAGCCCGCGCGCCTGCAGATCCCTCAACAAGGCCGCGGAAGGCTTATCGGTCGCTGAACAGACCGAAGGCAGCTCCTTCGAGATATTGGAATGGTTGTCCCAGTTTGCCGTCGGGCCTCCCGCACCGCTCCAGACTTGGACAAAACGTACTCCGCGCTCGATCAGTCTTCGTGCGATCAGGCATCGACGGCCGAAGTCCTCTGTAACCTTGTCGTCCAATCCATACATCTTTCGGGTGGCCTCGCTCTCACCGCGGATATCGAACGCCTCCGGGGCGCTGAGCTGCATCCTGGCCGCCAACTCGTAGGCTCGGATTCGGGCGTCCAGCAGGCTGTCCTGATCCCGCACCTGCCAGTGGGCACGATTGAACCTACCCAAGAGGGATAGACCCTCGCGGCTTCCTTCAGAGGTGATGTAAGAAACCGAGGTGGGGGGGGCCAGATCTGTCATCGGGATCGGAGCGGATGCTTGGATGACAGTGCCCTGATGCTGTGTCGGCAGGAAACCACTGCTGAAATTCCCCTTCTGGTTATAGGGAAGCCCCCGGGTATCAGGCAGCACCACGAAAGAAGGTAGATTGTCGGCGATGCGGCCCAGGGCGTAGCTGGTCCAGGCACCAAACGACGGGAAGCCGGGCAGCAGAAAACCCGTGTTCATCAAATAGCTCGCCGGCCCATGAACGTTGGTCTTGGAAACCATGGACATGAGGAAGGCCAAGTCGTCCACGCATCCACTGAGATGGGGCAACAGGCTGCTCACCCAGCGTCCAGACTGACCGTGCTGACGAAACTCGAAAGGCGGCTTCAAGATCTTGCCAGGCTCGCTGGTGGGAGCTTCGACGTGCACCCCTGCCCCGGGGTCAAACGCCTCTCCCGCCTTCTTAAACAACACAGGTTTGTAGTCGAAGAGATCCATCTGACTTGCCCCGCCATTCATGAACAGCTGAATGACACGGCGCGCCTTGGCCGGATGATGCGGAAGCGTCCCGCTCGGGAGCGCAACCGCTGGCCCCAAATCCGCCGCCAGAGCTCCTTCGGCCGCCAAGAGCTGACTCAAAGCAACCGTCCCGAACCCACCAGCAAGCCGACCAAGGAACTCCCGACGGGTATCTGCAGCCTGCCGGGAGAGACGTAGTTCATCAGGGCTCATGACAGGGTCAGTCGACGAACATGAACTCGTTGCTATTGATAAGGACGCGAGCCAGATTCGCCAGTCCATGCTGCCTAGCATAGCGCACAAACTCGGCCCGCTCCTCAGCCGAAGGGTCTCGGTTGAGGAGGAGTTGGAAGGCATACACAACCTGTTCGTCCCGTTCCGTCCGCTCCCGCTGGAGACGTTCTCCCAAATGCTCCGCTTGCTTCGCCGCAAACGCATTATTCCACAAAGCCAGCGCCTGCTGAACCGTGACGGACGCCGTTCGCACGGGAACCAATTGGTCACCCGCAGGACAGTCGAGAGCGTCCATGAAAGGATCCGGGAGGGTGCGGAACAAGAAGCGATAGATCCCCCGACGACGCCCTAAGTCATGATCCATGTCGAAACGGCTGTAATCGACCAAAGGGGTGACATGGATACCCGGTTTCAAATCAAACTGCTGATCGCTGGGACCCCCCATACGCAAATCCAAACGGCCAGAACACTGCAGCAAAGCGTCGCGCACTTGCTCCGCGTCCAACCGATGCCGACTCATTCGCGAAAGGTAGCGATTGTCGCTGTCCAGCGTGCGTGCGGCCAGAACCGTTGCGTTCGAGGTCGGGGCGAAGGTTGACTTCTGACGATATACTTCCGTCGTCACGATCAATCGATGAAGCTGCTTCAGTGAACCTTTGGCCTCATCGCGAAACCAGAGGGCGAGCCAATCCAGAAGCTCAGGATGACTGGGCTTGCTCCCCATCTGGCCAAAGTCGTTCAAGGTATCTACCAAGCCACGGCCAAAATGATGATGCCAGGCGCGATTGACTATCGACCTCCAGAGGAAGGGATTGTTCTGGTCCGTAAGCCATCGGGCCAGTGCGGCTCGGCGTCCAGCCTCATCCGTGGGGGAAAGACCTTGAAAACGCGAGGGGAGCTCAGGGACGCAGCTCAGCGTGCCAGGTTCCGCCAACCCATCGGGTTTCCCGATGTCACCCCGGCGGAGCACATGGACAGGACGCGGGCCGCCAGATGGCTTGTGGGATCCGTCTGGCGGGAAATCGCTGGCCGCAGCATAGACGTAGGAGGCGGGTGGTAGCTCAAGGGAGACCCGGTCCAAAAGGTCCGTGACGAACCAGGAGGCAAGGGCCAGCCTTTGCTCCTGGGTTCGATCATCGCTCTGAACCGACAAGACCGCCCGAATCTCATCGGAAATGGCCACTGTAAGAGAAGGGGCCGCGTCGGTGACCGAAAGCCGAGGACGTCCGATGCAATGGCCTCCATGAAGCTGCTGGAGGGTGAAGGCGAGCCGCGAGGTCGGAGCAACGGTCAGCGGCTCGGCCAGCTCAAAGACAGCTCGATGGGGTTGCCCAACCTTTGGATGAATGCCCCAGGCCGTCTTCTCATTGCCGTCGAGTGTCCGCGATACGGTCCAGTCGGTCTGGCTGTAGTCAGCCGAGGCGTTCACAACTCGTACCAGACGTCCAGTCGGCGAGCCGACATCGAAACAATGCAGGAGGAACTCGGAGAGGTGTAAATTGCCATTGGGTTCTCGCCCCGGTCCGCTCTGTGGCAAGCTGGGGTCACTCAGAACCTCGAGTTGAACCGCGGTGATGCGTCGTAGGGGTGACGGGGCGGTAATGGTATAGGTATCTGTCGGACCATGTTTTCCACTGGCCAGAACCGAGCCGTCCGGCTGTTTGGTCAAAGTGGCACCGGCGGCGGACAAGAAGACCTCCGGATCGATGACCTGCCAGGCCACCGGCCGTTCCCTGATCTCCTGCTCCCAGGACGCAATTAGATCCGAACGTTCCTTGGACAGCAGAAAGCCTGGGTCCCGGCGAGTCACTGCATCCAATTGAACCCGGTGTTGCTGGCGCTTGCGTGCCACCACCGGGTCGGCGTCGTAAGGACGATTGGCGCGGTCCACCCCAGCGAACACCGCCTGCAACGAGTAGTAGTCCCGCTGCGAGATCGGATCGAACTTGTGGTCATGGCAGCGCGCACATTGGACGGTGCTGCTGGTAAACGTCTGCATGACGGTTGTCACCATGTCGTCCCGATCGATGTAGCGTCCCACCTGCCGATCGACCGTATCCTCACGGATGTCACGCAAGGTGCTCTCATCCCAGGGGCCCGCTGCCAAGAAGCCCATGGCAACCACGACCTCCGGCTCCCCCGGAAACAAGACATCGCCGGCGACCTGCTCCTGCACGAACCGGGAGTAGGGTTTGTCGGCGTTAAAGGAGGCGATGAGATAATCACGGTAGGGCCAGGCGTTTGGGCGAATCCGATCCTGATCATGGCCATGTGTCTCCGCAAAATGCACCGCGTCCATCCAATGGCGCGCCCAGCGTTCTCCATAGCGGGGGCTGCTCAGGATGCTGTCCACGAGGCGTTCATACGCCTGAGGCGACGGATCAGACACGAAAGCCCGCGACTGCTCCGGGGAGGGAGGAAGCCCGATCAAATCGAAGCTGAGCCGACGAATCAGAGTGCGACGATCCGCCTCCGGGCTTGCTTCGAGACCGCGTTCGGCCGAAGCAGTTCGTAGGAAGGCGTCGACTGGATTAGGTGCACGGCTCGTCCCACGAATCGAAGGCACTGGAAAGGGCTGCAGAGGACGCGCAGCCCACCACGAATTTGACTCTGCACCGGCCCCTGCCGCGAGGCAGATCAGAGCCCAAGTGACAATGCAGAGTTTCATTGGGTGGAACCATCGCAAGAAGTGAGCTCTCAAGCAACCCCATCTGTGGATCACATGTCTTTGTCCCAGACCCGGGGAATTGTTATCCACAGATGGGCGGCGAGATTTTCACAGATGACGGCTAGGGACAGCCGGAAAATGGAATACTCACACAGAGCCGGGCCGAGGGCACATCTCAGGCAGGACGGCTACCTTCTCGGACTTGGCAGCAGCGCGGAGAGCGGTATCGAGGGATGCCAAGGGTAATCCCCGACGCACGGCCAGTTCCAGGTACGCCGCATCGTAACTCGTCAACTTGTGCCGCTGGGCCAGGGTGTGTGTCGTATTCCAAGCTTGAGTCTGGCACGTTTCATCGAACTCGATCGGCAATGCGTTCAGATGAGCGAGATGCGCATGAGCCTCCGCTTTCGTCACGCGTTTCCTCCGTTCGGCACACAGGAGAAAGTTACTGATCTCCCAACGCCAGAGCGAAGGCACATATGCGGTCGCGCCGATCCCAAGCAGATCCAGGATTTGATCGGTCGCGGGCGTCGCCTCATCCTTCAGAACCCAGGCCATGGCGACGGAACAGTCCGCAACGAAACTCATCGCCGCCCCTCTGCGATAAGTTCCTTCACACTCAGCTTCGGCATCCCTTGGGGATTCAGGACGTTTCGCTTTGCCTTCATGGCTGCGATGGCCTTTTGCACATCCTCCAGACTAGAGCGTCGAGCTGGAACAAGCTTGGCGACCTCCTCACCGTGAAGAGTGATGGCAAAGCCTTCCCCCCTGCGGGTACGTTCGAGCAACTCCGAAAACTTTGCTTTGGCCTCCGACGCAGCGATTACGGTGGTAGCTACCATGCGCTCAACATACCCTCACTATTTTGACCCGTCAATGACCGGTTCATATGCGGCAACCGAGGCCCCCAGTTTGTCGGTCACCGGCGAGGGGTTAGCCCGCAAGACAGCCGACCGGTCATCCGTCGCCGCCCCATCTCCCCTGTAGGAGCTGAGGTAACTGCTGGCCTCATGGAATCTCCAGGGCCCTGAAGAATTGATGACCCGCGGACCTAGGAATCGCGTTGGTAACTTTGAGCACAGGTGTGGTGGCAGCATTCGTTTGCTGGTTCACCCACACAGCGAAGTCACGCGAGGCTTGAATAACATAGCGGCTTCCGGGCCGCACAGGCTCAATGCTAAGCACCCAACTGCTACCTGGGCTGCCTGTCCATGAAGCGCCAAGCGTCAGGCTCTCATCTTGCACGGCTCTGAACCATTGGGTTTTCTCCAAGTGCGGATGCGCTGGAAGGACCTGCGAACGCGATGTCAGTCGAATGGAATCCACACGAGACCAGACCGCTGACACCAGGGAGCCATCAGCTGCCTCGATGTGATACAGGCGTCCCGGGTGTCCGTGCAGCACCAGACGTCGCGTGAGATTGCTCGAGAGCAAAGCCTCAAGCACTGGCGCTTCATTCACGACCACGACTCTTCCGGCGGTCACACTCGGCCGGGGCAGGAACTGTTGGTCCAAGGTGAACGCTGAAGCGGCACCCACTCCAAATCGCGCGATTCCCGATTGCGCATCAGGGAAGGCGCGCATCTGAAGCGCGCCTAACACCTGCTTACCCACAAACGGGCTATCAGGAAAGGCAGAGAAGCTGAGCAGGAGGGTATTGGAGGCTCCAGGAACAATCGAGGAGGCCAAAACGTTCCCTGCAAGGTCCACTAATCGGATATCCTCAAGTCGCTCCGTGTCGTAGGATGTGGCGAACGTGGAACTCAGGAGTGGTGTCGGAGTTTCCAGCCCGATTCCAATGCGGCCCGTTTCGCCGACGAACAGCTCTGTGGACCCTAGGTTCAACGCAAAATCACCCTGGCTATCTCGGACAATAACCTTGAACCGCTGCGTTGCGGTCAGGCTAGGAATCCCGTCATCGCTAAGGAGGAAGGTGAAGGCATTGGTTCGTCCCCCTTGGATCTGAGTCGGACGCCATTGAAACGCTCCCGTACGTTCATCCAGGCCTGCATTAGCGGGCGCGCCAACCCCAAGTCGATAGCGCAAGATCTGGGAAGGAACATCCCCATCCGCACCCAACGTGTTGATGGTTAGCAGTTGACCCTCGTTGATGGTGTAATCGCGAATCGCGGCGAGTGTGGGTGCGGAGTTGATCTCCCGAACAATCACCGTGATGGCACCCGTGGCGGAGAGGCTGTCGAAGTCATTATCTCTCACAATCAAGCGGATGGTATTTGAGCTCGGACCATGCGCTTCGCTGGTCTGCCATACCAGCCGACTGATGCTGCTATCGATTCGAAGTCCAGGAGGCACCGGACCTTCGGTGTTGATGCCCGGCAACTGATTGTTGTCCGGGTCTGACACCTCGTAAGGCACCGAAAGGAATTCGCCCTCGTTGATCACGACTGTGGAAGGGATTGAGATTGTGGGCGGACGATTGGTGATGCTCACCACGGTTTCAGCATCTGGGGCACCCGGCGCACCTTCGCGGTTGCCATTGGCGTCCGTCGCCACTGAGTAGAAGGCGTAACGAGATCCAAACTTCCCGATGTAGGTTGAGCTCACCAGCGTGGAATTCGTAAGCCAGGGGATAAACGGCCGATCGTTCTCGGCAACATAGATGTCGTAATAGGCGATCCCGCTGAGCGCTTGCCCCAACTCACCCTGATCCTTGCCACTCCAGCCGACCTGGAAATACGGACGGCTCTGGGCCGCCAGCGGTTGCACCTGACTGATGGGCGCATGGGTATCGTTGATGAGCAGAGATCCCGGCTCATAAATCAATGTGTAGCGCCCAGGGCTGTTGTAATCGAGCAGATGCAGGATGTTCTCGCGGATTGGGCGCTTGCCCATCCCTATAAACGTGCGATCGGTTGTCCACACATTGGTCAGCAAGGCGACCGCTGACCCATCAGGACGCAAAACCCTCGCAAGCCGATACTCCCCCTGCCCTGGATCAGGCATTCGCAGATAGGACCAACCGCTAGGCATCAACGCCTCAATCTCCACCTGACGGTCCGTCGCCGTGACCGGTCCGTCGTGTGTGCCTTCCAGCACCACGTCCACCCGATTGGTTCGCCCATCGCTGAGGTACAGAGTGTCGGGCAGGTCGCGGAAATCATCAACTTGGTTCACTAGGAAGTCCGGTTTTCCATCCTCGAAACCGCGGTCTGCCTGCACCTGATGGAGCATCTCGTGAATGGTCACTTCATCGATGAGCGAGAGGCGAGCATTCCCGAATCCGTCGATATGCTCCCAAGTGGCCTTGTAATCAATGAAAAGCCCCTGGAGAGTGGAGGTGAGCAGCCAGCGGCCGATGGCACTTTGCCCGGCACCGATGTCACCGAAGTTGACTGTCAGCGAGGGCGAAACCGATTGCCCTGCGACTTCAGTGGCGATGATGTTGAAATCGATCAGCAGTCCCTTTTCATTCTCTACGATCTTGGGTTGGGCTGAGGTGATTCTAAATCGTTTGGCATTTCCGTATCCGCGATTTTGCACCAGAACCGCGAGACCATAAGGCACCATGGGTTCGATGACGGGTGTGAACGGGTCGTCACTGAACACATCGCGCTGGTGGAAATACTTGAGAGTCAATCGCGGGCTGGGAAGGACCGTGATGGGCACATCCACCAGTGGTACGATCACGTCCTTACCATCCTGGCGATATCGTAAACTCCCACCTACTAGGAATCGGGTTGGAACGGTGGGCGCGGCATCGACTGTGGGAATGATAAGCCAGCGGGCGGTACCACTGCTGGACGCGGGCAAAATCCCAGCACCATCCACAGCCGAGATACCGCTGGTGGACTCCAATCGAATGGCGAATAGGTTGGTGTCAACGAGAACACCCGATTCGGTTCGAACGATCACATCCGCACCCACGTTCTCCAATCGGGTCGGTCCGTCGTTATCCACCTCCAGAGTTCCCCGGAAAGCGTCGCGGGCGATGACGGCCTCCTGCTCCAGTCGAATTTTCACGCGGGCGCAGATGCCGTCGGAGGGTGCCAATTCATTCGGAAACCGGTTGTAAAGGAGTTCGGCAACTCCGTTAGGTCTTCCTGATATTCCCCATCCGGATTCGAAAGCGTTGGCCAACTCTTGAGAGAGGTCTAGGTTGGAAATGTCTTGAGGCGCAGGGGAGGGCTTCTTGCATGAGTCGGGGCAATTGCCGCACATCACTGTAATTTCTTCGGAGTAGGCAATCGAGAAATTCTTCCCATCACAGCCGATGGACCCACTGACATTGATGCCCGCCTTGACGTCTTCGTAGCAGGCAGTGGTTGCGTTTGTCTCACAGTTGGAGACCTGAGCCTTCCCCTTCAAAGTGATATAGATGCTCCCCGACCCAACTGCGGAGCACTCTTTCTCACCGAGCTTGGCCTTGAACGTCGCAGAGGCGCTCAACTGAGGCGTCGCCGAGATGGTAATCCCGGCTTGATAACAGCACTTCCTGGTTCCGAAAAAGCACTCTGCCTCACACTTACCTGTTGCATAGCCCTCAAGAGCAAACTCGACTCCGCCAAATGGACGCAGCTCCACTTCGACCTCGCCGAGGGTCTCATGCTGAATTTTGATTCCCTTTAGCAGGTTCGGGATGTTTGCTCCCAACCGCACGATAAACTGGGCTTTGACGTTCGCGGAGATAGAACCTTGATACCCCGACTCTCCCTCGGAACAGCAAGTGCAGATAGAACCTTTCACATCGAACGTGAGTTTCATGTCCACCAACTCGATGACCGGTGGAGCCGCTTTGTTAAAAGCCTCCAGCAGGGTCGACTTCAACGCAGCAATATCGAAACTGAGTCCGGCTTCGAGGCATTTAGTCTTGAAAGTCTCCTCATCACACTCCGCACATAAGAAGGGGCGCTGAAATCTGATTGAAGAGGCATAGGGCGCCCCAGGGCTTCCATTTCCAGGCCCACCACCGCCGATACCCCAAGGAATCCCACCACCACCACAGCCCTTTGCTGAGTTGATAATAGCGATGCCAGCGCAATAGGTATTGGTTCGATTGCCGCATACCAATTGCCAATAAACAGCCCCGCCAAACGAGCAAGGTCCATCGTCGGAAGTGTCCGCCAAACGAGGCGAGGGCGCTGATGCCGACGCAAGCCTCCGCACCCGAACAGGCACTGTGATCGAGGTGGACGCAGGTATCGCGCCCAAATCTTCCACAACGGGTCTCACTTCCCACCTTGGATGCGTCCCAAAACTAATCCGGCCGGCTTGAGCCGCCAGCAACCCCTTGTTTGTGATCTTAACGTCAACGGTCGCCTCATTGCCCGTGATCTCGTCCAGATCGATCAGCCCAGGCTCGACGATCACCACAGGCACTGGAACGACGGTCTCAAATACGGATTCAATCGTGATTCGATACCGATCCTCGATCTCCACCGGCTCAACGGTCCAGTTATAGGTGACCACTTGCCGGGACAGAAACGCCTGCACATCGTTCGTAATTCCTCCACGAATCAAATGGGTTGCGCGATAGGGCTGATGCTTTTCAGCCGTGACCTGGACGTCGTAGTAACCCTCGGGCAAATCATCCACCACCAACCGCCCTTGCAGGTTCACACTCCGCACGAGAACGTTCGTATTGCTAAGAGGGTCCCGCAGGGTCACAACCGCGTTGGTCACCCTCGGGGATCCCTCGGCGTAATAGGTAAATTCATCCACTGCCTCCACTTCGATAGAACCCAGGCATTGACTCATGGCTCGGAAACTAAACGGTACCGCGAGTCCGCTCTCAGGACTGTTCAGAGCCAGCGAGCCCGTATGCAAGGTCAGGTCCAGATCTCTCGGCGGGGACAGCAGCAAGGTCACCCGATTCGTCTCGCCCGGGGCAAGGCTGGGCATGGGATTTGTGCTCGCCATCCGGATCCAGGTGATCGGCGGCAACGACAAGGTCACAGGTCCACTGGTCTTGCCCCCGTGGTTGACCACATCGAACTCCACGACTGTCTGACCTCCCACCGCCATGGCGGAATACAGGCTCGGGGGGAACGAGACCAGCCTTGGATGTAGGGGCTCCACGCTTACCCCAAAGTATATGTCCTCTGCCAAGCCCTCCTCAGTCCTCACTCGCAGATGCACTGTGCCGTAAGCGCTCGCCGTTGTCGCCGTGAAGCGCACGGTCAACGCTGCTTGGGTGACTAATTCTGTTTCGCTTAAGCTTGGCAGAACCACCAAGTCGGCCGGTTTGGCCACCACCTCCACCGCCAAACGCTTCAACGGGACGTCGCTCAGATTCTTCAGGCTGATTCGCACGTCCCGCGTCTGCCCTTCCAGCAGGCCGAACGAGGAACTGTTGGGCTCCGCTTTCATCCCGACCACGATAAACCGGTCCTGGACGGCAAAGTGTCTGACTGCCGGATGCATCGCTGCGACCTCATAGCGCCCGCCTTCGTTCACCAAGGGCTGGAACACAGTACTAAACTGCCCAGCGGTATCAGCCCTTGCAGTAAGGCTTCTTTCAATGCCCCTCACTTTCACCCTTACGAGCACATTCCGATCGGGCATAAGCCCACCGGCTCCATTGGTGGCGACTCCACTCATCCTCACCGGCCTCCCAGGAAGGAACACATCACCCTGCACCTCCACCCAGGCGCCATAGTCCGCTGTCAACTGAATCGGATGCGAGCTCACGGAGACGTTGTTGTCCTCAAGGGTTTCAGCCAAGAGCTGCTCGGAATCCGTCTCGATCACCACCCAATAAGGACCCGTTTCAAGCGGCAGATCGACCTGCTCACCCATTTCCACAAACAAACCCACAGGAATGGCATTCGTATGCAGCGTTTGCGTGATCAGGCTGTCGTCGCCGTACACGGCGTCCCTTGACAGATACACCCGCGTGCGGAAAGGCGGTTGAGCAGGCGCTATGCCCTGGTTGAAGATTCGATACGTGATTCGAACACGCTGGCCCGGCGTGGCTTCCAATGGAAATGAGGCCTCGCCTGGAATCAGGTCTGGAAGGTCCCGGTCGGATACCACCAATGTCTCACTCCCGGAGTTATAGCCCAACGCCGAAGCAAGGATCACGACGGACTGATTGCCATCGGGACGATTGTCATTGTAAGTTCGGATCGGGAAGGTCGCGGAACGTTCACCCACTGGAATCACCACCTTCACAGGCACGCTGGCCTCGGTATCGAGGCTAGACGCGAGAGTCACGTCAAGGGCGGTCGTGGTGGCTGTGTTGCGACTCACGGTTCCAATGGTGGCAGGATCCCTGCCCTCCAGCACCAGCTTCTGTGCAAGGGTCACCTTGAGCGTAGGGCCGTCATTGTCCGTAACCTGCAGGGAAGCCGGGGTCGAGATCGTGGGCAGGGGCACGCCGGATCCGAAGGCGAGCACACGAGCGTCCAAAGTCACGAGCCTGGGATCATTCACCGATCCGTCGTCGTCCCGAATGGTCAAGGGGAAGCTGCGCGATGCCTGGCCTGCCGGGAGGGTGATTTGGATCGGAGTGATGACCAGAGCGGGATCGCTTGATGTGGGCTCAAAGTTTATCGAACCGTTTCCAACCGGATCGCGGGTCACGGTCATGGTGATCGCTTGCGATCCGGCTCCCTCCGCGACCGAGGCGGCGGAGAGGGAAACCACGAGCGCAGGAACATCGTTATCGGACACCGCCACAGTGGCGCTCGCAGGCATGTATCCGCTCGCGCTCACTGTGAGTGTATAGCCACCCAGCGCCTCAGCACGGTTGTCGTCCACAGAAACCACCTCGAAGTCCACCGACGCTGCACCCCCTGGTATGGTGATGAAGGCCGGGGGACTGAGTTGCGCCGGATTGGAGCTATTGATTGCCACCCGAAGCTCTGAAGCCTCGGCCACCCCTCGCGAGACGCTCAGCACGAGTTTCTGTCCTTCAACGAGGTTTGCTTCCGTAGGACCAAGAACCAGTGCGGGAAGATCCACATTAATCACCGTGACTGTGCCAACGCCGGCAAGGAACCCCTCGGCAATGGCGCCGATCTGCACCTGCTTGTTGGCATCCACCTTGGCGTCCT
>CAMAVD010000082.1 GCA_945861575.1 Akkermansia muciniphila
TGCGGGGGGATTTCGACCGGTTTGGGCATGCCTGGCATGAGTCGTGCAATGCTCAGAATGGCCTGCTCAGCTGAACCACGCGCCTGTTCATTGGCGGCCGTGTTCTCCCCTTCAATCAACAGAACAACCGCGTAGGAACGGAGCGCCTCAGCCATGAGCCTCTCCCGCATGGGGGAGTGGGCGATGGATTTGAGAAGAAGGGCAGCAGCAGGAGACGTGCGAGGAAGGCTGCCCCCGGAAGCAATGGACAGAATACGGCCCTCGCTGTCGACCAAGCGCAGCAAAGCCGACTCGCCTGGACGGGCGTCGGAGTTGGTGGAGAAGCGGATGTTGGAGTCGCTCAAGGCGGTCGCTGCCGCGCCGGCAAGCGAGCTCCAAACGTCCTGCGACGCGGGGCCCGCGCTGAACAATTCGAGACGAAAGAAAGGGGTTCCAAGATCGACAAAGCCGGTGTCGCGAACGGAATAGCGGCAGGCGTGTGCTGCAGACGCGGAGGCAAGGAGCAGCCAAAACCAAATTCGGATGTTCACAAGACGTCGACCCATGAGGGGGCACACTTGCAAACAACCGCTTCTCCTACAATGCAATTGCGAGACGAGTCAATGAGGCCTCCCCCTGGACATCGCACCGGACTTCGGGCATTCTCTCATGCACGCGGGTCAGGCCAAGCAGGCCCGGTCCGATGGCTGTTGTCCATCATGTCTGAAGAAATCAAAAAACAGAGAGTGGTGCTGGGAATGAGCGGTGGCGTGGATTCATCCGCTGCGGCGTCTCTTCTCATGGAGCAGGGCTACGATGTGGTAGGGATCACTCTCAAGCTTTGGCCGCAGGACTGCGTCTCGCGCGCTGAGGACAAATGCTGCGGGCCTCAGGCCGTGACCGACGCGCGGTCAGTGGCTCATAGTCTGGGCATACCCTACTATCTGATCGATGAGGCGGAGGATTTCCAGAAACAGGTCATTGGCTATTTCGCGGAGGAATACAAGGCAGGGCGCACTCCCAATCCCTGCGTGATGTGCAATGAGAAGCTGAAGTTCGGCACCCTGCTGACCCGCGCCCGCAAGCTGGGCGCAGAGACCGTCGCCACGGGCCACTACGCTCGGGTGGAAAAAGATCCGATCAGTGGGCGGACACAGCTCAAACGCGGGCGCGACCTGCGCAAGGACCAGAGCTACTTTCTCTTCAGCCTGCGTCAGGATCAGCTGTCGCATATCCTGTTTCCGCTGGGCGATCTGACCAAAAGCGAAACCCGAGAAGTGGCGCGCGAGGCTTGTCTTAAAACGGCCGACAAGGAAGAGAGCATGGAGATCTGCTTTGTTCCGGACAAAGACTACGGCCGCTTTCTACAGCAGGCTCATCTGGTGGAAAAACATCGCGGCGACATCGTGGATATTCACGGCCGCAAGCTGGGTGAGCATGATGGCATCGAGTTTTACACCATCGGTCAGCGAAAGGGCCTGGGCATCTCCTCGCCGAATCCCTTGTACGTCATCGAACTCGATCCTGTCACCAACCGGGTGATCGTGGGGGATGACTCTCTTCTCGAAAAGTCCGAGCTCACGGTTCAGCGCTGCAACTGGATCACCTGGGAAACGCCTCCAGAGTCGATCGAAGCGATGGTAAAGATCCGCTACAATCACACCGGCGCTCCCGCCACCATCCGACCTTCAACCGACGGCACCGCGCGCATCCATCTGCATGTGCCCCAGCGCGCCATCACGCCCGGACAAGCCTGCGTTTTCTACCAGGACGACAATGTCATCGGAGGCGGTTGGATCGCCCGCTAGCAGGCCGTCGGACTTAGAATATCGTTCTGCGGGGTGCCCACCCGGGCTACTCCTTGGTTCCCGGGTTTTCTTGGCGTCGGCCTGCTAGAATTCAAAATCCGGCAGCCGGATTTTTGAGAAGTTCAGTCTGACTGGTCAGGATCGGTCTGTTTTGCCTCAGCTTGTATTTCTCACGCCCCTTCTGAGTCTTCATCCGATGTCTGATTCTCTCGATCGTGCTCGCATCGGCTTCAGGCTCCTTCGGGTCTTCCTTTCTCTCCCAATCTTCCACGGTCCGGTGATGGCCCGTCTTCTCAACCACTGCATACACCGGCATGCCTCCGGCCTCGGCTTTGCTCTCCACGGTTTCAACCGCCTTCTCACTCTGGTAACCACTGTCAGCAAGCACACTCTCTACAGAGCCCGCCGCATGGACGACTGCTTCCACCGTCGGCACCTGTTGTTCCTGGATCCATAGTCATACTACAGGGTGATTGCTGAAGGTGGGTCGAAACGCTGGGGGTGGTTCTCCAACACAAGAATGCGCAACCCTTTCTTCTTGCCGTGACTGATGGGGACCACCGAGAGGTCTCCGCGCTTTACACGCTGGATGCTGGTTTGCCGCGACTCGCCCAGCAAGCGCATGGCTTGAAAGACCGTGACGTAGCCTCTGGGCAGGTGCGGAACGATCAAGCTTCAGTACCGGCGTGAGGCGAATGCGCCAAGGTGCGAGCGATTAAAGAGATTTGACCCTAATGCTTCGGCTCCGGTTTCGGTTTATCTGCCTCGACGACTTGCGCTGCGAGCGACACTGGCGGGCCGCGGAAGCTCTTCTTCACTCCCGCATGCCAGGCGATGGCTAGCAGCACGACGGTTCCGACAGTGACTGGAAGCGCGGGGAGATTTGGAGGTTGAACGCCCGCATAGATCAGTGCGAACACTCCGCAAATGGTAATAACGCCAATCGCTTTATATGCGGGGCCGCCGAGATCGAACGGGCCCATCTTGGTCCAGCTCTTCCCGTAGGTGAAGATGCCGACGGCCGTCGGCATGACGTAGGAGAGGTAGAGGAGGATGATGCTGGCAGCAGTCAGGGTGGTGTAGGCAGGCGCGTAGAGTGTGGATGCGACGGTAGCGCCGCCGCCGATCCAGATTGCGGCCACAGGAACGCTGTGTTGAGAGGAAACTCCGCGGAGGAGCTTCGGGAGTCCGCCGTCGCGGGCGAAGGCGAAGATCATGCGCGAGGTAGAAGTGAGGCAGGCGAGGCCGCAGAGATAGTTTGAGAGGACGATGCCGATCTCGAGAGGGATTTTGAGCCAGCCGGGGATCACGCGGTCCATGAGCCAGACGAAGATATTCGCGCCTTCTTTGGCGCCTTCCGAAAGGCTGGGGAGCGCGATAACGAATGAGGCGACCATCACGAAACCGAAGATGCCAGAGAAGAAGACAGAACGAAGGATGCCCTTAGGGACGTTGGCCGCAGCGCCGACGGTTTCCTCGGATGTATGCGCCGAGGCGTCGAAGCCAATGATCGTCCACATCGGCCAGAGGAGCGCGAGCAGCATCAGGAGACCGACGTTGCTGCTCGCAGGCCAAACGTTGCCTCCGGCTTGGCCGCTGAAGTTGGTGAACTGGAAGAGGCGACCAAAGTCGTGGGAAGGCGCAAAGGCGAGCATGGAGATCGTGAGCGCGATCGAGATGAAGAAGATGAGGTAGCCGCTAAAATCGGTCAGCCAGCTCGTGACCTTGATGCCGAGATGGTTAAAAAGGGCGTGGCTGCCGCTGATGAGCCCGACTCCGATAACTTGATGGACCATTCCGAGCTTAGCAGGATCAACGCCGACGAGCGGGAGGATCAGGTTGATGAACAATATATAGGCGCCGACATCTACCGCTGCCGTCATGAAGATGAGGCCGATAAGATTGAACCAGGCTGTCGCCCAGCCCCAGCCTCTGCCGCCGAGGATCGACGACCAGTGGTAGAGCCCGCCCGCAGTCGGAAAAGCGCTTGCGACCTGAGCCATGGCTGCCGCCACAAGCATTGCGAACACGACTCCGATCGGCCAGACGATACCGGCCGCCGCTCCACCCACCGCGCTCGTGCCAAGCTGAAGTGAGGTAATCCCGCCGGCGAGAATACAGATGATCGAAAAGGAAATCGCGAAATTGGAGAAACCGCTCATGCGGCGCTCCAGCTCCTGCTTATAGCCGAGGCTCGCCAGCAGTCTCACATCCGCAGAGATCTGAGCGTTGGAATCGGAGGGTTCTTCGGGGGGCTTAATCATTTTCCTAGGCTGGGGGGTCTACTCACACAATGAATAGAAGGTATCTTGCTCACGCCAATCCGCAAAGGTCGCCATTTAATGTTCGGCTTGGGGGTTAGATCTTTGAAACATCCCTTTTGGTTCTGGCTAAGTCAACGTCGTTTTGTTCCTGGTTCTGAGGGTGACGGTGTGATTGGCGCAATCCTTGGGACCTCTGTTCGACCAAAAGTGCGATGTCGATTAAGTGCGTAACACCTAACCACAACTGGCTGCCCTCCTCCTCGAAATCTCCCCATCTCCTTGGAAAGAGAAATACCTCCCCCTACAACGAGCTCTCCGCCGCTGGAATCCAAGTGCTAGACATAGATGGGAGACTGAACGAACCGCTTCGCTTGAAGCGATCAGGAATCAATAGATGAAGCTGCCGGTTCGGATCCATCCGTTCGAGTCAACTCAGTCCGCAGTCGTGAGCCCAAACTGTGAGATGAGAATCAATTTTTGGAACGGAAACATTTGGACTCTTGACGGTGTACCCCAATGGGTTTGTTAGGGGGTTTTCTTGCGTTTCAGCAATAGAAAAGCCTGTTGGACATGCCAGTCGGTTTTCTCCAGCGCAGCACGAACTACCGAGTCTTCGGCGTGTGTCAGTTCCTTTAGAATACCCACCGCGCGTCCGCGCAGTTTGATGTTCGAGGGATTCACATCAATCATGAGATTCTCGACCACCTTGCCCATCCGCACCATTGAGAGGGTCGTCAAAATATTGAGCACCTGCTTGGTAGCCGTACCAGCCTTCAGCCGTGTCGAACCGGTCAAAATCTCAGGTCCCGCATCCATCGCGATCACCGCATCGGGCCGATGACCCTTCTGAAAGCGCAGAAGGGGATTGCAGGCCAACAAGACTGTCTTTGCACCACGACGTCGAGCCTCGGCAAGGGCACCCCATACAAACGGAGTGCGGCCGCTCGCCGCGATACCCACGACCACATCCAAGCGGCTGACTCCTCGATAGGCGAGGGCCTGGGCTCCTTGCGCGGGTTCATCCTCAGCTCCCTCGATCGACTCCCACAACGCTCGATGGCCACCGGCCATGATTCCCTGCACCCATTCCGGAGGTGTGCGGAAGGTAGGCGGACATTCGCTAGCGTCCAGCACTCCCAAGCGTCCGCTGGTGCCTGCACCGACGTAGATAAGCCGTCCACCCTGCTTCAACGCTGCGACGATCAGGCGAATGGTTTTCGCGATGCTTCGCGTCTGTTGGGCGACCCGTTGGGGTAAGGCAGCGTCCTCCGTCAAGAACAGCGCGATGGCCTGGCCAAGTGGCATCCGATCCAGAGCCATGGAGTGGGTATTCCTTCGCTCCGTCGGCGAGACCCCAGTGGCTGCCGGAATACAATCCTCCCAGACCGGACGCGGTTCACTCTTCAAAGACACAGGTTTCGCTTTTGAAGCGCCTTGCACAGGGAACGCTTCTGTGAGGGCCAGCCTCCGAGCGATCTCCAAGGCCCCCACGACACTGGCCTCAGTGAGCGGGCTCACCACCGCATTCTTCCACCCGCGGATGAGACGTCGTTTCACATTCGCCGCGAAGCGTGGCTGCTTGAGCAGAACTCCTCCCGCCAGTACAAACTGCACCCGCTCCCGTGGGCGAGCCACCCGACGCGCGCACGCCAGGGCGTCCGAAGCCAGGCTGGATGCAGCGCCATCAAGAATGTCACGAGCGATGCGATCCCCTTTCGCCGCTGATTCGAAAACATCGACAGCCAGCCCGGCCACCTGCTCCTTTGGCGCGCTGAGCACCCATTGGATAAAATCGTTCGGATCATTGAGCTGAAGCCGACGGAGCAGACGCTGGCCTAGCAAGGTCCACTCCTGATCGCGATCGAGATAGAACACCACCGCCTTGAGCGCTCGGAGCCCGATCTCGAAAGCGCTGCCCTTGTCCCCAAGAATATGTCCCCAACCGCCGATTTTCACAGACTTCCCATGCGGCGAACGGCCTAAGCAGCAAGAGCCCGTGCCGCTGAGAATCAGCACTCGGGTGGGGTGTGAATGTGCAGGCGTCCCCGAAAGCCGAGGAGCCGCGGCGAGGGCCGATTCCAGATCGTGAGTGATCGTACAAGGTATGCCTGGCCAAACCTGGCCCACTAAGCGGCGAATGCGTGCGACATCGGCCTCCGTTCGCACCCCGGCCATACAGACAGCCAGGGCACCAGGCTGCGGCAGCGCCTCCCCGATAGCTGCGAAGTTCCGGAGATGCTGAGCGTCGGACAGCAGACGCAGATTCGACGGGCCGCCCGACCAGGCGCTACGACGTCCCGTCCCCCCTTCCTCGAAAAGGGCGGAGGTGTGTGTCCCCCCGCACTCGATGCCGAGAAGAGAGACTGCAGGTTGAGAACAAGTCTTATGACGCATTGCGGGGTGGATCATTCGAGTAACCTCGACGATTTCAACCCAGAAAGGAGATTCGGGTCACCGGAGGAGACAGCCGGCATGGACGCGGAAGCCGCGTGTCAGGCCGGGGTGTCCGCGGCAAGAGAAGAAAACCGTCGCATTTTGATGCGTGCAAAGCGGCTGGCATTATGAGTAAAAGAGGGGCAAGAGATTAGGAAAGTCTCGGGTTGGGCCCATAGCTCAGCGGTTAGAGCAGGCGACTCATAATCGCTTGGTCCTCGGTTCAAATCCGAGTGGGCCCACCATTTTTTCGCAAAGCGAAAAAATGCCACGCCGTAGTCCCTAGGACGAAGGCGGGCAATGCCACCGTCGTAAGACGAAAAAATGCCACGCCGAAGCCTCGGCGACGGAGGGCAAACCCCGGCATGGGAATTCGGCGAGACCTTCGGGGTCGGAGCGAAGCAAGTGGTTTTCCGCCAACCGTTAGTCAAAATCGTTAAGGATACAGAAGCGCCTTAGACCTCATTTCGCCAGCGAAAATTGCGTCTAAGGCCGCTCCGCATCGATAGCGAAATCTGCGAGATGTTCGCCTACAATGAGTTGTTATGGTTCGACCCCCACAGGCTTCTACCCGAATATCGGTTACCATCACTCCGCTTCTCATCGACAGAGGATTCTCAGGAAGAAGGTGGAGTCGGACTTCTGGTCGACAAATTCCCACACCCCATGCGTAGGTACAGCAAACTCCTTAACATTCCGCCAATCGGCAGGACTAACGCTATCGCTCCGCTGCAGCCAGCAGTGCTGGCCGGGTAGTCCTAGATAACGCAGGCGCAATCCGGCCGGCATAAAGCCAATCGAAACTTTGTTGGGCAGGAGCGCAGGTTCATCCAGAACGAAAGCCTCGAAGAAGGCCGTGGTGCGCCCTCCGCGTCCGTCACTGACAGCGAAAGCGAACTCATCTGAGCCGACAAAACCGGCCAAGGGGGAGTAAACAACATTTGTTCCTGCGAGCCTCACAGGGTTTCCCCAGAAACTTTCAGGACTAACCGATGAGATCGCAAGCGGGTCACCATCTTGATCTGTCGCTTTCGAGAGGAGCTGCGTTGCTGGAATAACCAGGGGCTGATTGCGCAGGGCGATACCGCCCACATTTCCGGCGATGGGACGTCGATTGATCTCCAAACGCACCGGGATGTTGGTGACGCAACCAAACTCGTTGCAAACCTGAACGTGATAGAGACCCGCGTCAGACCGATCGACTGAGGGGATAAACAATGAGGGCCCAGTCGCACCGAGAATCGCTGCGCCCTCGAAGTACCATTGGAAAGAGGCAGTCGAACAGGATCTGGCATCCACCCACAGCTCTACGCGAGAGTGCACATTTGTTAGAAGACTACTCGAAGAACGAACTATTGTGGGAGCGACCTGCGTATCAACCGTCAGTAGGCTCGGAGCACTGGTGGCGCTCAGTCCAAAGGCTCTGACGACGGCTTGATAAAGACCTCCGGAATCCTGGGCTGCGGCTGGCAGAGTAAGTGTGGCATTGGTTTCGTTGGGCAGATTGGTGCCATGGACACGCCACTGGTACGTAAAGGGAGGAACACCCATTGCGGTAGTGGTCAACTGCGCTGTTCGCCCACAACCCACAACCAGGCTTGGCGGATCAACCGTGATGCTAGGAGGCCCGATAACCGTAAGGTTCACAATGTCACTCGTCTGAACTCTAAAGGAGTTACTCGCTACGAGATAGTAAGAGCCTTGCTGCTCTATCTGAGCATTCGCAATCGCCAGGTTGGTAGAGGTCGCACCCGGCAACGCTACATCGCTAAAATACCATTGGTATCCGATGGGGCCGGCGCCGTTAACTTGAACCCGGAGTGTTGCGTCCGCACCAACTGGGATGCGCGGCGGCGAGCTAGGAGGTGCCACAAACAGGTAGGGCGAAAAGCGGAGTAACCCAGCCCTGTACGCCCCGTCAACCTTCAGCGATGCGCCAACGTAACTGTTACCAGCACGGTCGACAGCGATACCACCCGACCTACTCTCAAGATCCTGCGAGTATGCCCACAAAGTTGCCCCGTCTGCTGCATACGCTGCCACCTGGAGGCGTGAGATCTGGTCTTGATTCGATTGGAGGTTGATCCCAGTGGCGAAGATGTTGTTGTTGGAATCCGTTTCCATCGAGGTGAGGAAAGAGTAATAACCGTTGGCCATGGTGTTGGTCCATTGAGGGGAACCTTTCGAGGAAAATGATACAAGTTGCCACGTGCCAAGTGACCCATCGGAATTCTCACCGACACCTCCAACAACAACGTTATCGTTGCGATCGGCTACGATCGCTCGAATCACGCCTCTGTATTTTCGGCTCCAACGAATAACGCCCTCCGGGGAGAATGCATAGACCTGGCTATCGTCTGCCGTGTAGCCCGTCTTTGCAGCATAGACATCCCCTGAGGGAGCTAGAGCAAGGCCTCCAGGCGGATTATATTTTCCAACTGCACCTACCCGACGATTCCAGAGCAACGCGCCGGAATTCGAGTAGCAGAGCACCATCGTATCGACAGCACTGAGCGACCTATGGCCTAAGTAGAATGTAGCGAATAAGCGTCCGTTCGAATCCGCTTCCAACGCTGTCGGATATGCATCCAACGATCCCGGCGCGAGGAAGCGGTTAGTCCAGAGAGGCAGGCCCTCTCCCGAATATGAAACAATGACCCCCGCAAAAGGCGAGCTGGCTAAGGTTCCTGATGCTGAAGTGCCGGCAACATAGACTTGGCCGTTACGGTCGGCCGCGATAACCCTGGGCGAGTCGTATCTGCTAGGTGCTCCAGTGTAGAACCGTGTCCATAGCGTAGAACCGCTCGGTGAATAGCAGAGGGTTACAAAATCGCGACCAGCATCCCCCGCCAGACCTCCGATACTCGTAGATTCAGCGAACACAAAAACCTTCCCATCGGCTCCCGTCGCTATACCCACACCAGCGTCGTAGTCCTGCGCTATTCCATCGTAGAGCTGTTTCCAAAGTCGGATCCCGCTCGGCGTGAAACCGAAGGTCATGGTATCGAACTTTGAGGAGTCGAACTCCCAGTTTGAGGAGCTGCCAGAGCCGACGCCGTAGATCCGGTTGTCTGAGCCTAGTGCAATGGCTGAAACCTGTTCGAGCTGATTCGCCCCAGTGTCACTCAGCCTAAGCCAATCCAACCTGCCGGCGGGGACCGCACCGAGCATCGCCGAAACAAAAATCTGCAGACTGATGACAGCACTGAAGAAGGGAGTAACTGCGGAGCGTGTCGTCAGCGAGCAATGAGCCTGTGAGGGCCCAGCTATGGAGGATCTCTTCATTGTCTGCGACGGTAATGGTTGGTATGGAACGGAGCAATCAAACCCTAAGCCCACCTCCCGGCATTCGCAATCAACTCCTTGCGTGAAAAAGGGCCGCTGCGTGTAGATCCCCAATGAAGGGAGCACCCATACCTGATCCCAGAAGGCTTCGAGCGGTTTGCCTCGGGTGCTCAGTTTCTCGGGAGGCTATGTTCCCAGGGGCGGACCAAAGTAAGTTTCAGATCCCGTTGTGCTTGGGGATTTCGCTAACGGTACAGACTGCCCTTAGCTTCAATTTTCGAGGGTGCTTTTCTTGAGCTAAGGACCGGGGAATGCTTGCTTAGGACTGTTTCTTCGCCACCGAAAATTTCGTCTACGGCTGCTCCGCATCGATAGCGAAATCTGCGAGATGTTCGCCTTCAACGAGTTGTTCTGGTCCGACCCAGAAGACGCAGGCTTGTATACACCACGTTCCATAGGCATCGTTTAACCGTGTCGAGCCTTGAAGACTATCTAGACCTTTTATGGGATAAGGTCGTGAATATTGATCCTGAAGGAAAGTGGATTTCGCGCGGGATTGCGACCTGTCGTCCGGTGAAGAAGGGGGCCTATTCGAAATGCGCCGATGCGTTGGAGAGGTTGCTTAAACTGGCTGCGGCCGAGGATTTGGGACGCGTCAGTCGCGAGTCCAGGTACGCAGCCTGTTTCGATATTCTATGCTCCATCGAGGACCCAGGATTAAACCAACGGATGTTGCCAAGGGTGATGACGTTGATGAAGGAGTTCCTCACCTCCAAAGTCTCGGTGCCGAAATCGCTCTCGGAGTTTTGGAAATCTAGGATGGAGGTGATGCTCGATCCCAAGGATGACGGCAAATGGCTTTTGGAGATGACCAAGCCAAACAGGTGCAAAGGACCGTTTGCCGATGTTGGACCTGCGGTGAAGCGGTTGCGGAAAGCTGGTGCAACGGTTGTTGATTTGGGTTGCCTGACAGCGTGGAGTCGCTATGAGGCAAGCATTCAAGCACTCAACCTCTTGAACCAATCGTCTCTCCTTGAGGAGACATCTCTCGAGGGTTTGCACGAGATGTTTCTGATCTCGGAACCGTCGGGTACGGAAGCCGGTCCCAAGTCCTGGCCGCTACCGCCGAAGGTGGTGAGTTCGAATGGCCGAAAGGCTGGCAACGATCCGAGATTGCCCCTTTGGAAGGTGCGATCAGGTCAGGCCATCGCAATCTCGCCAGATAGCAAGTCGGTGGCAGTGGCTGGTGCCAGTGGTCCCGTGCGGCTGCTCGATGCGAAGTCGGGGAAGGAGCGACTAATTTGTGAGGGTTTGAAGGCGCACATCTTCAAAATCGCATTCTCTCCTGATAATAGATGGGTGGCCGCAGCACAAAATGACAGATGGGTGACAATCTGTAATGCTTCAACGGGAAAGCTGGCGGCGAAAGCTAAAGTGTCAGGGCACGAGGTGAGCGGGTTAATGTTCTCTTCCAAGACCGGAGAACTGATTCGTTCGTCATGGTGCGACAGAGTCGAGATGATTAATCCCTCGACCGGTGTGCTAACGGAATCGCTCCGACCAAGCGCCGATACCTTCATGATCGGTTGCATTGCTCTTGCACCGGATGAAAAAAGGCTTGTTGCAGTCTGGACCAACAAAGAGTCGGACGGTCTCGGGCATTGTACCGTGTGGTCATGGCCGGATAGGTCAAAGATTCAAGATGTCAGTTTACCTTCGAAGTCCATAGGTGATGGAGCCATTTCCAGGAGTGGCCGGTACCTGGCTTTGCCTTTCACTGGCCATAGGTGGAGAAGAGACAAGAAGGACGGTATCTATATTATCGAACTCTCTTCGGGAAGAATTACTCACACTATCTCAGCAATCGAACCACTAAGCGTGGCATTTATGCCTAAGGATAAGTTTTTGATTGTTTCCTGCAAAAACGAGATTTGCAGGTTTTATGACTTCAATACCTTCAGGGAGCGCTTCAAGCTGCGCTGGGTAGGTGATGTGCACGAATTCGCGGTTTCATCAAACGGTAAGTATCTTGCCGCTGCGAGTTCGTTCAGCGGGGCTGCATGCTGGAACCTAGCCGCTCTTTTGAGATTTCCTTCTGCCTAGGTTTGCCCTGCCTTCTGATCCAGGGTCGGACCGGAGCAAGTGGTTTTCCGCCAACCGCTAGTCAAAATCGTTAAGGATACAGAAGCGCCTTAGACCTCATTTCGATACCCCAACAATGATCACAACAGATCGCACGCCCGCAGCGATGCTGCCCTCTTGAGAAGAGGCCACTCCGCTTCCATTACACTCCGATATTGGGATCCAAAAACAAGCCTAAGCCCATTCTTTACCGATCACGAAGTTCCCGACTCGCTGAGCTTCAATGAGTTGTTCCGGTCCGACCCCGAGGGCACAGAATTTCTCCCGACTAGCGGAACGCTCCACGGCTAATCCACCGAGGACTCGCTCAACCTAGTGGATCGGGATCAACACGCGCCGGAGTCCGGGGATCTTGGCGATCGCTCTTCTTCACACCATACGTCGGATGCTCTCAACGCTTCTCTAGGCGAGCAGCGCCTGCGCCAGCGTCACGCATTGCTGCCGAATCCGCAGCGACACGTATTCGTTCTGAGGTTCCCGATGCTGGTTGTTCAGCTGAAAGGCCGCACAGGCCGTCGGCCCTGGCGCATCAGGATTCAAGAAGAAGTCCTCAAGACATTTCAACGCGTGGAGCATGCCTCGATCTCGCATTCTCCGCTCGGCTTGAAAGGCCGCTACTGCTGCCGAAGTCCCATCGAGGTAGTTCGTCGCCAGGTAGAGGATATCATGCGCATCCTTCGGGGCCTTTCGTCCGCTCGGCCCACCGAATGCATTGAGCTTTAGGACGAGCAGTGGACCAATCTCCGCCACCTTGATTTTCTCGACATGCTGGCTGCCTAACAATGTCCGCCCCATCACGGTCACCTCCCTAGAACACTTAAGGGCGCGATTGATGCCTGGAAAGAGGGACACCTGCAGACCATCATCCACCACTGCGGTGCCTCGATCTGACTTACCGTCGTCCGTCAACAGGTCGACGGCGAGTTCCATGTCCGAAAACTTCCTCGTGAAACGGCCCTTCTCCCATTGGAAGCCATGTCCGGAAAGGCTCTCGCGGATGCCCGGGTAACCCCCTCCGCTCTCTGCGGCGAGGCTCACACCAAAATCCACATCCAGGGTCACCGCCCCAGGCATTCCCTCGAGTGGAGGCTTGGTGAGAAATCGGACCGCGAGTCCACCAACCAGCACGAGATCCTCCCGAAAGTCAGGAAGACAATCCCAGATCGTCAGCAAGGCCTGCGTTGGCAGCTCAAGACTGTCGGCCGGATACTTGTCGAAGGTGTCGTGCTTCACTTGGTGAACCCATCCCATTCGCGCAACGCGCGCGCTTGATCCGGCCCGCGCTGACCGACCTGCATCAGATCCAGGTAGATCTGGACGTCGGACACCAGACTGAACCCGCCCGCCGTCTGCGTCTCCTGAAACACCCCCTCATCCCTCGGCACAATCAGCCAAAGGTTGCCGCCGTTGTCCACCTCCCGCGCCCAACTGAGCTCGTCGGCCTGCGGCCGCCGGCTCAGGTAAGCAGACACCAATGGTGGCGTCGTGTACGGGTGCCGAAGATGCGCGGCGAACCACTGCGTAAAAAACACGTTCTCCGCACCCAACTCATTGCGTGCTGTCTCCGCCAGTTCAACCAGGTTCGCCGCCAGCACGGAGTACTGCCGAATCGTCGTTCGCTTGTCCCACTCATCCTCCACTCCCCACTCGTCCAGCAACCGATTGAAATCACACACCCGGTAGAGCGCCGCCACATGTCGGTTGCCGGGGCGTGTTTGTTCTATCAGTTCCCGCTCGATCAGATCGCCCAAGGTGAGTGAGACCGACGCCCGCGAAATCCCTGTGCGACTCTCCAACTCCGACTGAGTCCACTCCTGGATCCGATGCGAGAGCAGCAGCCGCACGACTCGGGACGATTTCAAGGTGAACGGATTCAGTGTCGCCCCAGGATTCCGGTAGACCTTGCGCTTCGGCTCCCGATCCAAAAGAAACGACGCCGTCTTAATGAAGAGCCGTCCGTTCAGATCTGCGTGGTTGATGCCAGCCGATCTCAAGTCTGCCGCCAGCGCATCGGGGAGATGTGGGCAGAGCAATAGAACTGATTTGCCACCCACTTCATCCTTCGCCTGCAGGAGCTTCCTCGAGGGATGGAGTCTCGGCCAAACCTCGAGCGTGCGCCTCAGGTGCTCAGTCGAGAACCGGAGGCTTGCTCTCCCATCTGCAACCCCACGGCCTCGCTCCAGAACACCTCCATCCCTTTGTTCCTTAAGGCACTGCGTAAATCCGTCCAACAGCAGATCCACGGATTCGATGGTCTTTGTTTTAGGGGTTTCGTTCATTTCACTGGACCACTGAAACATATCCTTTTACTAACATCAACTCCTGGACGTGGCGAAAAGGCGCGATCGGGGCCGACGCCGAGCGGCAGGGAATGTGGTTGGGGATGACGCTCAATACGCGAGTGCCAATACGCGAGATTCGTTTTCAGGATCGAACGGGAGGCGTGGTTTCGTTCCAGGAGGATCAGCTCATTGGACGTATTTTTCTGGGCCACTTTTGGACCACTTTTGCGATCGAGGACGGTGATTCTCAATTGCATCGAGTTTCATCATAGAGCGAGAAGATCCCTGCAAACATTGATGATATCACAACTTGTTGTGACTGGCTCCAACCGCTCATAACTCCAGGGGGCCTCGCTCATAAGCGCTTACGCGGAGACGTTGCGAGGCCCTTCCAGAGCTGCAGCGTGCCCGTCCATAAAGACCACATTCTTGCCGGGCTTGGGTGGACGAGGGTGATACTCGTCGTAATCAAGAAAGAGCGGAGTTGTTGCCGGTGGGAGCGTCAGGACGAAATTCGTAACTGCTCCGGCGGGATTCCCCTGCTGCAACAGGAGGAAGGCGGTGTCCGATCGGGTTCCATCGATGCGCTGCCCGTTCAACTCGGCATTCCGTTCGTAACTCGAGCCTTCAACGAGTTGTTCTGGTCCGACGCCGAGGGCACTTGCCTCGTTAAATTGCTCCATCCCGTGAGCCCGTTCGGCCGCAGATGCGCCTGGGATGACAGCCGGTCGGAAACGTTTCCTAAACAGTTGCCCCAAACAAAGCTCCAACTCCAGCCGTCATCGCCATCGCCAACGCCCCCCAAAACGTCACGCGCGCTACTGACTGCCAAACAGGCGACCCCCCGGCGCGGGCCGCCAGAGAACCCAGCACCGCAAGAAAGACCAATGAACAGCCCGAAACCGTCCAGACAAGAGCGGATGCTGGCACCACGACCACGAGCAGGAGTGGCATGGCGGCACCGACCGTGAAAGCGCCTGCTGAAGCGAATGCGGCCTGAACAGGTCGGGCACTCAGGGTGTCGGAGATGCCCAGTTCGTCTCGGGCATGGGCACCCAATGAATCTTTGGCCATCAGTTGTGTGGCCACTTCATTGGCGAGTTTGGTGTCGAGTCCCCGCGCGACGTAGATGGCGGCCAGCTCGGCGTGTTCACATTTGCTGTTCGACGCCAGCTCCCCACGCTCCCGATCTAGGTCGGCGCGTTCGGTGTCGGATTGGGAGCTGACGGAAACATACTCGCCGGCAGCCATCGACATCGCACCTGCCACCAAGCCGGCAACTCCTGCGACCAGCACGCTGCTGCGACTGGCCTCAGCGGCCGCCACGCCGACGATCAGACTGGCCGTGGAAACGATACCGTCGTTGGCGCCCAGGACAGCAGCGCGCAGCCACCCAATACGTTGTGTCCTGTGCTGTTCAGTGTGATGCATAAGCCGCAGTCTGGCCCCAGGAAGCGCCTCGCTGATATTGCCTTGCTTCGGCATCGGCCATAACGCGTAGCAACTTATATCGTCAGCGTGAGGAGGATGTCCGCATACCAGGCGCAGTTCAGCCCGAGTGTTTCATCGAGTTGCAGATCACGGTTGCCCGCATCCATGCGCGAGGCATGAACGCCGAGCAGTTTCCAGGGTAGATCCCCATCGTTGGTCGGGCTGCGCATCACCACAGGTGCCCCGCTGGTGCCGCGATGCGTCCGCGCATCGGTGAGAAAGTAACCCAACCCCTGAAAGCGCAGTCCGAAGGACGAAGCGATCACCGCCTGCCGCACCACAGGAAGATGATGCAGCACGTCGTGGAAGCCTAGCGGGAAACCGACGATCAGCAGGGAGGTGCCAACTTCCACTTCCCGCAATGAGTGCTGCAAATGCTCGGGAGTGAAGCACCGGAGGACCACGGACTGAGGCAAGGCTGCGCGGTCCAGCTCGATCACCGCCACGTCGATCTCGCCTCCAGTATCGCTGCCTTGGCGCCAGACACTTTTGGAGTCACAGTATAACATCACCGAAAGTCCCGTTGAACGCGTGAGGTTCTCGGCGTCTGTGTGCAGCTCAATTTCAAGCCGATTGGGAAAGTGTTTGCTTGGTTTGTCGATCAGCACGTGCCGACTCGTCACAAGGAAGAGCCGCCCCTCGCGCTCAAAGAAAAATCCGCTCGCACCCGTGAGAGGGCGCTTGCCGTCAAAGGTCGAGACCCGGGCGGTGGTCAGCAGCAGCGGCTCGATCGTGGGTGTCTTCACTGGCACTGATGGAAATTTCGCTTTCGTTGGATTTGGCACAGAGTTGGTCTCGTGTTTCGTATGTCTCGTGAGAATACCTGGATTTCGCTGGATGTTCGCCAAAGTGGTTTGATTCCAAATCATGGTGATAGCTGTTCAGGTAACCGTATTGCAGCACCCTTTCACTGGGATCGCCGTTCACATCCAGATGCTTTTCAAGGACGATCTGCAGCACGGTATCGGCATCGGCCCGCGCTTTTTCTAGTAGTTGAAGGGAATCGGGCGACGCGGTTCGGCCAGGGCCAGGCGCAGAAGCGATGTGCGCAGGCCCGGGTTCGGATCTATTCAGGGTCGATGGCCGGACAATCTGCTATCGCCTCGCACCACGAAATCCGCCCATGAAATAGGCGACGAGGCAAATGAGCAAAATCAGGCCAAGCCCGCTGCCGCCTATGACGGGCCCACCGAAGTAAAACCCACCGCCCCCAAACACGAGAAGCAGGACAACAACGAGCAATAATAAATTCATGGCATCAAGATAACAGATCGTTGCAGGGTCCCTATGGGGTCTTGACCCCATAGGGTAAAAACGGATGCAGTCATAGACATGCCCTGGCTTTAGGCGATACCACCCTCGGACGGTTGTGCGCAGAGTTTCTCCCGACTAGCGGAACGCTCCACGGCTGATCCACCGAGGTAGTTCGTCGCCAGGTAGAAGATATCATGCGCATCCTTCGGGGCCTTTCGTCCGCTCGGCCCACCGAATGCATTCTTCCCGGTGTTCCCGGGGTCGGACCATAGCAAGTTTCGGATGCCGTTGGGCTTGCGGATTTCGCTAACCGTAAAGAATGCCCTTAGGTTTAGACCGGGGGAATGCTTGCTTAGGACTGTTTTTTCGCCACCGCAAATTGCGTCTAAGGCCACTCTGCATCGATAGCGAAATCTGCGGGGTGAGTGCCGATCGGATTCATGACGTGAAAGACTAGACTGGCCACCAAGCTCTGCAAGGCCACGCGAGGCTTGCGTCCGCGACGCCGAGGCACGACTGGCCACAGGATGGTCGCCATTAAGTTTTGCCACACCGCAAGAAACCCTGAGGAGTCTTCGCTTCGATGCGGTGCAAGAGCCGGCTTGGGTTGGGAAGGTGACTTGGACTGGGTGCGCCGAGATCGTTGTCGTTGAACTTGAACCTTATGCTTCTTTAACGAACGAGAATGCTTCTGCATTCCCAGCGTAAGTAACTAATTATTAGCAAAGTACAAGCAAACTTTGCCTACTTGAGAACTATTTCCGAAAGGCATTGGGGCTAGTTTACAATTCGATTGCAGACCCTGTTCACCGCACGCATTTCGCCCTCCAGGATCTGGAGAAAAGATGCATGGTCGAAGCAGAGGAATCCTGTGATGCCGAGCTTACGGTTCTTTTCCACCGCTTTGCGAAGGATGCTCTTGATGGTGTCGAGCTGAAGCCGGCCTACGCAGGCGCTGGCGTATGCGAGTTGAACAAGTCTCATATTTTTCCGTGGATGAGTGTCTCGGATTGCCTGGCCCTTGTCAGACGAACGAACTGCCCTGCGGGATGAATCCTCGCGGGCCAAAATAGTCGATGTAGCGGACGGACCAATGACTCCACTGCCGGCTCTCCTCCGTCTTCCACTGGTTGTAATGGTCAACGCATTGCCGGTAGCTGCTTTGGACAACGCCCCGCTCCTCAGCCGTGAACGAGTGGCGCTCGCAAAGCTGGAATCTCCGGTCCAATCCATACGTGGCCCAAGGGCAGACATAGATGCGCACCCGGTCCACCTGACCGTCCACCGCGCCATCCACACGCTGATCCTCAAGGATGATGTCCAGGCGGTCGCGCTTGGTCAGATCACCGGGAACCTTGCGACCCATGGAAACCGTCAACCCCTCGTACTGGAGTCCGTCTTCCGTCGTATTGTTGTGGTAGAACGTGAACGCCATGCGTGCCGGATCGCTCAACAGGTCGGCGACGAAATCGCGATAAATCGGGTCCGCCCCGGCGAGAAAATGATTCAGGACAGAAATCACCGGGGCAAAGTAATCCGCATCCTCGACGACGCGTTGAGTGTGCGTTCGAAACACCGTCAGCCCGTACTTGTTCCAGGCGCGGGACCAGCCCAACCCTTTGCGCTGCCGCTTTTGTTCGAGCGCGTTCATCACTTTCACGAGCAGCCATGACGGCTTCCTTTGCAGGTTCAGCTCGCGCATGAGCGCGGGCATCGAGAGCTCATCGGGCCGCAGGGAATCGGCGTCCAACGGCAGTGTTTCAGGGGAGGTGGTTGTAGTAGTCATGGCGTGGTTCGTCATTGTGTCGCCCTCGACACAGAAGGAACGGCAGATTCGGAGAACACTTGAGGGTGGAAAGGGGCGAGTTCGGAGCGCACAGGGATTGCGGCTGGTGCGGATGCCAGTCCGGCAGGGATGTTCTTCACTGAGACGGTATGGGAGGCGTTTTTCTTACGGTGCCTCTTGCGTAAGAATGGGGGTATGGAGTATGGTTTAGGCCATGA
>CAMAVD010000083.1 GCA_945861575.1 Akkermansia muciniphila
ACATCCTTGTCCATACCGCGCTGATGCAGGTCTTCGATCAAGGCGCTGAGTCCCTGGTCCAGGAGGGGCAGATCTTGCCTCAGGGCACCGAAATTGTCGCCGTGATGGTCCCAGCGGCTGAACGAAAGGGTCACACATCGAGCACCCGCTTCGACCAGCCTGCGTGCGACCAGGAAATGCTCCATGAGTTTGGGGCCGCCGTCATCGCGATTCTTGGGATCCCCTTTGCCGTATCGTTCCCTGAGGCGAGGATCCTCTTTTTCCACGTTGAGCGCGTCGAGCAGGCGGCTCGAGGTCAGGATGCCGAAGGCCTGTTGATTGAAGCTGTCCATCCCCTCCATCATTCCGCTGGAATCCACACTGCGGCGCATTCCATCAAAGCTGGAGAGCAGCGCCTGGCGATCCCCGAGTCGGTCCAGGGTGACTCCGTTGAGTATCATGTCCTCTTGTCCACCGCCCTTGTAGGGCTCGAACGGAGCATGGCCCACCCCTAGGAAGCCAGGGCGACCGTTGTCGGACCAGGGTGTGTGGCCCATTTTTGGGGAGAGCCCAATGAAGGGAGGTAGCGTGGGGGAGACGGAGCCTTCGAGCTTGGAAAGGACCGATCCGAGGCAGGGCCAGCCCCCTGAAGGGCTGGTGCGGGACAGCCGCCCTGAAAGGCATTGAAAGGCGTAGTGATTGTCCTCCGCTCCGACCATGCTGCGGATCAAGGTGTATTTATCCGCGAGCTTGGCGAGTAGGGGGAGGTGTTCGCAGACCTGGACGTCGGCGACATTGGTAGAAATGGGTTTGAACGTGCCGCGGACCTCCGAGGGGGCATCGACTTTTAGATCGAAGATATCCTGATGGGACGGTCCACCCGGGAGGAAGACCATGATGGTAGCCTTGTGCGAACGGCCTACGCCTGAGCCTGCCTCCGCCTTCAACAGTTGGGGAAGCGCGGCGCCGCCGAGGCCGAGCGCTCCAATGCGCAAAAAGTTACGGCGGGAGATCCCGTCGCAAAAGCGCTGCTGTGGACCATAGATTTTCAGCATAGAACCGCCAGAGTTACCATCGACGTCACTGGGATTTCTTGAGTCTTCATTCTTCCCTTTTAGAAGAATAGGTCAAGAGCTAACCCTACCGAGTTGGCTGCATTTTTCCGTCTCGGAAACGCAACCAGCCGACCTCCGCTGTCTTCTTTCCCGGACACAGTCCCGTGCGGGGTGAGTTCGGCGAACCAGCCGCCGAGATCGGGAGGCGTGGGCCTGCTGCAACTTTGAGCAGACGAATAAGATAGATTGCTATTCAACTGGAGATCAGCCCAGCCGCACCCGCCTGACAAACTCGGTGATCAAGCGGGTCGCCTCTGCACCCGCCCGACGTCCTGTTTCCAGGACCTCTTGGTGGCTGACCTGGCCTTTTCCCAAGCCGGCCGCGGCATTGGAGATGCAGGAGACAGCCGCTACCCTTACACGGAGCTGACGGGCCACAATCACCTCAGGGACGGTGCTCATGCCCACGGCATCCGCGCCTAGGCGTTTGAAGGCTTGGATTTCGGCGGGGGTTTCGTAGCTGGGACCGGAAACAGCCAAGTAAACCCCCTGATGCCAGTGCACTCGGGCTGTCCGAGCCGCCTGATCGAGCGCGTCGCCAAGGGCGGAATCGTAGGCCTGGGTGAGATCGACGAAAGGCGGGGCGGGTTGATGCTGGGATCCTCTGAGTGGGTGGGTTCCCATCAGGTTAATATGATCGGTAATGCGCATGAAGTGGCCTGGCGAAAAGCCTTTACGAATGCCACCTGCGGCGTTCGTCAGGAGCAGAGTGGTGACACCCGCCGCTGCGAGAACGCGGATAGGTCGGGTGATCGTGTCCATGCTATGGCCTTCATAAAAATGGGCCCGGCCACTCAGGACCCAGATTGGCACCCCTGCCAAATGTCCGCAGATGAGGGTTCCCTCATGGCCGGGCACTGACGGCTTTGCGAAGCCCGGGAGGCGGGAGTAGGTCACGCTGAAGGTTTTGGCCACGGATTCGCCGAGGGACTTGAACCCGCTGCCGAGAACGATGGCGATTTTGGGGGCGACGCCCGCGCGGCGGGCGAGACGGCGGCCGAGTTGGCCGATGAGCGTGTCGGGGCGGTTCATGAGGGGGTTCAGCTGTGCATTTGGGAAACGTGGGAGCAGGTTAGGCGAGATCGCCTCCTTCTGGCAACCGCGTGCCTTGACTTCGCTTGCCTGATTCCTGAAAACTCATCCGCCTATGGCCGAAGTGAAGTCTAATGAATTGATGGAGAAGATTGTCTCACTCTGCAAACGCCGCGGATTCGTGTTTCAGTCCTCCGAACCCTACGGCGGTATTCAGGGATTCTGGGACTACGGTCCCCTCGGGACTGAGCTGAAGCGGAATGTCAAAGAGCTCTGGTGGCAGACCATGACGCGCTTTCGGGACGATGTGGTCGGGCTCGATGCGACGATCATCATGCATCCCCAGATCTGGAGAGCCTCCGGTCACGTCGACACCTTCAGCGATCCCATGTGCGACTGTCGCATTACTAAAAAGCGATTCCGCGCGGATCAGGTCGACCCGCAATCGGGGACCGCCTATCACTACACCGGAGCCGTGGACCCCTCGACTGGAAAGAGCGTCGAGGAGCCGTTTTCGGTCTTGATTCCTTCGAACAAGCCTCCCGAGAGCGCGCGCAAGGTGGCCACCCAGTTTTTTGTCCTCCGGGGGCTGAAAGAGGTGCAGCTCCAGGGCGAGCGGAGTGAGTCCGTGGCGGACTCCATTCGCTACAATCCGGACAACGGCGCTCTTTTGACGGAACCGCGTCCCTTCAACCTGATGCTAAAGACCTACGTTGGCCCGGTGGCTGACGAGGAGAACGTCGCCTATCTGCGGCCGGAAACGGCTCAGGCAATTTTCGTGCAGTTCAAGAACGTTCTCGATACCTCACGTCAGACCGTTCCCTTTGGTATCGCGCAGGTTGGCAAAGCCTTCCGCAACGAGGTAACCCCGCGCAACTTCACCTTCCGCTCCCGCGAGTTCGAGCAGATGGAGTTGGAATTTTTTATCCGGCCCGACGAGGCGGTGGAAGCGCTGGCCGGACCGGTGGCAGAGGTCTCGCTGGAGGGATGGAAGCAGGAGCCGCAGCCCAACTGGGGTTGGGAAGTTTGGCATAAGTATTGGGTCGAGCAGCGACTCCGTTTCTACGAAGGCATCGGTCTGTCCCGTTCCACCCTCGAGGAATACTGGCAGAAACCCGATGAGTTGGCGCACTACGCGCGTGCGACCGTCGACATCCTTTACAAGTTCCCCTTTGGCACTCAGGAGTTGGAGGGGATTGCCGCTCGCGGAGACTTCGATCTCACTCAGCACCAGAAGCATTCCGGCAAGTCCTTTGAGGTCTTCGACGAGGAGGTCAAAAACGCGTGGGCAAAACTGGAGGAACCCCGCAAGCTGGAGATTCATCAGCGAACGACCGCCGTGCGCCTTCAGGCACTGCTCAAGAAGGGCGTCTCCGCCTCCGAGGCTCCCGCTCAAGCCGAGGCCGAGGCTAAGGCCTTTTTTGAGAAGCTGGCTAAGGGCCACTATTTGCCTCATGTGATCGAGCCCTCAGCGGGTGCCGACCGCCTGATCCTTGCGCTGATCTGCAGCGCCTATGAGGAGGAGCAAGTTACGGATGAGAAGGGCAAGACGGAGACCCGTGTGGTGATGCGGCTACATCCACGAGTGGCTCCTATTAAGGTCGGCGTTTTTCCTCTGCTCAAGAACCGTCCGGAGCTGGTTGCGAAAGCCCTTGAGGTCCGCGATCTGCTGCGCGCGCACATGAGCGTGTTTTATGATGACGCTGGGGCCATCGGCCGCCGTTACCGCCGCCAGGATGAGGCGGGGACTCCCTTCGGTGTGACCATCGACTTCGACACCCTCGGTGAGAAGCCCGAGTTGAAAGATACCGTGACCCTGCGTCATCGCGACTCGATGAAGCAGGAGAGGTTGCCTATCTCCGAGCTTTTAACCCGGCTTCTGGCCGCGATTCGCTGATCCATTCCATGAATGCTTTCATCTACGCAGCGGGCCGCGCGGCCCGCCTTGGCGACCTCGTCAAGGACCGTCATAAGATGCTCCTGGAGTTTGGGGGGCGTAGCTTGCTCGAATGGCATGTCCTCCGGCTTAAGGAGGCCGGCGCAAGCACGATCCATGTCATTACGGGGCATCAGCGGGCGCAGATGAGCGCTGCGATCCATGCGGTTGCAACCCAGCACAAAGCGCAGGTTGTGGAGATCTACAATCCTGACTATTCGGAGGGCAGCGTGCTGAGCATGGCCGTGTCCCTTAGAAAATTGGAGTCGTGCAGTCCGTTTGCTCTGCTTCTCGATGGCGACGTTCTTTATGACACCCGCATGCTGCGTCGTTTGATCGATTCTCCACACCGCACCGCCTTGCTTATTGATCGCGGCTATTCCGCAGCGGATGACGATCCCGTTTTGGTACCGGTCGTCGGAGGGCGGCCGGTGGATTTTGTGAAGCGGTGGAGAGGTGAGGCCGATCAGGTGGGTGAATCGATTGGCTTCTTCAAGGTGGACGAGGCCGATATCCCGGCCCTGGTTCGTGAGACGCGCTCCCGGGAGAAGGGGGCGGGGCGCATGGATTCCTACGACGATGTCCTGCGCGCACTGGTGCACAGAGGGATCTTTGGGCACGAAGACGTGACCGGTATTCCCTGGACGGAGATAGATTTTCCACAGGACGTCGACTACGCGAAGGAGAAAATTCTACCGCAACTTCTCAAACCGAATGATTGAGGACGTACTTCGGATGGCGGTCGATGCAGGGGCGGAGATCCTTCAACGCTACGGAAGTGTGGCGTCCAAAGCCAAAACGGATCAATCGCCGCTTACCGAGGCGGATATGGCCTCCCATCGTCTGATCGTTGGGCGGTTGGATCGGCTGACGCCGAGCTATCCCGTGGTATCGGAGGAATCAGATCCCGCCTGCTTCGCGATGGAGAGTTGCCCTGACGCGTTTTGGCTGGTGGATCCGTTGGATGGGACTAAGGAGTTCCTCAAGCAATCTGGCGAGTTTACTGTGAACATCGCCTTGGTGCGCGCGGGGCGTCCCGTGCTGGGCGTGGTCTTGGCGCCAGCGATTGGGCTGACCTATTGGGCACTCGAAGGGCAGGGGGCCTGGAAGCGACAGGGTGAGACAGCTCCTCAGCGAATTCAGACGCGGCCAGTCGACCCCGAGAGGCTTGTTTTTGTGGCCAGTCGGGATCATGCGGGTCCCGGGGTGGAGCGTTTGCTCGGGCGTTTTCCCCAAGCCCAGACCACCAGCATGGGCAGTTCCTTGAAGTTTTGTTTGGTGGCGGAGGGAGCAGCGGATCTGTATCTGCGCGATCTTCCCACGATGGAATGGGACACCGCCGCGGCGCACTGCGTGCTCGAAGCTGCCGGTGGCGGAGTGAAGGATCTGCAGGGTCGCCCGTTCCGCTACGGCAAACCGACCTTAAAAAACCCGGGTTTTGCTGCGCTGGGAGACGTTAGAAGTGGGGCCGATCGCGAGGGTCTTTTTGCCCCTATTTTCGAGTGAGGGTCCTTATCTGTGGGTGGCAAAAAATCCATCGGAGCGGAAAATGCAGGCATGAGCGCGCGTGAGGTGGTGTGACGGCGTGACGAGAGTGTCCGATGACTGTCGTGGGTGAGGCGGACCCCGAAAACGGGGCCAGGAGTTAAGCTAGGATTGTGGCGTATGGGTGTGGGTGATAAACCCAAACCACAGCGACACAAAATGAAAGCAAAACGGAAAAGACACGAACCCGAATTCAAGGCCCGCGTGGCCCTTGAGGCGCTCAAGGGCGTCAAGACGCCAAATACCCCGCCATCCTGGACTTATGAAATTGAAAAGACGCGTCCGAGCCAGTGGAGGGGACCCCCATTTCCCGATTGACGATCTCTGCCGTGGGTTACACGTTTACCAAATTGATAGGACATGAAACGCATCCTCTTTGTCTGCACCGGTAACATCTGTCGCAGCCCGATGGCTGAAGGGCTCTTTCGGAATGCTGTCCGGGGTCGCAAGGCCTTCGAAGCCCTGTCAGCCGGCGTGGGGGCTATTGACGGGATGCCGCCCAGTGAAAACGCGGTCCGCGCGATGCGCGAGTTGGGTATCGACATCACGCATCAGCGCAGCCATTCGCTGTCCCCGGAGCTGATCGCCAAGGCGGACTACATTTTTGGCATGACCCACAGCCATGTGGATGCCATCTCCCTGCTTTATCCTCACGCGGCTGAGAAGACGTTCCTCCTGCGCGAGTTTGATGATACCCTGGACATTTACGAAAAGGACATCAGTGATCCTATCGGCGGGTCGCTTGATGTTTATGCGAACTGCCGAGACCAGATTGAACAAGGTATTGCCTCCATGTTGAACTTCCTCGACCAGACCGCAGGTGCCGAGAGCGGTGCCGAAAACGACAGCGCTAAGGGCACCATTGCCTTGGGTTCCGACCATGGTGGATTGGCTCTGAAGGAAGTGGTTAAAGAGCATCTTAAGGTGTTGGGCATGAGGGTGCTCGACATGGGGACGCATTCCACGGACTCGACCGACTATCCTGAGTATGGGCGCGTGGCTTCGCAGGCTGTGGCGGACGGACAGGCCGAGTTTGGTATTCTTTTTTGCACGACCGGTGTGGGGATGAGCATGGTGGCCAACAAGGTCTCCGGGGTCCGTGCCGCGTTGGTTTTTGACTCTGCAACGGCTCGGTTGGCGCGTGAGCACAATGATGCAAATGTCCTTTGCTTGGCGGGACGTTCTACCAAGCCTGAGGAGGCGAAACGTATGGTGGAATCCTTCATCAGCGCGCGTTTCGAAGGCGGTCGTCATGAGAGGCGCGTGCGGAAGATCGAGGGCGTCCAGGCTGCGGAGTTGAAATTGCGCAACGTGGATCCGCAAATCGCTGATATTATCGATCATGAGCGCGACCGGCAGCAGCAGAACATTGAGCTGATCGCGAGTGAGAATTTTACCAGTCCGGCCGTCATGGAGGCTCAGGGTTCTGTGTTGACCAACAAGTATGCCGAGGGGTATCCGGGCAAGCGTTGGTATGGGGGGTGTGAGAATGTCGATGAGGTGGAGCGCTTTGCCATCGACCGAGCCAAGGCTTTGTTTGGCGCTGAGCACGCGAATGTGCAGCCGCATTCCGGCAGTGGAGCGAACATGGCGGTCTACTTTGCCTTCCTTAAGCCGGGCGACAAGATGCTGACCATGGATCTGAGTCACGGGGGGCATCTGACCCATGGCAACAAGGCCAATTTCTCCGGAAAGTTTTTTGAGATCGTTCACTACGGTGTGGGCAAGGAGGATGAGCGCATTGATTACGATCAGCTGGCAGGCATGGCCCGCGAGCATAGGCCCAAGATGATCACAGTGGGAGCCAGCGCGTATCCGCGCAGCATCGATTTTGCCCGACTCGGGGAGATTGCCCGTGAGGTCGGAGCCCTGCTGCTGGCGGATATCGCGCATATCGCGGGCTTGGTGGTTGCCGGGGAACATGCCAGCCCGGTGGCGCATGCGGATTTCGTCACGACCACGACCCATAAGACGCTTCGCGGGCCGCGGGGCGGCCTGGTGCTCTGCCGTGAGAAATTTGCCAAGGAAATTGACTCGCAGGTTTTTCCTGGCATTCAGGGTGGTCCGCTCATGCATGTGATCGCCGCCAAGGCGGTTTGCTTCCAAGAGGCGGCCCAATCTGCCTTCAAGACGTATCAGCAACAGGTGGTTAAGAACGCTCGCGCGCTAGCCGATGGCATGAAGAGGAACGGATTCCGTTTGGTCAGTGGAGGAACGGACAATCACCTAATGCTTGTGGATGTGGGACAGCGTGGGATGAGCGGTAAGGACTGTCAGTTGGCCTTGGATGAGGGGGGTATCACCGTGAACAAGAACACCATTCCCTTCGAAACCCGTTCGCCCTTCCAGGCAAGCGGAATTCGGCTGGGGACTCCTGCAGTGACCACTCGAGGCATGAAAGAGGCGGACATGGCTGCTGTGGCGGATATGATCAGCGAAGTGCTTCTGGACATTAAGAATCTTGACGCTGCCCATGTAGTGAGGCAGCGTGTCCGTGAGCTGACGGCAAGGTTTCCCTTGCCGTACTAGGCGAAAGAGATCGTTTCAGTGCCGCCGCATCTCCCGTTTCCCGTTCCCAGTCCGGGATCGAAACGGGAGACAGAACTCCACCCGGACCGCTTTTACCGGAACCCTTAGACCAGTCCATGTCCTTGACAGGCGCTGGGTTTCCTAATTTTTAGATTAATCAACATATATGGCCAAAGGCATCAAGAAGTCCGCCAAGCCGGGCGGGTCACCCGTGAGAGCGGGAGACGTTTCGTCCTCAGGCGCGGCAAGTCCCAAAGGGCGTCCCCCGCTGCGGGGCCCCAAACCCAAGGTGGCGCGTCCGCCACGTGAGCAGGGCGATCTCCCACTGGACGCTGCTCCCGGAACGCGTCCCGCTCCTCTCGTCCCGCGCGTCATAGAGCCTCCGCTAGCAACCACCCGTCCTGCAGGGGGAATGCAGCTCGAGCCTCCACAGCATCCGGTCGAGACCACCTCGGAAGACACGCCGCCGCCGCCTCAGAAGCCGCCTGCGCAGCCGCAGCCTCCGGGTGTGGTCATGAACATCGCCAATTTGCAGGCGATGAGCATGAACGACCTCAACCAGATGGCCCGCAACATCGGGATCGAGAACTTCGGAACCATGCGCAAGCATGAGGTCATCTTCCATATTCTCCAGAAGAACGCCGAACGAAACGGTGTCCTCTTCTCCGAGGGTGTTCTTGAGGTGCTGAGCGAGGGTTTCGGTTTCCTGCGCTCTCAGAGTTTCAACTATCTTCCCTGCCCGGAGGATATATACGTTTCCCCTTCACAGATCCGCCGCTTCGATTTGCAGACGGGAAATGTGATCGCCGGACAGATTCGTCCCCCGAAAGACAAAGAGCGGTTCTTCGCTCTGCTGAAGGTTGAAGGTGTGGATGGAGAGGAGCCCGACAAGGCCAAGGATAAGACTCTTTTCGAGAATCTTACGCCCCTCTTCCCCAATCGTCGTTTCCTTCTGGAGACGGCCTCCGATGAGCTTTCCACTCGTGTTCTCGATCTCGTCTGCCCCATCGGCAAGGGAACGCGTGGTCTCATTGTCGCGCCTCCCCGCACAGGTAAGACCGTTTTGATGCAGAAGCTGGCGAACGCCATTCTGAAGAACAACCCGGAGGTGTACCTCTTCATCCTCCTGATCGATGAGCGCCCTGAAGAGGTGACAGAGATGGAGCGGAGCTGCAAACCGGCCGAGGTCGTTAGCAGCACCTTTGATGAGCCCCCGGAGCGCCACGTTCAGGTGGCTGAGATGGTCATCGAAAAAGCGAAGCGCATGGTGGAGCATAAGAGGGATGTTGTGATCCTGCTCGACTCAATCACCCGTCTGGCCCGCGCCTACAATACGGTGCAGCCTCACTCTGGAAAGATCCTTTCAGGCGGTGTGGATGCCAACGCTCTGCACAAACCGAAACGCTTCTTTGGAGCGGCCCGCAACATCGAAGAAGGCGGTTCCCTATCGATCATCGCCACGGCGCTGGTGGACACCGGATCCCGCATGGACGAGGTCATCTTCGAAGAGTTCAAGGGCACAGGTAATATGGAGGTGCATCTTGATCGTCATCTGGTCGATCGCCGCATCTTTCCCTCCATTAATGTGGAACTCTCCGGCACCCGTAAGGAAGAGTTGCTCTATCATCCGGACGAATACAATAAGGTGGTCATGCTTCGTCGCGCGCTCACCGGAGTGCCTCCGGTTGAAGCCATGGAGTTGTTGCTCAACAAGCTCAAAAAGACCCGCAGCAATATCGAGTTCCTTCTCGGTATGAACATGGGCTAATGCCCTGTCTCTGCAGGCAAAGCGTAACCAAGGGCGGGCCTCCGAACGTCGTCATTACATTCGGAGGTTCGAGTCCTTGTAGGCGACGAGGTCAGGAGGCGTTCCCCCCCACTCGCTGCGCCTCGTCTATCGCCAAGTGGGCTCCAGCCTGATTCCACTCTGGTCAGGAGTTCTAAGCCTGCCCCTGGTGCTCGCGGAGCTCGGCGTCGAGTGGGCCACATTTCGATCCAGCCCCTCCGACCGTCTTCGTTACACGCAGCGAGGCCGCTTTTGCCGATCTCCCGTTCGCGCTCCATGAGGCACATGTCTTAGTGCTTTTCAAAGTTTCCCCAAAACTTCTGAACAGGTGCGTTGTTCTAATAGTCGATTCACTCATCCATGCGACAAACCGGAGATAACGCTTTGGCCTGCTTGGCGGTTTGTGTTGGGGCTTTTTTCTGTTTCGTCGGCTGCTCTGCGTCCCGCTACAAGGCGGCTGCCGACCGTGAGGCCTATGCGCTCATTGCTCAAAAGGCGAAGTCGGTGGAGAATATGTCGGGCTCATTCTCAATTGAGCAGACCAATCAATGGAGTTTAGGAGGGTTATCTCAGCGCCAGGAGGCGGTGAGTTTTCTGGGGGACTATGGGCGAACCGAGTTGGGTGCGCCGGTGATTTCCATCCAGCAGGCCTTATCCATCGCAACGGCGCGGAGCCGTATCATGCAGAGTCGGAAGGAGCAGCTTTTCCTGGCCTCCTTGCTGCTGAGCCAGGCGCGGCATCAATGGACACCCCTCTTTTCCGCGAGCGGCGCTGGGCGTTTCGATGTGGACACCGAGCGAGCGCTGGATCTGGTCCCAGATCCCAACAACCCCAGTCAGCCGAAAGTCGTGCTGAGCGACAAAGTGGTGGAGCAGCAGAAGGTCAACGGGGGAGCGCGGGTCGGGTCTGGGTGGCTGATCCGTGATGTGGGACGCATCACGGCGGCCTTCTCCACCGACTTTCTGCGGTTCCTCACAGGCGATCCCCGGAGTTTGGCCAGTTCGCGGCTTGGCGCCACCTTCACGCGGCCGCTCCTTCAGAATGCTGGGTTCCAGCAGGAGATGGAGAATCTCACACAGGCTGAGCGCGATCTCCTTTACGAGGTTCGCGATTTTGCCCGTTTCCGCAAAGAGTTCAGTGTCCGGATCGCCACCGCCTACTATGGGGTCCTTGGCAATCGAGACATCGCTCGCAACAGCCACCTGAACCTGATGAGCTCGCAAACAAATGCGGCGCGCACCCGAGCGTTGTCTGCGGAGGGCAGGGTGGCTCAGGCCCAGCTGGGGCGGCTTGATCAGCAGCAGCTCTCGGTAGAAAACGCCTGGCTCACCGCCGTGCGCAGCTATCGACAGTCTCTGGATGAACTCAAGATACAGCTCGGAATCTCAGTGGATACGGCGATTGTCCTCGACGATAAAGAGCTGGAATCTCTTCAGATTCGACACCCCGATGTCGCCGTGGACGAGGCCGTTCAGGTGGCTCTCGAAGCTCGGATGGACTATCAGAACAGCCGCGACCAATATGCCGATGCAGTCCGCAAGGTGAAAATCTCGAAGAATGCTTTGAAGACGCAGGTCGATCTGGTGGCCAATGTCGCCGTGAACAGTGGCCCGGACAGCGGGCGGGGTTTTCCGCTTCCGGATCCGAAGCGCTACAATTGGAGCGCTGGCTTGGATGTGGATTTACCTTTCGATCGCAAGCGGGAACGTAACTCATATCGTGCTTCCCTCATTGGCGCGGACAGAGCGGGGCGCGAGTTTTCCCTGAAGGAGGACGAGATCAAGCAGGAGATTCGGGATAACTGGAGGCTACTCGAACAGGCACGCCGGGGCTACGAGATCGCCGAGATCGGAATGGCGGTGGCCCAGAGGCGCGCGGAGGAGCAGAATCTCCTCGCTGAGTTGGGAAGGGCCAATGCCCAGGACCAGGTCGATGCGCAAAACGCGCTCAACGAGGTTAGGAATCAACGAACACAGGCGCTGGTGACTCATACCATCTCCCGACTCCAGTTCTGGAGCAACATGGGAATCCTCTATATCAAGGACCAGGGAGATTGGGAAGAGCGTGCGCCGCAGCGGAAGACAGATGCAAATGGACAATCCAAGTAAACTGCGGCGCTGGCGATGGCTTGTGGCGCTCCTAGTGTTGGCGGGGCTGGCGACATGGTTCTGGGGTCGCTCCCCGCGTGACGCCGTAGACGCGGGTGCGACCTTCACCGCGCGTCGTGGTCCTTTGGACATCACTGTCTTGGAAGGGGGCAGCATCCAGGCGCTGCAGTCGCAAGAGGTGAGGTGCGAGGTTAAGGGCTACCAAAAAACCAAGATCCTGAAGATTGTTGAAGAGGGATATCTCGTCACGGATTCCGATATCACAAATGGCAAGGTGTTGGTGCACCTAGACTCTTCCGAGATTCAGAAGGACATCGTCGAGCAGGAGATCCGATTCGAATCGGCTGCGGCGGCACTCACGGAGGCGCAGCAGGGCTACGACATTCAACTCAATCAGAACCTCAGCGATGTCGAGGCAGCTGAACAGAAGGCCCGCTTTGCGCGGCTGGATTTGGACAAACTCCTTGGGGTGGAGGTTTCTACGCCCATCCTAGAGAAATTGAACTTGAACCGCATCCTCAGCCCTCTTCAAGGAACCAATTCGATTTCGGCTGTCAGCACGGACAAGCTCTCTGTGGCTGCGGCCCCTGCAGAGCGACCGGAGTTGGTAAATTTTCAAGCGTTCGCCCGTCTGGAGGCTTTGGGCGACGGGGAGGCCAAGCAGAAGCTTCGCAAGTTCATGGACGATCATCTCGTGGCTCAAAAGGAGCTCGAGCAGGCGCAGGTGACTATCGAAGGAACGCGACGTTTGTTCACCAAGGGATTTGTGACACGGAACGATTTACAGCGCGACGAGATCGCCTTTGAGAACAGTCGGCTCAAGGTGCAGACCGCTGCCACCGCCCGGGATCTTTATCTCAACTATGAGTTCATTAAAAATGGCGAGGAGACCCTCTCTAAATATCTCGAAGCGCTGCGAGAACTGAATCGAGCGCGCAAAGCGAGTGTGTCCAAGTTGGCCCAAGCCAATGCCAAGAAGAAATCTGCGGAAGCCCAGTACAATGTCCAGGTCCGTCAGCGCAAGGAGCTTGCCGAGCAGTTGGGGAAATGTCTCATCAAGGCAACCAAGTCCGGACTGGTGGTCTATGGGGGAGGGGATGACGACTACTGGAACAACGAGGGGCGCGTTCGCGAGGGGGCTACGGTGCGTGAACGCCAGACCATCATCACCATCCCCAACATGGAGCATATGCTGGTCAAAGTGTCGATTCACGAGAGCTACATCAAGAAGGTGAAAAAGGATCAGAAGGTGCGCATCACCGTGGACGCCTTCCCGGACAAGGAGCTCACGGGCAAGGTGCAGAAAGTGGGAGTGCTGCCTGACTCTCAGAACCGCTGGCTGAATCCGGATCTCAAGGTGTATCAGACCACCATCCATGTCGACGGCACCCAAGATTGGATCAAGCCCGGCATGACGGCAAAGGCTCAGATTCTCGTGCAACATCTCGACGATGTGCTTCAGGTTCCTGTGCAGGCCATCGTTCCGCTGGACAATCGACAAACCGTTACCGTAGTGACGGCCAAAGGCAATGAGACTCGCGATGTGGAGGTTGGGGAGTTCAGCGATGAGTTCATTCAGATCGTCAAGGGCTTGAATGTGGGCGAAAAAGTACTTCTGCGGCGCACCTTCAAGTCGCAGGGGGGTGAGGAAGGGTCGCAGGACAAGAAGCCTGCGGCGTCCCTGGTACCCGCCAAACCATGATGACCGCGCCCGAGCCTATTCTGAACCTTGAGGATGTCCGTAAGACCTATCGGATGGGGGAGGTCGTGGTTGAAGCGTTGCGTGGGATCAGCCTTCGGATCGATCCGGGAGAGTACGTGAGCATCATGGGCCCATCCGGTTGTGGAAAATCGACACTGCTCAATCTGCTGGGATGCTTGGATCGCCCGACCTCGGGGCGGTATTTCCTGGGAGGCGAGGACGTTTCACGGCTCGATGACGATGAGCTCTCCCGAGTGCGTAGCTGCAAGCTGGGTTTTGTCTTTCAATCTTACAATCTCATCCAACAGCTGACCGTGGTCGAAAATATCGAGATTCCCCTGTTTTATCAGGGTGTCGCGGAGAAGGAATCACGACGTCGTGCCGAGGAGCTTTCGCGTTTGGTGGGGTTGGAGAATCGCCTGGATCACAAGCCTTTCGAGCTCTCGGGCGGGCAGCAGCAGCGCGTGGCCATCGCGCGAGCGCTGATCAACGATCCTCTGCTGATTCTGGCGGACGAGCCGACGGGCAACCTCGACAGTACCTCCGGCTCCGAGATCCTGCGTCTTTTTGACCAGCTTCGAGAGTCGGGCAAGACCTTGGTGCTGGTCACCCATGATCCCAGCGTTTCGCAGAGAGGCAATCGGACCCTTCGTCTCCGCGACGGTGAAGTGGAAAGCGATCTTCGCCATGGCTAATCCGCTCGATCACGTCTCACAGGTCTCGCTCAGCCGGTTGAGACGCATTCTCCGATTGGGTGTGAAGAGCCTTTGGCTCCACGGTCTGCGTTCGTTTCTCACGGTCCTCGGCATCGTGTTTGGGGTCTGCTCCGTGATTGCGATGCTGGCGATTGGAGAGGGAGCGAGTTTCGAAGCTCAGCAACAGATTCGCAACCTGGGGAGCGAGAATATTCTTCTGCACAGCGTGAAGCCTCCGGAAGATCGGAAGGTCTCCGACTCGGGCAGCCAGAGCTTCGTCCTCCAATACGGGCTTACGCGCTTGGATCTGCGTCGTATCGAGGAAACCATCCCCGGGGTGCTCCTCACCTTGCCCGCTCGCGTCATCAAGGACTACGTCTGGAACATTAGCCGACGGGAAGACTGCAACATCGTGGGCACGCTGCCTCGCTACCCGCTGGTCCGAAATCATGGCATCGCGCAGGGACGTTTCTTCACAGAGCAAGAGATGGCTTCTCGGGCCACTGTTTGCGTGTTATCCGCCGAGCTGGTTGACTCCCTTTTCCCCCTGGACTCCCCGCTTGGCCGTCAGGTGAGGATTGGCAACAACTATTACCAGATTGTGGGGGTGATGGAGAGCCGCGGGAGTGTGGCGGCGCTGGAGGGGCCTCAAGAGGGCAATCGATCCGCCTTGCATCGCATCTTCATTCCGCTTGAGACAGCGCGGGAGCGCTTTGGGGAGGTCTATATGCGCGAGCGGAGCGGTAGTATGGAATCCGAGCGGGTCGAGCTCCACGAGATCACTGTGAAGGCTCGGACGACCGAGCAGGTGCGGGATGTTGCGGAGGCGGTGCGGACGGTGCTCGAGCACGGACACAAAAAGAAGGACTACCAGATGATGGTGCCTCTCGAGCTCCTGCGGCGGGCGGAGCGAACCAAGCAGATCTTCAGTGTGGTTTTGGGATCGATCGCCGCGATCAGCCTTTTGGTCGGTGGGATTGGGATTATGAACATCATGCTGGCCAGTGTGACCGAGCGGACGCGAGAGATTGGGATCCGCCGGGCTTTGGGAGCGCGGCGGCGGGACATCGTCATCCAGTTCCTGGCAGAAACCGTCCTGCTTTCAGGTGCCGGCGGGATCTTAGGTGTCGCGGCCGGGCTGACAGTTCCCTGGCTGGTGACGCATTTTTCTGGGATGCGGACCATCGTAATGCTCTGGGCTCCGATCATGGCATTCAGCATCTCCGCGCTGGTAGGCATCCTCTTCGGCATCTATCCAGCACTGCGGGCTGCGCGCATGGACCCGGTGGAGGCTCTGCGTCACGAATGACCGCAATATCTCCCCTTGTCAGGTGGGCAGTTAGGCCGCTAACGTCCTCCATCCTGAACTTATGAACAAAGTCATTCGCTACAAGCTCTTCCTCATGATGGTGCTGCAGTTCTTCATTTGGGGAGCGTGGCTACCGCTGATCTTCGGCTATCTGCCCAGCCTTAAGTTTGAGGTCTGGCAGCAGGCACTGATCTTGAACGCCTTCCCTGCGGCAGCTATTCTGGGGATGTTTTTTAGCAACCAGTTTGCGGATCGGAACTTCGCAGCGGAACGTTTTCTTGCCTTCAGCCATCTGGTGGGTGGCGTGGCGATCCTCGGATGCGCCTTCACAGACAAGTTTTGGCCCTTCTTCTCCCTGATGTTGGTCCACTGCGTTCTCTATGTTCCAACCATCTCGATCACCAACTCGATCGCCTTCGCGAACATGAAGGATGCACAGCAGGAGTTTGGCTTGGTTCGGATGGGGGGCACCATCGGTTGGATCCTGGCCGCCTGGCCCTTCACTTTCATCCTCGTCGACTACGACAAGGTCAAGGCCGCCCAGGCCACCGGCTTTGTCGATTGGTTGGGAACGGTTTTCAGCAATGGTTTGACCGGCGAGGCGCTCCAACGTGGAACCACCTGGACTTTCATCGTGGCGGGAGTGGCATCACTGCTTCTCGCTGCTTTCAGTCTCACACTTCCGCATACCCCTGCCAAGAAGGCGGAGAAGGGCTCTGGAGGGTTGGCTTGGCTCGAAGCGCTTAGCCTTCTGAAGCATCCGTTTGTGCTGGTGCTCTGGCTGGTCACCTTTATCGACGCGTTCGTCCACAACTGCTATTTCAACTGGACGGGGACTTTCCTCGGCTCCGTTGGCATTCCTGGAAATTGGATTATGCCTGTCATGAGTATCGGACAACTGGCGGAAATCGCGACCATGTTTATCCTGGGAGCTGCCCTTAAGAAGATGGGATGGCGCATGACCATGACCATCGGAATCCTGGGTCATGCGGCTCGATTTGCCGTGTTTGCCTTCCTTCCTCAGCACAAGGAGCTGATCATCGTCGTGAACGTCCTTCACGGAATCTGTTACGCGTTCTTCTTCGCCACGGTTTACATCTTCGTGGATGAGTATTTTCCGAAGGACGTTCGGACCAGCGCTCAGGGGCTCTTTAACGTGATGATTCTGGGGGTGGGGGCCCTGGTGGCCAACAGTATCTGCCCGATGCTCATGGAGAAGTTTACCCAGAATGGAGTGACCGATTTTAAGGGCCTTTTCCTGGTGCCTTGCTTCGCGGCAGTCGTGGCGTCCATCGCTCTTGCGCTGTTCTTCCACCCGCCGCGCCGGACCACTCCGAACGCATCAGGCGGCAGCGCTCCTGCCCACTAGCTGGTCTTTTCCTGGAAAACCCCACCGGACCAGTATCCGGTGGGGTTAAGTTCGACAGGGGCCCCAATAGATGGACTTGCGGACTTGCTTCGATCCGAAGCTATTCGACTGGCGGTTTCTCTGCCGGGGTTTCGGGCACCGGAGGTGTCGCCGGGTTAAGACAGAGGAACTTCATCATGGAATCTCCATGTTTCATCTCCTTGGTCATCGACCACGCCGGCGTGAGGGTTAGCGTATCACGACGAGTGTGGCCGAGGATGAACAGACCTTCGGGTGTGAGAAGCTTGGGCAGATCCGTGTCGTCGAGGAGGCGTTGAGAGAGGGAGGTCGAGCGGCGTCCGACGTTTTTATCTCCGAAGGGCGGGTCTGCAAGGATGAGATCAAATTTCTCATGGATCCGGGCAAGCTGATGGATGACTACCAGAGCGTCGGCGACGCGTAGATCGTGTCGTTCGGCAGGGAGTTCTGCCTGCTCTAGGTTTTGCCGAATCATGGTAGCGTGACGGCCTGCTTTCTCGACGCTGAGAACACGGGCTGCTCCACGGCTCAGGCACTCCAGTCCGATGGCTCCGGAGCCCGAGAAAATGTCTAGAACTCTCGCATTGTCCACTCGATCCCCAAGACTGTTAAAAATGGCCTGCCGAACGAGGTCAGGAGTGGGTCTAACGTCGTAGCCCGATGGGACCTTGAGCAGCCGTCCAGCGGCCATTCCGCCGATGATTCGCATCCTTATACCCTCGCCCAGTTGGGCCGGACAATGGAAGGGCGAAGACGTGTGATCCACTGACTTCTTTCGTTGCAGGCACAACTGGGCTTGGCTAGCCTTGATTGGTCACAATCAATCATGGAGCACGATCCCAGTCTTAAGTCACTGTCGCCGGATCCGCTTGCTCCTATCTCAACTCCTTTCTTCCAAGGACTGCGCAGACGGGGGCAGCGGTTCACTCCACTTTTTGTTTTCACAGGGGTGTTTGCAGGGTGTGTCTATCTCTGGGGCGTGAGGCTTCAGCCTACCAACTTTCAGGGAAGCGTCGAGGTGGTGCGTGCCCTGGTGATTGTGCCTGCAGGCGGCTTGCTCACGAATCTTTGGGTGCAGTTGCATCAAAAGGTTACTGCTGACACATTAGTGGCGGAGGTCGTTACCACCGACCCACGGACGGTCAGCAGCCGCCTTTCGGTGATGCGAGGTCAGATGCAGCTGACTCAGTTGGAGATGTCCCCCGTGCTTGGCCAGCAGAGGAATGCTTTGGACTACGCCCAGCTGGGCTTGAGCATCTCGCGTCTGCGGGTCGAGGCTGAGATGGCGAAGGTCAACTTGTCTAAGGCTAAGTCCGATCTCGCTCGCACCGAACAGTTGCGTCAGCAAAATCTCGTTTCTGAGGAGGTTCTCGAAGGGATGCGTCGAGCTGCGGAAAGTCTCGACTTGGAAGTCCGAGAAAAATCCCTCATTGTCGAGACTATGGGGAAAACCCTCAAGAGATTGTCTTTCATGGAGGATACCTTTGTAGCAGGTGGGGAAAACGACCCACTTAGGAACCACACAACAATAACTCCCTGTTATTAATGCTGACTTCTAACATAAAGCCCGTGTTGGAGTGATCCGATGGAATTAGCTCTGGCCGCTCAAGAGCCTTCTATTGCTGTTTACAGTCGCGTTCCACTTTAACAGCTAAGCGG
>CAMAVD010000084.1 GCA_945861575.1 Akkermansia muciniphila
CCCCTGCGCCAACAGATCATGCGCGACGAAAACGCGGCCGACCCGGAAGGTTCCAAGGCTGGGTTCCAGCACCCCTGGCGCTGGCAGGCAGCGCACGCGCTCTGCCCCACGCTTAAGCCAAACAAGGATGTCGTAATACCCGGATTGCAACGGTGAAGGAAGGTTCAACTGCTCCACTACGTCCATGCCGCCCAGGAACGAGCCTCCGTCCAACATGCGGCCGTCCTTTTGGAACGCAACAGGCCCGCTCGATCCCTCGCTGCGAAGCGCCACGACGAGTTGGGCGGTCCCGTTAAATCCCACCGAAACAAAGGAAAGGGGGAGCGCGAGAACCTGACCGGGGCTCCCGGCAATAGGCGAGGCTCGGGTAGGTCTGAGAACCGGACGATCCGGGAGCGGGTTCGGAATGACCATAAACTGGCCAGGTGCAGCAGGAGGGGTCGCAGCTCGTGCCACCTCAGAAAGCAGGCCCAGGCTCAGAATGAGACAAAACAAACCGAGAGGAGGCCAACAGAGCCGTGGCAAGGCCACCAGCACGGAAACCATTCGGAACGAAGATCTTACACACCTATTAGGTGCCCAAGCCCGCCGATGACTTTCAGTTAGTATATGCATCACATCACCACCGCAGACAGCTTCAGCAGGAAAGGGACCACCTCAGCCCGATGCCTTCAAAACTCCCTACCTCTGCCTCCTCTCGCGCGAAGGCCCTGACCGTCCCCTTCCAGATTCTCGTAGACTGAAGCCGTGCGGACGATTTAGGATGAGGCTGGATGGCATTCCTTTGCACACGCAACCAATTCCCCATCGTAAGTGAGTCCGCCCCCGGCCTCCAATTCGATGGTGAAGTTTCCGGAGACGTTCTTCGGGTCAGCAAGAGCGCCTTCGAGTTCGTGCTGGGGGCACCCTGCCAGATCGAGCGGAATAAGTCCGCTTTCTGAGCATTCCGCCGATACATCATGGACAAGACCATACTGCAACATCTGGGTCAAAAGGATTATGCCCCTTCCACCGCCTCCGAGATTTTCGCCGCCCTCGCCATCGCCCACGCCCTCTTCCGCGAGTTTCAAGAAACCCTCAAGCAGCTAGAGGTGACCGGCCAGGTGCTCCTCACCAAGGGGGATCGATACATCCAGGCGTGCGAGGCAGATCTGATCCCTGGCACGATCATGATCAATCGCCAGGGAAAGGGATTCCTACAGCCGGATCAGCCCGGCTCCCAAGAGATCGCCATCCCTGAAAGCGCCACCTCAACCGCCTTCCACGGCGATCGAGTCCTGGTGCGACGCAACGTCAGTGCGCGGGCCTCCCGCAGCGCGGAGCCGCAAGAAGTCACAGGCGCGGTCGTCCGAATCCTTGAGCGCAAACGATCTCAATTGGTCGGCACCTTGCAGGAGGGGAAGCATGTGCTCTTTGTGGTGCCCGATGATCCCCGCATCCCCCACAACATCGCCGTTCCCACCCCCAAGGATGTCGGGCGCCCAGCACGCGCAGGCGATAAGGTCGTCGTGGAGCTCACTTTCTGGGAATCACGACAGTCCAGCCCGGAGGGTGAAGTGATCGAGGTGCTCGGAGCTCCCGACGAGGAGGGCGTGGACATGCTGTCCGTCCTTCGCCAATACAACCTCCCCCTCCACTTCCCAAAGGACGCGCTGGACGCCGCCAATGCCATCTCTCAAAACCGCCCGGTCAATGAGCCCACCGCCGAGGAAAGCGCGGGCCGAATAGACTGCCGTGGCGAGACCATCGTCACCATCGACCCAGATGACGCGAAAGATTTCGACGACGCCATCGGTGTCCTGCGTCGCGGCGACAATCGCTGGACTGTTTGGGTGCACATCGCCGACGTCTCCTATTACGTGAAGCCAGGCAGCGTCCTGGATGCAGAAGCACGACGCCGTGGAAATTCCACCTACCTGGTGGATCGGGTCATCCCCATGCTCCCTGAGGCCCTCAGCAACGACCTCTGCTCGCTGAAGCCCGACCTGGACCGACTCACCCAATGCGTGGAGTTTCTCCTCACCGATAAGGGTGAGGTTCTAGAGTCCAAGTGCTATCCTTCGGTGATCCGGTCCTGTCGCAGGTTCACCTACAAGGACGCCTTCGCCGTTCTGCAAAGACTCCCGGAGAACCCTATCGAGGAGATGCTGCATTCGGCCCATGGCCTCGCCCAGCATATCCGGAAGGCTCGCTTTCAGGCGGGCTCCCTCGAACTCGACTTCCCGGAGAACAAGATTCGCCTCGACGAGCAGGGACGCGTGCTGCGGATTGAGCGCATCGAAAACGATGTCTCCCATCAACTCATCGAAGAATTCATGCTCCTCGCCAACGAAGCGGTGGCGAGTCGACTGATTCAGATGGGAGTTCCGGCGATCCACCGGATCCACGAACCGCCGAAGCCGCATCGTCTGGAGGAATTTCGTCAGGACGTGCTCGCCCATCGGATCCCCTGCGGCAATCTGGTGCAAAGGCCTGAAGTTCAAAAGCTGCTGCTCCGTCTCAAGGAGCTTCCTGTCGGACCGGCACTCAAGATCGGTTTTCTGCGGTCGATGACTCGCGCCCGTTATGCCGTGGATTCCCTGGGGCATTTCGGACTGTGCAAAAGTCAGTACACCCATTTCACATCCCCTATCCGCCGCTATGCCGATCTGGTCGTGCATCGCGCGCTATTGGGACTCACGGGCACCAACGCTTCGGGGATCGGGGACATCGCACGGCATATCTCTGAGACGGAGAGAAATTCATCGGACGCAGAGCGCGATAGCAAGGAGGTCAAGCTCTTCGCCTATCTGAAGGACCAGCTGTCACGCGGCCCCCTGATCAACTACAAGGCGATGGTCACCGAGGTGCGTAACTTTGGATTCTTCGTAGAAGTCTCCGAGCTTGGGCTCAGCGGGTTGGTGCATCTTTCGTCCGTGCTGGATGATTTCTTCGTCTATGACGCCACACGGTCCATTCTTGTCGGCCGCCGATCCCGGCGGATCGTCAGAATGGGAGATCCGCTGGAGGTCAACGTTTACAAGGTCGACCGACAGAAGAAGCAAGTCGATTTCCGCTGGATTCTGCCCGAGACCGAGAAGGCTCGTTCCGGCGGTGCTCCAAGGACCAAGGCAAACCAAGGACGCCCCCAACGCGAAGCCCGTTCCGTTCGAGAAGAACGGCCGCTGAGCGCAGGGAGCGCAGGAGGGCAGCGCCGCGACTCAGGCACACGTTACCCCAGCCAACCCTCGCGCGCTCCCCGGGACCAAGGGGAAGTCCGCCCCCCTCGACGCTCGGCTCCTTTCACCGACGCTCGCGGTCCAAGCGGAGTGCGGCCGTCACGCGAGGGTCGTCCCCCATTCGCTGCTCGTCCCTCCCGCGATGCTCGGCCTCCACGCGATGCAAGGCCGCCGCGCGATGCTCGCCCCTCGCGCGACGCGCGACCTCCGCGCGATGCTCGCCCTTCACGCGAGACCCGCTCTCCGCGTGATGCGAGGCCTTCTTTCGATGCCAGAGCTCCACGCGACGCCCGGGCTTCAGGCGGCACCAGCGTTTCGCGCGGTTTTGGGAACTCTCGAGATCCTCGAAACACACAGGATCGCCGCCCGTCTGGAAGCGGCAGACCTTCAAGTGGCGGCGGCAGACCCTCGGGTGGCGGCAGGCCACCGCGCGAAGGGAGACCCTCCTTTGGTTCATCGGCTCCGCGGCCGACGGGACCGAGAACGGGCCGGAAGCCTTGGGAAGATTCCCCGGGCGCTCGCGGACCGCGCAGCAGCGACTCCCGGCCTGAGTTGCAGCGTCCAGGCCGACCCGTCCTGCAATCCTCCACGCGGCCAGCGAGAGCTGGAGGAGCCTCGAGAAGCCTCCCTCCGCAAGGCGGCTCCAAGTTTCCAAGACCTCGACCTAGCGGACGCCCTGGATCGGATCGTTCCCCAAGGGGGCAAGGCCCACGCTCGGATGGAGGACGCCCGAAATGGTCGCCTTCAGGCAAGGCACCGCAGGGGTCGAAACGTTCAGGGCCAAGACCTGCCCAAGGATTCAAATCGAGCCAGGGTCCCATGCTGCCCTCCTCTCACTCTCGCAGCGGCCCCGCGCGGCCCGGGGATCGACGAAAAAGGTAGACCCTGCGGCACCGGATGAATGCAGAGGGCTAATCTTTCCAAAAGACTGGCCGAGTTGGGACAGCGAAATTGGATCGTGGTGGCCGACGGGGCGTATCCAAGTCTGTCCGAACGAGGAGTCGAGACCCTCGCAACAGGTGCGGATGCCATACCTGTGCTGCGGACATTACTGGAACTGCTCGCGCAACTGGGTCATGTAAAGCCCATTCCCTATACCACGACAGAACTGAGCCGGGTCGCGGAATCCGACGCGCCCGGCACAGGTGCGTATCGGAGCACGGTGGAACAACTTTTTCGAGGCCTTCGAACAGGAACAGCTCCCATGGACTCACTCCAGACGAAGATCGAGGAAGCATCCAAGACCTACCGGGTGCTGGTGATCAAGACACGGATGACCCTGCCCTACGGAACGCTTTTCCTTCAACTCGAACCGAGCGCCTGGACTCCTGAGGCCGAGAAGAGACTCCGTGAGGTCATGGGGCGCCCATAACACTGCATTCGCGCGGCTATCCTACGAACAACTCCATTGTGGAAGGGGAATTCGGCATTCGGATGTAGGGGACGACGAAGCTCCCGAAGGCCATCAGCAGAAGCCGCCGGCCAAGATCTTGCGACAAAATCATGAGGGGTAAAATCATACTAATTTGCCGGAAAGTGGTTTCCTATGATTTTACCCTACATGATTTTGTCACCGTGTATTTTTAAAATGAGTTTCCTGTTCCGTTTGGACCTGCTCACGGACCATGAACTTAAGTCTCTCACGACGATTCCCACGATTCAGGCCATGCTTTGCGTGGGAAGCGTTTCGCTTTAAGGTCCTCGGTATGGCGCGGTACTCACGCCCTCAAGCTGACCGGCATCATGCTGGCAAGCCTCCCTGTGTTGACATTGGTAGCGGTGATGTTCGGGCGGCGCACTCGCAAGTTGGCTCGTGAAGCGCAGGACCTTTTGGCGGAGACCGCTTCTGTTGTGGAGGAGACGCTTCACCCGAGGCCTGCTTACGTCGTCCCCTACATTCGAACGCCGAACAGGAAAATGAAAAGACACATACAAGGGGACCGGGGCGCCAGTCCCCGTTGCTTTTCGGTCGAGAAGGCCGTGTTTCTAGGTTGATCCACTAGGGTGTTTCCACGGAGGGTGAGGCCGGAGCAGGCGGACCCTCCCTAAGCCTGCCCCTAACAATGCCCAAATCATCCACCCGTACCGACCCTGACCCGACGCCTCCGCGCTCTCTTCCCTGCCACCCCGCGCACGGTGCCATTGCCTTGGTTCTGGGGGCCACGGGGATCGGCTTCGCCCCGCTTTGGATAAGGTCCAGCGAGCTCGGACCCTTCTCAACGGGCGCCTATCGCCTGCTCTTCGCCTGCCCTGTCTTTTACCTCTGGCGTCGTTGGGAACTCAAAAAGGCCGCCACCTCAGGATCCTCCCGACACCCCAAACTGGAGCAGCACGATCGCCTCTGGTTGGTGCTGGCCGGACTCTTCTTCGCTGGCGATATGGCCTTGTGGAACTGGTCACTGCACCTGACCTCAGTGGCGAACTCCACCCTGATCACCAATCTCACCCCTCTCCTGGTGATGGTCGGCGCCTGGTTTCTCTTCCGAGAACGCGTCACGCGCCAATACCTATTGAGCCTGCCTCTGGCCTTTGCAGGCGTCTACCTCCTGGTCCGCCCCGCGTCCGCAGACGCGCCCAGCCACTGGAAGGGGGATTTCATCAGCGGGATCGCGGCCTTTTTCTACGCAGGGTATCTGCTCAGCTTGCGCGTCATTCGACAGCGCCACTCCACTGCGGGAGCCTTATACGGAGCCGGGGTGACCAGCTGTATTGCCTTGTTTCTAATCGCCTGGCTTGCGGGGGAACCGCTCCTACCACCCACCCCCGGTGGATGGCTGCCCCTGCTCGCGTTAGGATTCATATCCCATGTGGGAGGCCAGGGGCTAATCGCCTATGGTTTCGGACATGTCACCGCAGCGGTAGGATCGCTTGTCCTACTGGTTCAACCCGTGGTCGCCGCCGCACTGGCCTGGTGGTGCCTGGGAGAGTCGATGGGCTCTCTCCAGCTCGCGGGAGCCGTTCTGGTCCTGATCGGAATCGGTGTGGCGGTTCGCCGGAGCTAGCAGCCTGTCGCGACGATTCCTGGAATATAGCTCGGCACAAACGGGCTCCACAGCCGGACTCACGTCCGGTGGGGACAAGCCCGACAGGGTGCTAGTAGTCCCGAAGGCTGCGGTTCATCGCGGGCGAGCGATACTGGTTTCTCAACACTTTGGAATCCAGTCGAGGCGGCGCATCCATGGGAAGGCCGGTCTGCATGTCCTGAGGCATCATGGGGGGTGACTGACCGGGCTCTTGCCCTCCGGGTTGGGGCATGTTGGGCTTTCCGTTCGCTGCCAACTTTTCGCGCACCTGCCCCAGTTGCTTTCCGGCCTGCCGCCCCTTCTCGGCTGTCTCATCGGAAGGCTTCAGGGATTGAAGCTCATTAAAAGCCTGCTCCGCGCCTTCAAGCCGCATGGCCTGCTCCTCAAGAGACTCCTGTTCCCCGCCCGGCTTCATGAGCTGATCGCCCAACTGCTCCAAGGCCTGCTCTAGCTTCTGCTGAGCTTTCTGCGCCTTCTGAGGAAGCTTCGAATCTTGCGGGCGCATGCCGCTGGCCTGCTGAAAATGATCCAGCGCCTGGCTCAACTGCTGCGCCTGCTGCTCCAGCGGTGCGTCCTCGGCCTGCTGCTCGGCCTGATCGCCCAACTGTTCATGCAGCTCACCCAAACGCTTGCGGATCTGCTCACGCACGGCCTTGGCCTGCTGATGATCAGGAACCTGCTCAAGAGCCTTGTCCGCCTGTTCCATCGCCATCCTCAAAACTCCCAGCTTGTCGTCGTTGCGACGTATGCGCGGCTCCACACTCAGATAGATCCGCGCCTGAAGCGTCAGCGCGTCGGCGAGCCGTTCGCGCCCTTCCTCAAGCTGCTGAGCGATGTCGGGATCATTCGGTTTCAGGCTATTGGCGTCCTCCAACATGTTCACGCCCTCCCGGATTTGCTGGGTGTCCGGCCGCATGACCATGGGCTCGTTCGCTCCCGGCATCACCATCTGATTCGCCAGGGTCTTCTTGGTGCCTTCCTCAGCGAGGGCCTTGGCCAGAAGATCGCGCGCCTCGACTTCGCCTTGCTTCGCTTCGGGATTGGAAGGCTCGATCTTGGTGGCGTCATGGAATTGCTCCATGGCCTGACGCAGCGGCGGGATACGCTGCTCGGCCGGCTTGGTCGGCTCCTTGCCCTCCTCCAGATTCTCGCGGGCGTTCTTCATCAGAAGCTCCAGAAGCCGACGTCGCACATGCTCCAGATTATTCTGTGCATCCCCATTTCCGGGCTGATCCTTCAGGAGGTCCTGATAGGTGGACACCGACTCTTTCCATCGGGCGAGGGTCACCTCCACATCGTTTGTGAGAGACATGATTCCCAGATGGAACTCTGCGTTGGCCTTCTGAAAGGCGGCTTTCCTTGCCAGCGATCGGGGACGCGCGTCCACAACGAGATCCAAATCCAGCAATGACTCCTCATAGCGTCCAAGCGAGTACAACGCGACCGCCCTATTGTAGAGCAGATGCGGATTCCCAGGATCTTTCTCCAGGGCACGTTCAAACTCCTGACGCACCTGTTCACCCCCGCCCTGCCCCAAAAGCCGCTGCCATTCCTCAAATGGGACCGGAGCGGCTGCCTGCATTCCCAGACCGCTCACTATAAAGCACAGAAGTTGCGCGAGGCGCAAAGTGAAGCAACAGGTGCCCGGAAAAGTAGATTGAAGCGTTTTCATCGTGATCCAGTGCTCAGAATGCTGCTGAGAGCCCGCGGGCGAACCACTCGATCCGCCCCCAGTACTAGCCGTGCCAACCACGCAAGAGCGGCGACGGCCAGAGGAACAAAGTAAACTTCCCGATAGTTCGCCAGGTCATTGCGCGCCGCCTCTTGAGCGAGCGGTCGAAGCACCTCCTCACGGAGTCGGCGAAGCCCTTCTCCCTGAGTGCCCAGAGCATAGTAGCGCCCGCCGGCGGCGTTGGCGATGCGCCGAAGATTATTCTCATCGAGACGCGTCACAACCTCCTGCCCCACGGAGTTCGTCACGCCCCCGCCCCGAGCCCCGGGAATCCGTGCCCCGCTCTGCGTACCCACGCCCACGGTATGCACATGGATCTTCTGATCGCGAAAGAGTTTGCGGGCCAGTGCCACAGCCTGGCCGTCCAGCTCCTCTCCATCGGAAATTACAATAAGGGTGCGCTGTGGAATGTGATTGCTGGTAAAGAATCGAGCGGCCCGATCCAGAGCCGACGCGATGGAACTGCCCGGGTCGACCAGCGCATTCGGGTTCACATAGCCCAGGATGGTACGCAGCGACACGGTATCAAAGGTCAGTGGCGCATTCAGGTAGCCGATGCCGGAAAAAGTGATCAAACCAACACGATCCGCCTTGCTTGCCTGGAGAAAGCGATCCAAGGCGTTGGTTGCCGCGCTGTAGCGCGACGGCTTTACATCCGCGGCCAGCATCGAACGAGAGGCATCCAGCGCCACCAGATAGGGTGTGCCCTGTAGCTCGCTCCGATCGTCCGATTGAAACAAGAGCGGACGCGCCAGGCTAAGCATCAGCGCGCTCGCCACCAGCAACCAGAGCCACGCATCCAGCCTCTTCAGCCGAGGAACCTGGCCCGAGTCGGCCCAGGAAGCCGCGACGCCGGTGAATACCTTCAACCTCTGACGTCGACGCACCTCTCCCAACCGCCACAATCCCCAGGCAAGGAGCCACAGAACCGGCAGGGAATAGAGGAATTCAGTATGGACCCACTTCATGGAATGCTCCTTCGGAAAAGGGTATGAAGCAGCAACTGGAGGAGAAGAACCGCCAGGGCGCCGGCAGCGCAGTGAGGAAAGAGCTCGCGCCAGGTGACGAACCGCTTTTGCAGCAGCGCCTTCTTCTCCAACTGATCAATCAGGTCGTAAACCCGATGGAGCGTGTCGGTGTCGCGTGCCTGAAAAAACTGTCCCCCTGTCAGGCGGCTGGATCGGTTGAGCTCGTGGTGGGCTGCCATGGTCGGCGTGACAATTTCCGGTCCGATCAAGATGCTGTAGAGACGTACCTGCGCGCGGAGGAGTTGAGGAGCGATCTGCAGAGGAGATCGACCGAGCAGGTTCTGTCCATCGGTCACCAGGATGATCACCTTGCTGCGATCGCTGTTTCGCTGGATAAACTGGAGGCTGGACGCCAATCCTTCGCCGATGGCCGTCCCCGTCATCAGATCGGTTTCCTTCAGTGAGCTCAGAGCCCAGGCATGGTCTAGGGTCAGCGGGCTGATCAGAAACGGGCTGCGCGCGAAACAGACGATACCGATTCGGTCCGAGGGCCGCTTGCCGACAAATTCCGTCACCACGTCCTCCAAGGCGGCACGCCTGGAAACCCTCTTTGCACCCAGGTGAAAATCCTCCTCCGCCATGGAGCGGCTGAAGTCGAGGGTGAGCATGATATCAATGCCCTTGGTAGGGTCGGGGAGATCGCCTCTCGGAAGCCGAGGTTGCGACAGCCCGAGAATCATCAAGGTGAGGGCCAGCAGTGGCAGGACCCATCGCCAGCGACCCGACTGCCGTCGAGGCGTGCGACCCAGCCCTTTGAGCGGAGCCAGCGACGGCACCGTGATGGATGGCACCGGCCCCTTGGCACCTAGGCGCCACGCAAGCCAGGGGATCAGCAGGAGCCCAAGCAGGAGCCAGGGGACGCCAAATTCAAGGCCGCCGACAGCCAGCATCCATCCGCTCATGATGCGCCCTCCTTCACGGCCGGGGGGATGCAGCGGCGAACGAATCGCTCTGCCCCGTCAATCGAGGCAAGGGTCGCCTCAGGCTCGGCCGCGTCGCGTGCGAATTTGAGACCATCGAAGAAGTGCAGAAATTCCCCCAACTCGACCCGCGCCGCGCCCTCGAGCAGCGGATCCGCCAGCGCCGCCCCGAGAAACTCGCGCGTGGTGAGAAAACGGATCGGAACGCCGAAACGCTCATGGATATAGCCTCGGAGAATGTCGGAACACTCCAGCGCCACCTCATACTCGCTGAGTCGAGAGTGATCCGAGCGTAAGGCCTGGAGTCGGCGGAGGGCCTCCAGATGTGGCGGCGGTCCAGGCGGGGATTGGAGCACGGACACCGCCGGACGCGGGCGCGCCAGCCAGGCCCGACGCGCGACGTAGGCCGCAATGGCCAGCAGCACACTCAGGCCGACCCAGACCCAAGGGTTCTGCCACCAGAGCGGCAGCGGCACCAAGGTCAGGTCTTCGATGAAGCGGTTGGTAGTCATGATGCTTCAGGCGACCCGACGCCGGGCATGCCTCGCCAGGAAGGAGCGCAGTGGATTGGCCCAAGGACGGTCCAGCAGCAGAGGAAGATGTCCGATTCGAGCTTTGCGAAAGAACTGCTCTCTCTCGGCTTGTTGGGTGGCGATGGTCTGCTCGTAGGCCGCCCTCACACCGGGATCAGCGGTGTCCACCTCCAGCACCTCTCCCGTCTCCGCATCCTGAAGCAGGGCCATGCCCACATCCGGTAAGGCCCGCTCGCGCGGATCGACGGTCTGCAACACCAGCACATCATGCCGCTGATTCGCAGCGCTCAGCACCGCCTCGTGCCCCGTGTCGTGAAGATCGGTAATCAAGAAAATCAGCGAAGGCCGGTGCAGCACGCGTTGGGCGAAACGCATGGCATGGGCGATATCCGTGCCGCTGCCGCGAGGGACATGCGTCAGCAAATCACGCAGCATCCGCTGAGCATGCTGGCGTGTCTTTCGAGGCGGAAGGTAGTGTTCGACAGTGCGGGTGAACAAGGCCATGCCCACACGGTCGTTGTTTCGAATCGCACTGAGCGCAAGCGTTCCCGCCAACTCGGCCGCCACCTCTCGCTTGGTCTGTCCCGTGGTTCCAAAATGGCCGCTGGCGCTCAGGTCCACCACGATAAGAACCGTCAACTCGCGCTCCTCGACCAGACGTTTGATGAAGGGCTTTCTGAATCGAGCGCTGACATTCCAGTCGATTCGCCGCACATCGTCGCCCGGCACATACTCGCGCACATCCACAAAGTCCATGCCCCGCCCCTTAAACACGGAGTCGCACTGCCCCGACATCAGCTCCTGAGACACCAGACGAGCGCGGACCTCCACGCGGCGGAGTCGTTGGATGAAATCAGCGTGCGTCATGAACTCAAGTCGTCAGTCGGAAGCACGATCAAGGGACCGGCACCTTCGACAACAGGCTGGCGACGATGGAGTCCGTCGTGACTTCCTCCGCCTCGGCCTCGTAGGTGAGGAGGATCCGATGCCTGAGCACATCGGGCGCGATGGCCTTCACATCATCGGGCGTCACATGCGTCTCCCCACGGAGCAGCGCGTGCGCGCGGGCGGCCAGAGCCAGATTGATGGTCCCACGGGGACTCGCGCCACAGCGGATCAGGCGTGTCAACTCCGGAGCGACCCGTTTGGTCTCCCGCGTAGCGAGGACAAGCTTCACAATGTAGGAGCGAACCTGCTCGTCCACATAGATCTCATTAACCAGACCCTGCATGCCCAGAATTTCGGCAGGGTTCACGACCGCGTTCAGAGGGAAGTCGGGCCGGGTCGAAGCCATCCGATCCAGGATCACCCGCTCCTCAGCCTCGGAAGGATAGCCCACCACCACCTTCAACATGAAGCGATCCATCTGGGCCTCGGGGAGCGGATAGGTGCCCTCCTGCTCGATGGGGTTTTGAGTGGCCATGACCAGGAAAGGCTCAGGGAGGAGCAAGGTCTCATCACCGATGGTGACCTGATGCTCCTGCATCGCCTCGAGCAGCGCGCTCTGCACTTTGCTGGGTGCCCGGTTGATTTCATCCGCGAGAATGAGATTGGCGAAGATGGGGCCCCGACGCGTGGAGTAGGTGCCTTTGATCGGGTCGTAGATCAGCGTGCCCGTGATGTCCGCCGGGAGGAGATCCGGGGTGAATTGAATGCGCGCAAAGGCACACTGGGAGCTACGAGCGAGCGAATTGATGGTCATCGTCTTGGCCAAGCCGGGCAATCCCTCCAGCAGGATATGGCCACGGGCGACCAAGCCAATCAGCAGGCGATCAATGAGCCCCTTCTGACCGACAATGCGCTTCTGCATCTCGTCGCGAACCTGCCCCAGATGGCGGGAGGACTCGGACACCTTTTCCTTCAATTCTTGCTTGGTCATGGCGATAGACTGCAACGGTCCCCCTGACATCGGCAGATCCTGGCGTTTGCGCAAGAGCCGAAGAGCCCGCCTCGGGCCCATCTGGAGGTCGGCATCCACACTATCGCTGCTCCCGCCACAACGCAATGGTTCGAAGACGACAGGCTGCTCATATTTTCCTGCAGCAAAAGAGTCGATGTGCTGAATGAAAGGGAGCCATAGCGGGACAGGTCTCCTTGCAGATTCTCTGAGACTCCTCCTGACATGACCTGCCAATCGCTCAAAACGGACCGCCCGTTGCAATCACATCCAAGAACACCTTGATCCTCTCACGGATTTCCATCCACATTACGCGCATGAAAGCCGCTATCTATTCCGCCCTCAGGGCCTGGGCATTCGCCTGCCTGCTCTTGCTGACCACAGCTTCCCTGCAAGCCGCGGTTGAGGAACCCAGACCGCTCTTTGTTGAGGGCTATGCCGGCCGGGTTAGCTACGCGCCGGGCGAGGAACTGACCCTGCATGTCAGCACCAGCGCGTCGGCCTTCAGCGCGGAGATCACGCGCCTAGGCCCGAAGGCCCAATCGGTCTGGACCTCCGGGTCGGTCCCCGGACGCGAGCAGCCCATTCCCCAGGCTGCTTCCTCGGCCGGCTGTCGCTGGACTGCATCCACGACCTTAAAACTGCCCGCCGATTGGAAAAGCGGCTACTATCAGGTCGTCCTGCGCGCCCGGGATAGCGGGGGTGCTTTCACCCACCGCGGCTCGCGCACCGCCGAGAGCACCTGCTACTTCATCCTCCGCGCCGCAGAACCTGGAAAGGCTTCGAAGATCCTCCTGCAACTCTCCACCCACACCTACAATGCCTACAACAACTGGGGAGGATTCAGCCTCTACGCCTTCAATGGTCGCGGGGGCAATCAGGGGCATCGCGTTTCCTACGAACGCCCTCCCTCGAGTCAGTTCGGAACCTGGGAGCAGCCATTCGTTGAATGGGCCGAGTCCAATGGCTACGTGTTCGACTACGCCGCCAACGGCGATCTGGAGTCGCATCCCGAGATCCTCAAGGCCTATCGCCTGGTCCTGAGCGTGGGCCACGATGAGTATTGGTCTGCTCCCATGCGGGATAGTCTGGAAGCCTTCATCGGCTCCGGGGGGAATGTCGCCTTCTTTAGCGGCAACACCTGCTGCTGGCAGGTGCGCGCCGAGGACGGAGGCAAAGCCCTCACCTGCTGGAAGCAGAACGCCCACTCCGACCCGATCTACTCAGCGCGGGGCAGCTACGCTACACTCTCCTCCCTTTGGAGCCATCATCTGATAAAGCGACCTGAGAATCAGCTCACCGGGGTTGGCTTTCTCTGGGGCGGCTATCATAAAAGCCACGGACAACTCATGGATGCCAGCGGAGGCTACACCGTCCATCGGCCGGATCACTGGCTCTTCGAAGGCACCGGCCTCAAGCGCAACGATACCTTCGGCAGCAAGGACACCATCGTTGGCTACGAATGTGACGGCTGCGAACTGGAGTGGAAGGACGGACTCCCCTTCCCCACCTGCCGCGATGGCACTCCAAAAAGCTTCGAGATCCTCAGCACAGCACCTGCACAATGGCATCCGGACGACTGCGAGTGGTACGAGCGCTGGGAGAATGGAAGGAAGGGACAGTCCGTGCTCGGGGTTTACACGCGAGGCGGCACCGTGTTCACCTGTGGCAGCACCGATTGGTCTCATGGCTTGCGCGGCAAGGATCCCGCCGTGGAGCAGATCACTCGCAACCTCCTCAAGAAACTGGGCCAATGATCCTTCCCTCCCTCCTCCAGAGGGTGTCATCCGCTTGCGCCGTGCTGCTTGCATTCGCGGTGTCCAGCGATTCCCTAACGGCTCAGCCAAAGCCTCAGACCGAAGGGCCCGACACCCTCGTCAAGGACTTCGACCGAGACGGAATCCAAGGTAAGCGTCAAGCGGAGCACGGCGAGGATGATAGGTAAGAGAAGCTTCATACGAGATGCTGCGTGACCCGAAGGATCGGATCTGATTCTATATCATGCGGCTTTGGAATTTTTCCGAACTCTTCGCAGCGTCGTGGGAAGCAAACGTTTCGCTTTACGTTCGGCATTGGTGTGAGCCTTCGCCCAAACAAAGAACTTGTGAAGATCGAAATCAAATTCTTCGGCTACCTCAGCCCTCGCTGCTCGGATTTCTGTAACAATGGTGTCTTTCATAGATTTGGTTGAATCAGTAGGTCAGGCGTGCAAATCACAGGAACATGCAGGTTGTGATATGCACAATATTCAAAGAGTTTTCTCTGTAAGATCGCGTTGGCAAGGTGGGTACAGTTCCAAGTCAGAAGGTAGTCCATGTGGTGAACGATGGCGAACGCGACATGCGTTGCGTCCATCTGAGCTCTTGGCGGCAGTTCGAGCAACTGCACGATCGATTTCGCGAGGGGCTCAAGTTCTGGACGCAATTCCAGTTCAGGAATATCAGCAATTGATTTGAGCCGACGCAAAGCCGCGTTTTGATCACCCCTCGAGATTTCTGCCCGCACTGCAATGGAAGAATAGACACGAAATCTCGGCCGCTCATGCTCCCACCACCACCGCGTGATTCGCTGACGCGATGCCATCGGCTCCGTATTGGAACGCCGAGCCGTCAAGCAACTTGGAATCGTGGACTCCATATAGACTGTTTCCATCACAAGCAAATGTAACCAACTTGCATGGCCCGTAAAATGTCTAAATCTGCGAAAATCTGTGCAATCTGCGGATCAAAGGTCTTCATGCTGGAACGGGGTTGAACACGAGTCGACCCAGCACGGCATCGGCGTACTTCTCCAGCCGACCGTCACCCACTCCGTCGATTTCTTTGAGCTGTGTCTTTGAACTCACCCGGCGTCGGACCATATCTGCCAGCTGTTCGTTGGTAAAGATCGTGTAAACCGGCACCCCTTCCTTCTCCGCCACTTCCTTTCGCCAATCCCGCAGCGTGCTGAACACTTCGAACTCCTCAGGCTTCAGCAGTTCCCGGTAGTCCACCCGCGGACTCTTTCCGTGCGATGAGTTTGTCGCAAGAGGGGCCGCATTTAGATATTCCACACAGAAGGTCCAGAATGAGTTATCGCCATCATTGACGAACTCTTTTTTTACCGCAAGCACGCGGTGCCCCCGCAGAAAAGAGTTCATATCGCTCTCTGCGCTTTCGATGTTTTTTACTGAAACCACAAACACCTTCAGTTGCATGATTCCCATTCGATAGCCAGTTTTCGAAAAAATCCACCCGCTTCGCGGGATCCATTCACCCAAATTCCCATCAAACGCTATCACGCTTTACACACCGCCTTCAGGCCTCAGCCTGCGCGCGTCCCCCTGCCCTCCGAAGCCACCGGCGAAGGAGGGGCGCTCCAGCTGGACCTTCCGGCTTGCCGCGCCGTAGCCTCGGCGAAGGCGGGCTCCGTTGCGCTACCTCTGCTTCTCTTATCGACCTGGGGCGAGGACGACACGGAACCCAAAGCTGCTGTACTCGTAGTCCGGGTAGCTGAAGTCGCGGACCGCTGCGCGGCAGTCCCTGCCGCTGTCGCCCCAACCGCCCCCGCGGCCCACGCGGTGGACGCCCGACGTCGGCCCAACAGGATCAGTTACTACACCATTCGGATAGCCCTTAATCCAATCCGAGCACCACTCCCACACATTCCCATGCATGTCGTAAAGTCCAAAGGCATTCGGTGCATACGTACCCACTTCGATTGTTCTACCAATCCAAACATTGTTCGGTTCAACACCTCCGCCGTCCGGTCCAGAAAGCCACGAACTGCTGTGAGGTTCCTAATCGCCGTAAGCAACGTCCCGCCTTCCCCGTCTTCTCCCTAATCTGCGTAAATCGGTCCCAATCTGCGGATCACACTGAGAACGTGGCAGAGCTTCTCCAAGCGAGGTGTGGCGATGCCGACCGCCTTCGCACGCCTCAGGGGCTCCAGGAAAAGGGCCTCAAGCTCCAAAGGTTGGCCACGTTCGAAATCGACAAGAGTGGAGGCCACGTATCGTTCCATCGGTGCGGTGAGTGCGATATGCCGATCCTCCCACTCCGTCGACACCGACAGTCCCTGGCCGTTGGCGGCGGCAATGACCTCGCGCATTAGCTCGCGCACCAAGGCATGCCAACGCGTGTCCGACAGCAATTGGTCGGTCGCGAGGCAAGGCCCCACTGGAGTTCCGGCCGACATCACGCCGCTATCGACCGCGTCCCAGCCTGCAGCGCTCGCAACGCCTAATCCATTGAAGGGGATGTTCCAAACCAACTTCTCCCAATGCGCACGGGCGAGCGTCTCGGTCACCTCGCAAGGAACCCCTGCATGGCGAAAGTAGGAGGCGAAGTCCTGCGTCCGAGGCTCAGGCCATCCGCAGTATTCTCCCAGGACAATCCGTCCATGAGCCAGATGCCGAATAACACCAGGCTCGGTCCGATTCAGACACACGAAGCAAAGCCCTCCAAGGATCTGCTCCGGGGAGAATAGCCGGGCCAGCGCCTCCTCATTCCCCAGACCATTCTGAAGCGTTAGGATCGCAGTGTGAGGTCCAACCAAGGGAGGCAAGAGTCGGGCAAACTCGGCATTGGCTGTGGTCTTAAGTCCGATGATGACCCAGTCGCAGGGGCCTATCTCCTCGGGATGCCGAGCACAGCGAGGACGAGCACGAAAATCTCCTGCGGGGCTGGAAACACGAACCCCCTGTCGGCGGACCACCTCGTAGTCAGAACGCAAAAGAAAGTGGACCTGATGGCCAGCCTGACAAAGGCGTCCCCCGTAGTAGCTGCCGAGAGCACCACATCCCACCACCCCAATTTTTAGGGTGTTCGCAAGCAGCCTTCGGGAAGCGGGTCTCGCCATGGGTCACGCTGTTATCGTTCGAGGGGCATCTCGCGAAGCTGCCTTCCCTCAAGTATCCAACGAAGCACTCCATGCCCTGTAGGGCAGCAAGACGCGTCACTCGGAAGATACTCCTGAGTGAGGACCTCAACGATCCCATTCCTCACCCTGCCCAGGGTGGCAGAACGGCGGGAATCTCCTCCGACCTGAACCCGAATCACACCTCCCTTGAGCGAAGCAGAACGGAGGATCAAAAACTGTCGGAACGCTCCTGACCCTTGCGGATCGTCCAATCGATAGAGGCAAAGAGCGTCCGAGTTACCGTCACCGTCCACATCCCCGGAGAATGGCATGCGAGTCACCGAGAACTCGCGATAGCCAGACTGCAAGGCATGCGACTGAATGACTGCATCGAAGGGAGTGCCAGGGGCGGCGAAATACTCCCCAGTGAGCGCACCCCGGCTCAACTGCGCCTGCGGCGTGGACGTTGCGCAACCCATGCCCAGAAGCGCGGAGATCCAAAGAACCACTCCAAAAGCCCGTACAACTCGCACACTCTGCGGTAGCGCTGGCCGGGGCGACCCCGTATCGGCTTCGGAAGCAGTGTGGCGTTGGATCAGGAGAGGCATGGGACAAAAAAAGAGGGCACTCTGGGAAACCCAGAGTGCCCATGAGTCGGAGAACGAATTACTTCTTGCCGAGGATGGAGTCCTTCGCGGCCTTGGCCACGCGGAACTTCACAACCTTCTTAGCAGGGATCTGGATGGTCGCGCCAGTGGCGGGGTTGCGACCTTGACGCGCCTTGCGGTTCACGAGAACGAGCTTGCCCAGGCCGGGCAGTGTGAAGCTGTTCTTGGCGTGCTTGTACGCGAGTGCCGTGATGCCCTCGAGCGTGGCAACCGCTTGCTTCTTGGTGATTCCGACAGTGTCGGCGATCGAGGCTGCGATTTGGGACTTAGTCAGTGCTTTAGCCATAATGTTTATTGTAGTTAATGTCCGTAAAAGTCTTGCGACACGCGTGTTTTACGCATCGCAACGAAGACCAAGCAAGCGAAATTTAGGATTTTGTTGAGAAAAATGAACTTTTTGAAATAGGAAAGAATGGGCTAGCAACGCCCGCTTGAGCGAAGCTGGCATGGCTAGACCATTGAGAATCGAAGTAAGCGGAGGTTCAAGACGTTGAAGATGTATGATGAACGGGGGGATTTGTTATCCACAGATGAGCGCCAGGATTTTCACAGATGGGAACCAGGCGAAAACAAGAATCCCTGACCCTCCCCGCCTTCTCCCTAATCTGTGTAAATCCTTCCCAATCTGTGGATCACACGTCCGGGTCCGGGCCGAGGGTGAACGACGATGTCCCCCTATTGCTTGCTGTGTGGCTTGCGTCTTTGCGTCCTTCCCGCGCCTTTGCGTTACTCCCCACGACGCAGACCACCCCTCGCCAGGACAAGGACTTTATCGCAAAGGCGCGGGGCCTGCCGCAAAGGCTTGCCACGTTTTACGGTGGCGCAAGCCAGACAAACCCCATACTAATGAACCAAAGCCACGGGCCCG
>CAMAVD010000085.1 GCA_945861575.1 Akkermansia muciniphila
GTTCTTTAGCTTGGTGGCTCCGCGATGCTCCAGAAGCCGTCGCACAATCTCGTGACGAGGCGCCAGGTCCTGCAGAGTCTGCTCGTTGGTTGAGTATTGGCCGGTCTTTGTCTTCTTGGGCTTCTCCGCGATCTTCAGTCGATCAAAGAGCACTTCGCCGAGTTGCTTGGGCGAGTTCAGGTTGAACTCGGTGCCTGCCAACTCCTGAATTCGGAGTTGCTGCGACTCGATCTCATGGCCGAGCTGCTGGGAGAAGGTCTCCAGAGCCGTCGCATCCACGCGAACACCTTCCCACTCCATCCGCGTTAACACAGGGATCAGTGGACATTCAATCTCTCGGAACACCTTGTCCTGCCCTTTCTCGGCGAGTTTGGGTGTCAGGAGTTCGCGCAGCTGCCAGGTGATATCGGCGTCCTCAGTGGCGTAGGGTGCAATCTCGTCCAAGGGGACGTCGCGCATGTTTTTGCTGCCGTCCTTGCCGATGAGGCGGGCGATCGGCACTGGAGAATAGCCTAGAAAGCGCTCGGACACGTAATCCATCCCATGGCGCAGTTCTGGCTCCACGAGCGCATGAGCGATCAGGGTGTCAAAGAGCGGTCCCTCCACCTGGATGTCATGCGCGAGCAGAACGCCGAGATCGAACTTCAGATTGTGCCCCACCTTTTCCTTTGAGGGGTCGACCAGGACTGGGATCAATCCGGCCAGTGTCCTCTTGGCCTCGCTAGGGTCGGCCGGGATGGGAACATACCATCCTTGATGGGCCTTCCAGGAAAATGAAATGCCGACCAACCGGGCTTCGCGCGGGACGAGGGAGGTCGTTTCGGTATCGAAACAGAACGAGGGCTGTTTCTCCAGTTCGCGAATCAGTTCCGCCCGAGTTTCTTCGGTGTCGGCGATGCGATAGTCGTGAGGGGTGTTCTCGATCGTCTGGTAGGCCGGCGCCACTTCGGCGGCAACCTCAGCGGGAGTATCGATCTCGGGGGAGGCTGGGGCTTCGAAAGATTCCGACGGGAACAGTTCCATCGTCTGATCGCCTGAGGGAGCCGGGCGACCCTTGCTCTTGCCTTTGACGGGGGCAACGGGGCCGACCTTGAAATCGTCCCCGACCAGCCGACGTCCCAGGGAAGTAAACTCAAATTCGGTGCAGAACGCGCGAAGCGCTGAGAGGTCGGGCTCGCTGCGAATGAGAGAGTTCAGGTCTACGGGGAGAGGTACATCAAGTTGTATGGTGGCGAGTCTCCGACACAGACGTGCCTGTTCTCGGTTCGCTTCCAAGCTTTCCTTGAGCTTCCCTTTGAGTTCCGAAGTGTGGGCGAGCAAGCCCTCAATGTCCCCATATTGGAGGATCAGTTTGGCGGCAGTCTTCTCACCGATACCGGGCACGCCCGGGATATTGTCGGACGCGTCTCCCCAAAGACCGAGGATATCAATCACCTGCGAAGGACGTTCAATCCCCCAGCGGGCTAGAACTTCGGGAACGCCCTGGATTTCGGCGGCATCGCCTCCGCGGCCGGGTTTGTAGAGGAAGCTGCTCGCAGTGACCAGCTGGCTGAAATCCTTGTCCGGCGTGACCATGTAGGAGATGAACCCTTCGCCCTCGGCTCTCAGGACTAAGGTTCCGATGATGTCGTCGGCCTCATAGCCGTCGAGCTTCAAGACCGGCAGGCGCAGCGCTTCGCAGAGTCGGCTCAGATTGGGGAGCGCCAGCACGAGGTCCTCCGGCATGGCCTCCCGCTGTGCCTTGTATTCAGGAAACTCGATGTGCCGTGCTGTGGGGGCGGGGGTGTCGAAGACCACCGCCATATGAGTGGGGGTCTCGCGTTCAATGAGATCGAGGAGCGTGTTGGTGAAGCCGAAAAGCGCCGAGGTGTTGAGGCCTGCGGAGGTGCGAATCGGGCGCTGCATGAAGGCAAAATGCGCCCGATAAGCCAGGGCCATTCCATCCAGCAAGAAAAGCTTCTTCGACATTCCCAGACGCTAGTGGCTGGGTCCAGGGTTGGAAGGCAAAATCCGGCAGTTCCTTTTGGCCTCACCGATTCCCGGACGATGCCGTGGGGCCGTAGCCGGGTTTCCACTTCTTGGGCGGGCCGTCGACATCGTCTTTCGGCAGGCTATCGGTGAACTCGTCGTTGTCTTTCAGTTCGCTCTTTAGTCGATACAATGATTTCTTCAGCTCGGTGAGAATGGCCTGCTGCCCTGGATCCTGGGAGAGATTGCGCAGCTCTTTAGGGTCCTGCTTGAGATCAAAAAGCTCCCATTGGTCGATCTTCCAATAGTGGATGAGCTTGTATCTCTGGGTGCGAATCCCGTAGTGGGCCCGGGTGTTGTGGTGACCGGGATCGTGATAGTATCGATAGTAGATCGCATCGCGCCAGCTCTCGGGTTTGAGACCGCTAAAAATAGGCCGCAGGTCGCGCCCCTGTATGTCGGACGGTACGGTCAGCCCTGCAGCGGCCATCAGGGTGGGTGCAAAATCGGTGTTGATCACCAGCGCCTCGCTGGTGGAGCCGGGTTTGATCACGCCGGGCCAGCGGACAAGGAAGGGCATGCGAGCGGACTCCTCATAGAAGAAGCGCTTGTCGTAAAGGCCGTGGTCTCCCAGGAAGAAACCCTGATCGCTGGTGTAGATGACGATCGTATTGTTCTTCAGACCATTGGCGTCGAGCCAGTCGGTCAGCCTCCCCAGATTGTCATCCACGCTCTGAACGCAGGCCAGGTAGTCCTGCATGTAGCGCTGGTATTTCCAACGGTTGAGGGCTTCTCCCGTCAGGGTTTGCCGGCGTCCTTGAGCGTCGGTGATCTCCACTTCTTTGGGCACGGCTCCCATCCAGGCCGAACGGTTGGTTCCTTGAAGCTCTGCCGGCGGGATCATCTTCAGATCTCCTCGGGTGAGATGTTTGAAGACGGTCTGCTTCTGTTCCTTCAGGGCGTCGGAACGGGTGGCGTAGTTGTCATGGAGGGTGGACGGCTCGGGGATTGTGCGATGGGCGAACATCGCTTTGTGTTTGGCGTCGGGCGTCCATTCGCGATGGGGTGCTTTGTGATGAAGCATCAGCAGGAAGGGCTTGCCGGGAGGTCGATTCGAAAGGAAGGCCAGCCCCAGATCGGTGATGACGTCCGTGGCATAGCCTTTGTAGACCTTGGCCCCGTCCTTGTCGTAGAGAACAGGATCGATGTAACGGCCCTGTCCGGGAAGGATCTCCCAGGAATCAAAGCCGGTGGGGTCGCTCCCGAGATGCCACTTCCCGACCAAACCAGTGTGGTAGCCAGCGACCTGTAGATATTTTGCCACGGTTGGCTGCGCACTATTGAAGGTGTTGAACACCGGGGACCCGTTCTTATGGCTGTATTTGCCTGTCAGGATGGTGGCGCGGCTCGGGGTGCAGATGGAGTTGACGGCGTAGCAACGCTCCAGTCGAAGCCCTTGCCGACCGAGTCGGTCCATGTTGGGTGTGATGTTCACCTTGCTTCCGTAGGCACTGATCGCGTGCGCCGCATGGTCGTCCGTCATCACGAACACGATGTTCGGACGTGGATCGGTGACGGCTGCCGTTCCAGGAATCGAGAGGGTGAACAGGTGGACCAGGAGCGCACCTAAGGCGCTGCGCTGAAAGGATTGTAGCTTGGTAGGTCGCGGGTGGATCATGGGAGTGAATTCTGTGTTCGCTTCATAGGTTTCTTCTTTCGTTCACTTGTTCAGGAACAGATCGCTTCCCACCAGCGCATGCACCAGGGAACGGATCCCGTAACCGCCGGATGCTGCCTGATCCAAGATCCGCTCGATCTGGGCTCGATCGGAAAAATGGATGGGCGATCCTGTGGCATAAATCGTCAGTTGGCGAGCCAAGTTGCGAGCAAGTTGCCGGTCGTCTTTCGCCCTCCTCAGGCAGCGCGTCGCGGATTTGCAGCCAGGGGGATTGAAGCAGGTCACGAAGAGCGTTCTCGTGGGTTTCGGAGTCGTGGCACTCGAGGCAGTGTTGCTCAAGAAAATGGGGCAACGGGGCGGGGGATGGGGCTCCCCGCGCGCTCAGGGTCGCACACGTGATTCCAAGCAGTATATGAAGGCGCAGTTTCAAAGCGTCGAGTGCGGGCCGGTTGTGGTATGGAACCTACCCTAAGAACGGACGTCAGCAAGCCTGGACGTCGAACCAGGTTTCACGCCTTCTCGTTCAGTAGGACCTTGCGGATCGATTCCAGCTCGCTGCGCTGTGCTTTGCTTGGCTCGGGATAGCGCATCTTCAACGCTTTGAGAGTGTCCACCACGATGTGAGAGATGATGAGACGTGCATTCTTTTTGTCATCAGCGGGGACCACATACCAGGGAGCGGTCTTGGTGGAGGTGGCTCCCAGGCAAGCCTCGTAAGCTCGCATATACTGGTCCCAAAGCCCGCGCTCCCGGATATCGGAGGCGCTGAACTTCCAGTTTTTCTCTGGTGTTTCAATTCGCTGCAGCAACCGCTGTCGTTGCTCCTCCTTGGAGAGGTGCAGGAAGAACTTGATCACCTGTGTGCCATTGCGATGGAGATGCTTCTCCAGGCCCCGGATCGATTCGAATCGATCTTTCCATAGATCGTTGCTGCCAGGCGCTTCGGGTGGCAGCCTCTGGGCTTTCAGGATCTCAGGGTGCACGCGCACGATCAAAACTTCCTCATAGTAGGACCGGTTGAAGATACCGAACCGTCCCCTCTCCGGTAAACATCGCGTGGTGCGCCAGAGAAAATCGTGATCCAGCTCCTCCGCGCTCGGGTGGGCGAAGCTGAAGACCTGGCACCCCTGAGGGTTGATCCCAGACATGACATGTCGGATGGCCCCATCCTTCCCGGCGGAGTCCATTGCCTGGAAAATAAGGAGCACCGCATGCGTGTTGGAAGCGTAGAGGAGTTCCTGGAGTTTGCTGAGCTCCGATACATGATCGTCGAGCAGTTCGCGGTAGTGCTCCTTGGTCTTGTAGAAGGGCTTCACCAAGGTCGGCCATTGACCGAGCTTCAGTGTGGCTGAGGGCGACACTCGGAAGTCATTGGAAACGATTTTCATGGTGGGTGCTGATGATTTCTGGCGCTGGTTCATCCGGTTTTCCTAGGGAATTCAACACGTCGGGTTGACCGACGTCGAGTCGCAAGAGGGGGCAGCCCAGGTTAAGTGGTTGCAGATTCAGCCGAAGGTAGGGGAGCAAGACGATCCTCCTAAGGCAGAAGCGGTGAGAACAAAGCTTACGTTAGTCGCGACGCCTTGCTAACTTTCGAACGCCGGTATCCAACAAATACAACGAAATCGAACTATGAAACCCATTCTGATCCCATTGGCGTTAGCCAGCCTCGTGCTGGGTCTAACAGCTTGCGGTGACAAGTCGGAGTCCCCCTCCAAGGCCGTGGTCGCTCCGACCACGGACACCAAGCCCGCCTCCGAGGTCATGGATAAGGCTGCAGGAGCGGTGAAAGACACTGTTCAGCAGGCCACAACTGCGGCGACCGACGCCTCAGCCAAAGTCGCTGCCCTCGCGAAGGATGCCATTGAGAAGGCTCAGCAGCTCGTTGGGCAGGGCAAGTTCCAGGATGCCCAGGACGCGCTTAAATCGATGACCGATCTAAAGCTGGCTCCTGAGCAGCAGAAGCTCGTCGACGATCTAAAGGCGAAGATCCAGCAGGGTCTCGAAGCCGCCAAAGCCCTTGGAGGCGATGCCATCAAGAAGCTCCCGGGTCTGCCGAAGCCCTAACAGTCTCCAGAACGCCCCCGTCGGGACTTGCCCTGGCGGGGGCTCAATTTTGTACGGGACCGGGGCTCTTGAGTCGGTTTCTGCTCGTGGGCCTACTATGAAAAATCCGGGCTGGTCCTCACGAAGCCGTCTCACGGAAGCTGCGAACGAGTTCCTCGGGCGTCACGGTGGCTGTTCCCACCTTGCCCACCACCACCCCTGCGGCGTGATTGGAGAAGATGGCGGCTTCGATGGGGGATGCGCCGGCGGCGATCGCCAGAGTAAAAGAGGCGATCACCGTATCGCCCGCGCCGCTGACGTCGAACACTTCCTGAGCCGCTGTCGGGATGTGGAAGGGGTTTCGGCCGCGTTGACACAGCAGCATTCCAAGCTCACCCAGGGTGATCAGCAGCACGGCCGGCCTAAGCTCTTCAAGGAGGGACGTTGCCACGGAGAGGAGTGGCTTGTCCTTGAGCGGAGAAGGGTGGCGCAGAGTGTCCGCGATGCCGGCAAGCTCGAAGGCTTCCTTACGGTTGGGAGTGATCAGCGAGATCTGCTCCAGGTGCAGCCGATGCACGGGCTTCGGATCGAGGCTCAACCAAACGCCATGGCGATGGCAGAGATCGCGGATGCCATCGAGGAGTTGCTGGGTCACGACGCCCTTTCCGTAATCTCCCACGATCACCGCATCGCTTTGAGGGAGTTCGCGGTTGAGCGCTGCCAGCAATCCGAGGGTGGCGGCATCATCCAGTGGCTCCTTGGACTCGCGATCCACCCGAACGACCTGCTGTCGATGCGCGACGATGCGTGTCTTGATGCTGGTATGCCTATCTGGATGCCGGAAAAGATTCTGGCAAGCGACTTTTTGCGTGACGAGCAGGTCGTTCAGGCCCTCTGCGGCGACGTCCTTGCCGACGACCGAGTAGAGCGAGGTGGTGGCGCCGAGGGCCGACAGATTTCGAGCGACGTTGGCCGCTCCTCCAGGCATGTAGCTCTCGCTGGTGAATTCTACGATCGGGACTGGCGCTTCGGGCGAGATGCGCGCGACGGTGCCCCAAATGAAGTGGTCGAGCATGACGTCCCCGACCACCAGAACCCGCGCGCTGCGCGCGTTGTCCAGAAAGCTCTTCAATCGCCTGGGAGTGAGGGAGGAGGGTTGCTGGCTTCGGTCCGTCATGTTAGTTGAGGAAAGCGGTGAGGGGGCTGGTGGGGGATGCGACGCTGGAGGATTCCGGAAGCCCTAGCTCATACGCGGTCCGGCCAGCCTCAACGGCTTGTTTGAACGCGATCGCCATCCGGCAGGGGTCTGGTGCCACGGCAATCGCCGTGTTCACCAGTACGGCATCAGCACCAAGTTCCAGCGCTTCCGCAGCATGGCTCGGAGCACCCAAACCGGCGTCGACGACCACCGGAACCGTTGCTTGGTCGATGATGATGCGGATCTGCTCCCGTGTTTGGACGCCGCGATTCGATCCGATAGGGGATCCCAGCGGCATGACGGTCGCGACACCGAGTTCCTGGAGTCGCTTGGCGAGCACTGGATCGGCGTTGATGTAGGGTAGAACGATGAACCCTTCCCGGATCAGGATCTCCGCCGCCTTGTAGGTCTCGATCGGATCTGGCAGCAGGTAGCGGGGGTCCGGGTGGATTTCCAGTTTGATCCACTTTGGAAGTCCGGCGGCAGCCGCGAGTCGCGCCAGCCTGACGGCTTCCTCTGCATTCATGGCGCCGCTGGTGTTCGGCAGCAGTAGATAGCGGGCCGGGTCAATGAAATCCAGGATCGTGGCGAAAGGGTCCTTGCGACCCGAGAGATCAGCGCGCCTCAGGGCCACGGTCACGATCTCAGTCCCGCTGGCGGCCAAGGCGTCGCGCATCTGCTCTGGCGAGGCAAACTTGCCTGTGCCCAGCATAAGCCGGGATCCAAACTCACGGCCAGCGATGACCAAGGGCTTTGTGTGCGACGACATCAAGGCCAAGCCTAGGCGGTGGCCCGCCGCCTTGTCGAGGAGGAGTGAGCCTGCGCGGGGGGCGGGGATTGACCCCGATGCTGAGAGGCTCCATGGAGGGCGACCCACTCCCGGGTTTACAGCCAGAGAGTTTGATGGATGATGGGGTGCATGACGCGACGCATTCTTACTTTCCTCGACGATGTCTATGAGGATTTGGAGCTCTGGTATCCCAAGATTCGGCTCGAGGAGGCTGGCTGGACAACGGAGGCGGCTGCCTTGGAGCGCCGAAACTACTCCGGGAAGCACGGGTATCCTGCCTCGGCCGATCTACTCCTCTCGGAAGCGCGTACCGATGCTTACGATGGGCTTCTGATCCCGGGTGGGTTTATGCCCGACAAGCTACGCCGCTACTCGCGAGTTATTGAGCTCACGCGCGAGTTCCACGAGGCGGGCAAGTTGGTAGCGTTCATCTGCCATGGCGGATGGATCCCCATCTCCGCTAAGATCCTTCGGGGTCGACAGGTCACTGGTTCGCTGGGAATCAAGGATGACCTGGAAAATGCAGGGGGGATTTGGGTGGACCAGCCCGTGGTGGTTGACGGGAATCTGATTTCCAGCAGGACACCCAAAGATCTGGCCCCCTTCGGGAAGGCGATGGTCGATTTTCTGCGGTCCTAGCCGCGATCCCGCGGCTGGAGGTCAAAATCCGGCCGCCGGATTTTGAAAGAGCTCACTTTGACGCTCGAGAACGGGCCCATTGGTCCAACGGAACCTGAGCATTCATCAACGCGAGCCTCGACACACAAGCTGTTCTGCTTTGTTATCGGGTGCATGTCCACACGCCGCCGATCGGAGGCCGCCCGCCGACGCGATACCGACGCGTCTCCGTCCAGCGCAGGGCTCTCACGCCGCGAGCTTCTGACCACCTCGGCCTCCCTGGGCCTCGGCCTTGCCCTGGGTGGTTGCGCGGCCCCCAGACTTCAGCAGCGATCGTCGGATCTCATCCGAGCGGAAAATGCCCGTCCTGGCACAGATGCGTGGCGTTTGACATCGACACGAATTGATCCTGCCACGCGTTATCGCTGTCCGTGGATCGAGGGCTACTGCTCCCACACCAGTATTGAGGCGGGCGAGACTCTCGAGTTTTTTGTCAGCACTAATCCAGCGTCTGAGTTCACCCTCGATTTGTATCGGATGGGCTATTATGGCGGGACGGGAGGGCGACAGGTGCATTCTCTGGGACCCTTTCACGGTGAGGTGCAGCCCGATCCCCCCATGGGCGGGAAGCGATTGCGGGATTGCCAATGGAAGGTGGCCTGTCAGGTGACGATCCCGCAGGACTGGCTGAGCGGGGTTTACCTTGGCAAGCTCACGTCCCTTCGGGAGGGCATCCAGAGTTATGTGATCTTCATCGTAAGGGATCGGCGCAAGGCGGACTTCATCTTTCAGTGCAGCGACACTACCTGGCAGGCCTACAATCGATGGCCGAGTCAGTTCTCGCTCTATGATGACGGGCGCAGTCAGTGGTATTGGGGTGATTCTGTGCAGGTGAGTTTCAATCGTCCCTATGGTCGGTATTGCCAGATTTTTGATGCGCCTTTGAGCACGGGTTCCGGCGAATTTCTGCTCTGGGAGTTCCCCACGGCGTACTGGCTCGAAGCCAACGGCTATGATGTCACCTACGTAAGCAATCTCGACACCCACTCGCGTCCTGAGTCCATGGCGAGAGCAGGCGGGTTCTTGTCCGTGGGCCATGATGAGTATTGGACCCTCGAGATGTTCCACTCAATGCAGCGCGCGATCCGGCGTGGGCTGAGCGTGGCGTTTCTGTCTGGCAACACGTGTTGTGGCCGGATCCTTTTGAGCCCCGATTCAGCGGGGCAAGCGAATCGGGTGTTTGAGCGACTGGACGTCTTCTCTCCGGCAGATCCCCCGGAACCGTTTGATCACATGGCCTCGCTTCCCCACCAGAGCCCTAACTCCAATACGCTCGTTGGCGCGCGCAGCATTCCACCGGTCACGGGCGGTGCGGATTGGGCCTGCAGTCTTCCGGAACACTGGTTGTTCACCGGAACGGGAATGAAGCAGGGAGACGCTATCCCGGGCTTGGTGGGTTGGGAGTGGCATGGGGATCCGGGCCAGATCCCAGGCCTGGAGATTGTCTCGACCGGCCCTACATTCCAGGCACCTGGCAAACCGAATGGCGGTATCTACACAGCTACGATCTACCCTGGGCCCAAGGGAAATGTTGTCTTCAACGCCTCGACTATTTGGTGGGGTGACGGGTTGAGCGCTCCTCCCGGTTATCTGCGTCCTTCCGTCTATACCACACCAAAGGGGCCCGATCCTCGGGTCGACCGGATCACGCGCAATCTGCTGGCGCGGATGCGGAGACACTGACGTCCGTTCCCCTCTGGCTTTCTAAGCCCAACGGGCGATTGGATGGAGGCGCTGGAAACATACTCCTGCCTCTACCCTCCCTCACCCTTCCAGATCAACTCAATCCACTGGCTGCCGCACCATGGCACGCGTTTGAACCACGAAGCTTCGATGTGAAACGGGCCCCTACACGCGAGCGATCGAACCCACGACCCACCTCACGGTGACGACGGCACCAGAGCTTGATAATCCGGCCGACGAGCCAGATTCCAAACAAACAGACGATCAAGATGGCAACGCCTGACATGGGACGGCCTGCGGGGTCCAACATTGTTATTGAGCGGCGTACCAAGCGCAGCCTATCACACGAATGGCTGCAATATCGCTGCCTATCCTGCGAATGGTAGGAAATTTGCTACCTATCCTGCGAATCTGTCTAGCAGGCTTGCTCATTTAAGGAATCTACTCCTGTCGAATCCGGTAGGCAATTTGATCTTGGCTCCACGTAGGCAGGAAGGGAATCTCACAAAGAGTTCACAGGGTTCACAGAGTAAGACAGTGGGCCGGTCCTGATCAGGAACTCTGTGACCTCTGGGCACTCGGTGTGAACCTCCTCCGGCTCTCACGCCCTTCGCTTCAAGGTCGCGTTCTGGATGCTCACTCTGCCTAGGGTCATTGCCGAACTCTGCAAAACCTCACCGACACGGAAACGACCTTCCCCACCCCATCGCTCCGTCTCGTCTATCGCTAAGAGGGCTCAGCCTGATTCCACTCTGGGTCAGGAGTTCTGAGGCTAGGGCGGACAAGCCACGCTCACTCAAGCGTGTGCACAAGCTCGCCTCAGCTCCACCCGAGTTTCGAGATAAAAGCCACATAATAAGCTTATATGCAGGTGTTTGCACTAACATAGACAAAAGATATACAATAAGTTGACATCTTATAACATCGGCGGAACCTTGATCATGTGCTTTGGATGTGATTTCCATATTTGTGCCCTGGGTCTCGGTGCATGGGCGTTGAAAGGGCTTAGCTCTGTGACTGCGGCGAGTCCGGGTCTCGGGTGTTTTGGGCAGCGTTGAATGAGTTTGGATGCGAATGAAAACCAAGAAAATCGTGATCGTGGGGGCGGGCCCAGGGGGTTTGGCGTCTGCGGTGCTTCTGGCGGCTGCCGGCGTTAAGGTCAAGGTGATCGAGCGTCTGCCAGTGCTGGGAGGTCGCACATCTTGCATAGAGTCCCAAGGATTTCGTTTCGATCTGGGACCCACTTTCTTTCTCTATCCGCGAGTGCTCGAAGAGATCTTTCGGGCTGCGGGAACGGATCTGAGCAGCGAGGTGCCCATGGTGCGCTTGGATCCGCAATATCGGATTCAATTCGGGGCAGGGGGTCATTTGGATTGCACCTCGGATATCCTCGGCATGGAGCGGCAGATCGCGGCCCTTTGTCCTTCCGACGCCCCTGGTTTTTGTCGGTTCCTCGCCGAGAACCGCGCCAAGCTACTCAAAATGCAGCCCTGCCTGGAAACCCCTTTCGAGGGGTGGCGTGACGTGATCAACGCCCGCATGCTCAAGCTGCTGCCGATGATGCGGCCTCACCAGTCGGTCGACACGTATCTGAAGCGATTCTTCAAGGATGACCGGGTGCGCTTGGCTTTCTGCTTTCAGTCCAAGTACCTCGGTATGTCCCCTTTCCGCTGTCCGAGCTTATTCAGTATTCTCAGCTTTCTGGAGTACGAGTATGGCGTCTGGCATCCGCTGGGGGGCTGCTCGGCTGTGACGGCCGCGCTGGCACGCGTGGCACGCAGGCTCGGGGTAGAAATCTGTCTCAACACTCCGGTAGAGGAGATTCTGTTTCAGGGGCGTCGTGCCACGGGCGTTCGCACGGCCGATGGGATTCACCAGGCCGATGCCGTTGTCGTGAACGCAGACTTTGCCCGCGCGATGGAGCGGCTCGTGCCGGACTCGCTACGGACCCGCTGGAGCAATCGGCGACTGGCAAAGAAGAAATACTCTTGCTCCACCTTCATGATGTATCTTGGTGTCGATGGCAGCTTCGACCGGCCACATCATACGATTCATATCGCCAAGGACTACGAGTCGAACCTTAAGGATATTGAGGACCGCCATGTTCTTAGTGAGGATCCCAGCTTCTATGTGCAGAACGCTTGCGTGAGCGATCCGTCCCTGGCTCCGCGCGGTCAGAGCGCGCTGTATGTTCTTGCGCCGGTCACTCATCAGCACGCGAATGTCGACTGGTCGCGCGAGCGGACTCGTTTCCGACAGCTCATGTTCCGCCAGTTGGAGAAGGCGGGATACACCGATGTGGAGCGCCGGATCCGTTTCGAGCGGATCATCACTCCGGCCGACTGGGATACACGCTACGAGATCCATCGAGGCGCGACCTTCAGCCTTGCCCATTCGCTGGACCAGATGCTGCATCTGCGTCCGCACAATCGCTTTGAGGATCTTGACGGGATGTATCTGGTGGGAGGGGGAACACATCCGGGTAGTGGCCTGCCCGTCATCTTTGAAAGCGCGCGTATCAGTTCCCGCCTGCTGCTTCAGGATCTAGGCATGGACCCGCCAGCCGGTCGCCGCCGCCCTGACGGCTTCGAGGACGAGGGGGAGGCGCGGGCTGCACGCCCGGGCTTGCTGTCGACGATTGCCTCCTTACTTGGTTCGAAACCCAAGCCAAGCGCGTGATGTCGGGTGTTCTCCAGTCTGTCTCCGAGATCGGCTCGCTGTCACCCTCCGGGGTAGAGGCCGAGGTCTGCGCCGCCTTCCAGGGAGCTTGCCAAGCCGCGGGCCCTTGGAGGGCTACTCCTGTGCGGGAACGTCTGCGTTTCCTCCGCAACCTCAGGCCGTTGCTGGCTGACCATGCGGCTGAACTTGCAGAGGTCTCGGCCGCCCAGCGCCAACGTCCGTCTTTGGAATCGTTGACCTCCGAGGTGCTCCCTTTGGTGGAGGCTTGCCGCTTTCTGGAGCGGAAAGCCGAAGCGCTTCTCGCGCCCCGGCGTCTCGGCCGCCGGGGCTTGCCGCTCTGGCTCACGGGTGTGGATTCAGTGATCCATCGTGACCCGCTCGGCGTGGTGCTGATCATCGGTCCCGGAAACTATCCATTGCTCCTGCCTGGGGTCCAAATGCTCCAGGCACTTGTCGCGGGAAATGCCGTGGTGGTGAAGCCGGGTGTGGGCGGGTTCGCTCCGGCCAAACTGTTGGCTCGCCTTCTCGCGCAGGCAGGCTTCAACCCGAGCCTGTTTCCGGTGCTGACGGAGTCCACGGAGACGTCTCGGTTTTGCATCGAGGCTTGCCCAGATAAGGTGCTGTTCACCGGAAGCGCTTCCACGGGCGAAGTGATTCTCTCGCAGCTTGCTTCAAGGCTGATCCCCTCTGTCATGGAGCTGAGCGGTTCGGATGCCGTGATCGTTCGGGCGGACGCGGATCTTGATCTGGTCGCTCGTGCGCTCGCTTTCGGTTTGTCGCTCAATGGGGGCGCTACCTGCCTAGCTCCGCGTCGGGTGTTTGTTCAGCCCGGGCAGATCGCGGAATTGGAGCGACGGCTCATCGTGGCTTTGAACGTAAGGCATTTATCGACTGAATCGCAGCGGTCAAAGCAGGAGAGGAGGGAGATGTCCGAGTCGGATCTACGTGCCCGAAGCTGCGTGAGGGAGGCGCTCCGCGAAGGGGCTCGCCTTGTATGGGGGACTGTGGATGAGGAGTGCCATTGGACACGTCCTCTGGTGCTCTCCGAGGTTCGCACTCATTCGTCGCTCCTTCGCGAGGACATCTTCGCGCCGCTCCTTTCGTTGGTCGCCGTCTCGGGCGATGGGGAGGCTGTCGATCTCGCCAACTCGGCGTGCTTTGCTCTGGGAGCGTCGGTTTTCTCTCGCGATGAGGCTGCGGCTACCTTGCTGGCTGCTCGGATCCAGGCTGGATCGATCTGTATCAACGACTTGATCGTGCCGACGGCCGACGCGCGGGCGCCCTTTGGCGGCAGGCGTCGAAGCGGCTGGGGTGTGACCCGCGGTGCCGAGGGTTTGCTGGAGCTCACCGCAGCGAAAGTAGTCAGCGTGACTCGTGGCTCGTTTCGTCCGGCCTTTGATCCACCTCATCCGAACGATGAGACTCTCTTCCTGGCCTACCTTCGGATCGTCCATAGCCATGGATGGCGGACGAGGTGTAGCGCATTCAAACTGGCAGTCCGACTTCTGATGCGACGATCGCGAGTCGCTCCGAGAACTCCTTCGAACTTACCTAAAGCGGAAAATAAATGAATACGTCCACCTCAGACAAAATTGGCGTCATTGGTGGGGGGCTTGGCGGCCTGGCTGCCGCGTGTACTTTGGCGGCTCGCGGTTATCAAGTCGTTCTCTTCGAACGGAATGAATGGCTAGGTGGCAAGGCGGCACCGCTTCAGGAGATGGGATTCCGATTCGACATGGGTCCGACCATTCTTACGATTCCATCCGTGCTCCGTCGGATCTTCTCTGAGGCAGGCCGTCGCATGGAAGATTATCTGGAGTTGGTGCGGCTCGACCCGCAATGGCGTTGCTTCTTTGAGGGGGGGGAGGTTCTGGACCTCGCCCAAGATGAATCCGTCATGGCGTCAACTCTCGACCGATTTGCTCCCGGCACTCGCTCTGGCGATCGGTACCGCGATTTCATCCGTCTAAGCGCCAAGCTAAACGACATCTCCCGCCGGCACTTCTTCTACAAGCCCATCGGTGGCCTTCGTGACATGTTTGATATCAAGAAGAGCTTCGATCCCAAGGTGCTTTCCGATGTTCTAACCATGCGCATGGGGCAGACGGTAGCGGGTACGGTGCGCTCGTTTGCTCCGGATCCTCGGGTGGCCCAGATGATGGATCATTTCACCCAGTATGTAGGCTCCTCTCCTTACGGATCTCCGGCGGTGCTCTGCGGCATCGCGCATATGCAGGTGGAGGAGGGGATCTGGTATCCGAAGGGCGGTACGCGAGCGGTCCCGCTTGCACTCACGCGTCTTGCCCGTGAGCTAGGCGTGGAGATTCGCACCCACACTTTTGTGTCCAAAGTGCTTCAGGACGGGGGGCGTGTCTGCGGAGTTCGGACCTCTGATGGAGTCGAGATTCCTCTCGCATCGGTCGTTTCCAACTGCGACTCGGTCCGCACCCATCGTGATTTGATCCAGGGAGTAATCGGACAGTCCTTCGAAGGTCGCCGCAGTTACGAGCCTGCCTGCTCGGGCGTCGTTTTGTATTTAGGACTGAAAAAGCGCTATCCCCATCTTGCGCATCACAATTTCGTTTTCAGCCGCAACCCGCGCGAAGAGTTCGATTGGATCTACGGGAAGGGTGAGCCTGCTCCCGATCCTAGTTGCTACCTAGCAGCCACGTCCGCCACCGAGCCCGGCACAGCTCCCGAGGGGGGTGAAGCTCTTTATGTGCTCGTTCATACGCCCTATCTGCGGGAGCATCACGACTGGAAGAAACGGCTGCCCTCTTACCGCGACGTGATCCTCGACAAGCTGGAGCGGGTGGGAGGCATGAAGGATCTGCGCAGCCGTATCGTTTATGAAAGCGTGCTCACGCCGCAGGACATCCATGATCGCTACCACGTGCTCAATGGCGCGATCTATGGACTGGCCAGCCACGGGCGTTTTCTCGGAGCGTTTAAGCCGGGCAACCGCAGCCCAGACCTGAAGGGTCTTTACCTGGCAGGAGGTGCCGCGCATCCGGGGCCGGGCATGCCTATGGTGCTCATGAGCGGTTGGATTGCAGCCGACGCTCTCGACCAGGATGGCATTGTCCCTCGATCGTCGGCCTCCCTAGCTTCGTTTGCCGCCGCCTTATGAAGCAGGGCCTGACGCCTCGATTCTCACCGCCTACGGACTTGCCTCCCGTGCGTCACCAGGCGGTCTTGAGCGATGAGCTCGGCGCCTCGCCACGAGCGACGACACCTTCTCTTCCCAGAATCTCGCCGCTGCTTCTCAAAGGCTTTGTCTGGTACAGTCGACGCTACCTTCGACGCCACTTTCATTCGTTGCGCCTGTCCCGCTCCGGATGGCAACCGCAGCTGTCACCTGTGCCCATGGTGGTCTACTCCAGTCATACTTCCTGGTGGGACCCTTTGGTGGGCTTGGTGCTCCAGGACATTCTCTTGCCTGGGTCACGGGTCTACTCCCCGATCGATTTGCGGATGCTGGAGTGCTACAAAATGTTCGGCCGCCTCGGTTTCTTCGGAGTCGAGCAAGGTTCTTCCCGTGGGGCCGCCTGTTTTCTGCAGGTCTCCAAAGCCGTCTTGAAGACTCCTGGAAACATTCTGGCGGTGACCCCTCAGGGCCGCTTCGTGGATGCACGTGAGAGGCCGATAAACTTTCAGGGAGGCCTTGGGCATCTGGCCAGCCGTGTCGGGCCGGTGGATTTTTTTCCTATGGCCGTTGAGTACGTTTTTTGGGAAGAGCGTTTGCCGGAGGTGTTGGTCCGATTCGGCCAGCCCGTTCGGGTGGCTGGGGGGCAGGTCGGCAGGCTTTCCCCGGCGGCCTGGACCCTGCGTTTTGAGAGTGAGATGACCCGAGTTCAGGATGCCCTCGCCGCTGAGGCTCAAGCCCGCCGCACGGCTGACTTTCGAGATCTGCTTCGAGGGGAAAGGGGAGTCTCGCCGGTTTATGACATGTGGCGCCGTTTTCGCGCGCTGCTCCGAGGGCAGTCGTTCACTTCAGGGCACGGATCCAAATGAACACCGACGTGCTAGCGCTGGGCGCTTTGGTTTTGGCCGCTGCTCCCTGTGGCCTTTTCCTGGTAAATCTCTTCCTCTATCGGCGCTTGGGTCCGCTGGATTCGGGGCGTGGCGTGGACTCAGTCTCTGTTTTGATCCCGGCGCGAAATGAGGCCCGCAACATCGTGGCGAGCCTCGAGGCAGTCCTGTCAACGCGAGGCGTTTGCTTTGAAGTGGTGGTGCTCGACGATCACTCCACCGATGACACGGCTGCGGTCGTGTCAGCAATCGCCGCTCGGGACGAACGGCTGCGGCTAAGCTCCGCGCCGCCCCTTCCAGCTGGCTGGTGCGGCAAGCAGCATGCTTGTCATGTGCTGGCGGGGTTGGCCCGATACCCCGTGCTTGTTTTCATCGATGCGGATGTGCGTCTCAGCTCAGAGGCGCTTCCGCGAATATCGGCCTTTCTCCGGGACACCGGCAGCGCCTTGGTAAGCGGCGTTCCGCGACAGGAGTTGGGCAGTTTCAGCGAGCGGCTTCTGCTTCCCTTCATCCACGGGCTTCTGATGGGCTATCTTCCCATGGCAGCCATGCGGCGGACGAGAAAGCCCTCGCTCTCAGCAGGCTGCGGTCAGCTCTTTGCCGTGGACGCCAAGTCTTACCACACGTGTGGCGGGCATGGGGCGATACGGGCCACCCTTCATGACGGGCTCAAGCTGCCACGCTCCTTCCGTGAAGCCGGGTGTCGCACGGATCTTTTCGACGCCACTGATCTTGCTTCCTGTCGAATGTATCACACCGACACGGAGACCTGGAGAGGCTTAAGCAAGAACGCGATCGAGGGACTGGGAGCTCCACGCACTTTGTTTCCGATGACTCCTATTCTGTTGGGTGGACAGGTCCTTCCGTTCCTATTGCTGGCGTATTCTTCTCAGCTTTCAAGCCTGGCGTTCGGATGCACCCTTGCCGCCGTCATCTGTGCGTTGCTGCCCAGATTCGTGGCCGCCTTCCGTTTTCATTTGCCCCTGGGCAGCGCCTTTCTCCACCCCATCGGGGTAGTCGCTCTCCTGGGCATTCAATGGCGAGCCCTCTTCCGCTATCTGCTGGGCCGTTCTGAGCAGTGGAAAGGTCGATCCTATCCGGTAGCATCTACCAAATCTCGATCGGGGGTCACTCTCCTGCTCGCGGGTTTCATCAGCTTCGGCAACGGTAGTCTTACGGGCTTCTCAGCCCTGAATCCCCTCCCTGCATCCGGTGGTGGCGTTGGGGCTTCCTCCCTGAGCTTCGTTTGCAAATCATTCGACCTGCAGGATCAGTACGAGGTTCGTCATTCGGTTGTGTTCCCACGAACAAACGTGATCGTGCTCACCCTTGCCGACCGACAGGGCAATGAGCAGGTAGATCCCTGGGTGACTGCGGTGAAGGGGCGCTATGCTGGGCGCTTGGAACTTCTCGGAGTTGCGGATGTGTCTGCCGCACCTTCCTTCGTTCGTGGCACGATTCGCCGTCGTTTCCAGAAGGCGAGGCCGCAGCCTGTCCTGATGGATTGGGAAGGGAGTGTTGCACGGTCTTTGGCCGCTAAGCTTCGCCAGGCGAATGTCTATGTGATCGGTCCGGACGGGCGTGTCATGCTTCATACCTTCGGGAGCCCGGAGCCCGCGTCCTTGGAGCGTGTATTTCAGATGCTTGACACTTTGCTGACGAAGTCTCCCTGATAACTCTTGTATTTGCATGCCCGTGTCATCTGTTGAGACTAAGAATGGGCCAGCTCTGGTCTGGTTTCGTCAGGATTTACGCTTGGCTGACAACCCCGCGCTGGCCGCTGCGCTACCCCAAGCTTTTTGGCCGCGATGGAGAACGACTGCGACCGATAGGTGTTGGGTGTTGCCAGGAGCAACACAACCGGCCGCAGCTGTGCGTCAGGCACGGCCGGCAACGAAGTCATCAATTATTGCGATTGCATCCGCGGTGCTATAACCGCCACCTAAGGCGGCATTCCACAGCGCCTG
>CAMAVD010000086.1 GCA_945861575.1 Akkermansia muciniphila
CCTGGGCGGGAACATCCGGGAGAAGGATAGCCTCCTCGTCCACTGGGCAAAGGTCCTCTACACGCCCATCCTGCGATTCGCGCTGGGCTTTCGTTGGGTCGTGACCGGGGCGGCGGTGGCGCTCTTCATCTTGGCGGTAATCGTGTTCCACCGGCTGGGTGCGGAATTCGTGCCCCAACTCGACGAAGGATCCTTCGCAACCCACATGATCCGAACCACGAGTATCGGCATTGATGCCAGCATCGACATGCAGAAGCGCGGCGAGAAGCTGCTCCTGGAGAAGTTCCCCGAGGTCGCGTACACCTTCAGCCGTCTCGGCACGGCGGAAATCGCCAGCGACCCTATGGGGGTCAATGTGGCCGACACCTACATCATGTTCAACCCGCCGAACCGGTGGCGCAAGGTGAACGGGAAGCCTATCGGGAAGGAAGCCCTCGCAAACCTGATGACGGAGGAGCTCGGAAAGCATCTCCCGGGTGAAGGACATCTCTTCAGCCAGCCCATCGAGATGCGCTTCAATGAAATCCTCGAAGGCACGCGCGCCGACATTGCAGTGAAAGTCTTCGGTGATGACTTCGCCGTGATTGAGAGAATTGCCCTGGAGGCGAGGGAGATCCTCGAGGGGGTGCGCGGGGCGTCCGATGTTGAGTTCGATGCACTTGGCAAGTCTCCCTTGCTCGAAATCATTCCAAAGCGCGAGGCGATGAGCCGATACAACATCCACGCAGCGGAGGTGAATGAAGTGGTCCACACCGCGCTCGCCGGGCAGAAGGTCGGCAAGATCATTGATGGGAATCGCAGATTTGACATCGTGATCCGCTTGAGTGAGGCCGCGCGCGGCCGCATTGATGACCTGAAGCGGCTTCCCATCCGCGTGGACGAAGGAGGTCTGCTCACATTAGGCCAGGTCGCCGACTTCAGAATGGTCGAACAAGTCGCCGCTATCGCGCGCGAGTTCAGCCAACGCAGAGCTGCCATCATGGTAAACCTGCGAGGGCGTGATGTGGAGAGCTTCGTACTGGAAGCGCAGGCGAAGTTCGCGGATGAGATCAAACTCCCCGAGGGCTACACCATTGAATTCGGCGGGCAGTACAAGAATCTGATGGAGGCTCGCCAGCGGCTCACCATCGTCGTCCCGGTGGCGCTGTCACTCATCTTCATCCTCATCTTCATGGCGCTGCAAAGTCTGAGGCAGTCCCTCCTGGTGTTTCTGGCAGTGCCCCTGGCTGTGACGGGCGGAGTCTTCGCGCTTTGGCTGCGCGACCTGCCCTTTAGCATCTCGGCGGGCATCGGATTCATCGCGCTTTCCGGCATCGCTGTCCTCAACGGACTCATGATCATCACCTTCTTCAATCAGTTGAGGGAGCGCGGCGCCGACGTGCGCACTGCCGTCTGGGACGGCTCGCTGCTGCGCTTGCGTCCCAAACTCATGACGGCGCTCGTAGCCTCGCTCGGCTTCGTGCCCATGGCGATTGCCAGCGGCGCAGGCGCGGAAGTCCAACGGCCGCTCGCCACCGTCGTGATCGGCGGCATCCTATCCTCCACTTTCCTCACGCTCGTTTTGCTTCCGACCCTGTACGAGTGGCTTGAGCGAAAAAAGAAACCTGCGGACAACGCTCCAATGGGAACGCCTTCTGGTGAAGTCGGAAGCCCGGACGCCGCTCCCGCGCCCACCGCATAAGAGAAAACAAATGAAAACAAACCTCCGCATCCTCACCGTGGCCGTCGCGCTTTGCATCGGCCTTTTCACCGCCACCGCCGCCGACAAGCACGATCATGAGCACAAGGCTACACCCAAGGGCGGACGCCTGCTCGACAAGACCAAGCCGCACGCTGAGTTCGTAGTCGAGAAGGACCGCACCGTCACCATCAACTTCTACAACCACGACATGAAGCCGGTCGCCGCCACGACACAGAAGGTGACTGTCATTGCCGATGCCAAGAACGGCAAGGCGACGCTCCAGTTCGACAAGAAGGGCGATTCACTCGCCAGCAAGACGAAACTGCCCGAAGGTGAAGGCTACAACGTCGTCGTTCAGTTCAAGCAAACCGCCGAAGCCAAGCCGTCGAACCTCCGATTCAAACTGGACATGAGCATCTGCGGTGGCTGCAAGCGCGCAGAATATGGCTGCACCTGCGACCACTGAGCGGTGAGGACGACCGCTGAGTGGAGGGCCGCATCGCACGACATTCGCAAGACATAGAAGAAAAAGTGAACCGATGGCTGTAACCCAAAAATGCCGCCCTACACGCCGAACGTGCCGCCAGTAGGAAAATGCCAAGTGACAAACACGTCGGCATGATCGGGGACGGCGTGAATGACGCTCCCGCGATGGCTGCGGCCAGCATCGGCATCGCGATGGGCGGCGTGGGAACGGACACGGCGATTGAAACAGCCGACATCGCGCTGATGCAGGATGATTTGAGCAAGGTGGCCGAGGCCATTTTAGGTCACACAGCAAACGTGCCCAGGGTTGCTCGCGGGTCATGCTACTTCTTCGCGTTGCGCGGGTCGTCAGCGGGATTAACGTTCGAGGACGGCGATCTTCGCGCCCGGCGGGAGCGAGGCAGGGCCAGCCTTCCATTCAAACGGGGCTGCTGCTCTAAGGAACATTCCCATTCCGTTTCAGGTCCAGGCGACTGCGACAAACCATGCGGTTCTCTGGCGTCCACACGTGCCTCTCACAAGACCGGTTGCTCCGTGCCGCACCAGCCAGTGCGCTGTGGTTCGATTGCGCAACCTCTATCATGGATATTCAACCGCCCGCTGCAATTGGACCCCATCAAACCGCCATCGCTCCAGCAGATTTGGCCGTTTCCTGACAATTTTTTTACACGCCGCGCTTCCGTCGCGCGCGCCGAACCTCGCTTCGCGACGACTCCCGTTCGGGACGTTCCTACCGTCGCGATGCGCCTCGCGGACGCCGCGTATGTTCCCTAGGTCGGTAAACACCGTTTGGTCTGTTATGAAGCAAAACAATTTCTACATCCCCATCCTGGCAGCGGTGCTCGCGAGCGCGACGCTGACCGCGTGCAAGCCTAAAAGTTCCGCGACCGCCAGCGAGGGCGAAGCCGTCGTCCTCGGCCCGCAACACAGCAAGAAGGGGCTGCTGTTGCCGGAGGACACGCGGCAGTCTTTGGGCGTGCGGATCGCCGAAGTCACCGAGCAGCGAGTAAGCGCGACACTTGACCTGCCGCTGCGCGTGTATCAGGTGGGCGACGGCGGCGGAAAGGCCAGCGGCGCCGTGACGCCCGAGCAAGCCGCAAAGTTGAGAGCCGGTCAGCCTGTGGAGTTGCAGGCAGCGGGCGGCCAGACTTTCACTGGAAAGATCACGCGATTGAACGACGCGTTGCGGAAGGCCACGGGCACGTTTGAAATGCTCGTCGCTTTTCATCCTGTGCCGGATGACGTGTTGGCCGGAGCGTTTCTTCAAGCCCGCATCACACGCGACGACGCCACGAACGTCGTGTCCATTCCCGCCGCGGCGTTGTTGCAATGCAGCGACGGTTATTCCGTGTTCACCGTCAGCGGTGAACATCTGGTTCGCACTCCGGTCAAGGTGGGCGCGGCGAACACCGACCGTGTGGAAATCACGGACGGCCTTTACTCCGGCGACCAAGTTGTGTTGCAGCCGGTGATGTCGCTTTGGATGACGGAACTGGCGGCGGTCAAGGGCGGGCAGGCGTGCTGCGTCATGCCAGCGAAGGGGAAATAGCCGCATGATACTCAAGACCGTCGAGTGGTCGCTCCGCCAGCGGGCGCTCGTGTTGCTGTCCGCGCTCGTCCTTGTGGGTGTCGGCGCATGGTCGGCCCTACGCCTGCCGATTGACGCGGTTCCGGACATCACCAATCCCCAGGTGCTGCTCAACACCGCCGTCCCCGCGCTCGCACCGGAAGAGATCGAGAAGCTCGTCACGCTCCCGCTCGAAAGCCAGATGGCCGGACTGCCTGGCATGATCGAACTGCGCTCGCTTTCAAAGTTTGGCCTGTCGCAAATCCGCATGACGTTCGAGGACGACGTTGACCTCTACCGCACGAGGCAATTGGTGAGCGAACGCTTGTTAAGCGCGGCGGAAAAACTACCGCCAGGTTTGCAGCCCCGGCTTGCGCCCATCAGCACGGCGTTGGGAGAGATCTTTTACTACGCAGTCGATTTCGCAGCGGATGCGACGAACAAACCGCCCACGCGCTACGAGCAGTTGCAGTCGCTCAAGCAGATTCAGGAATACATCATCAGCCCACTACTCCGTGCCACGCCCGGCGTCGCTGAAGTGAACACGAGCGGCGGCTATGAAAAGCAAATCGTCGTCATGCCCGATCCGGCGCGTCTGGCGAGCGTCGGCCTGACGATGGATGAACTAGCGCACACTATCGGTGAGAACACGCAGAACGTCGGCGGAGGGCTGGTCGAAATCGGCGGCGAACAAATCGTCATCCGGGCCAACAGCCGCGTGAGCACCACCGATGAGATTGCGAACCTCCCGCTCAAGTTTGCCGGGTCGGCCAAGGCACTGCTCGTGCAGGATGTGGCGCAGGTCGGGATCGGGTCGAGCTTCCGCACCGGCGCGGCCACGGTGAATGGCGAGGAAGGCGTGGTCGGTGGCGCGTTGATGCTGGCGGGCGGCAACAGCCGCGTCGTAGCCCGCGACGTGGCGGAAAAACTGGTGCACATCCAGGAGAAGCTGCCGCCGGGCGTGGAAGTGCGCCCGCTCTACAATCGTTCGGACCTGGTGAACCGCACGCTGCGCACGGTCGAGACGAGTCTGTTCGAGGGCGCGCTGCTCGTGGTGGTCGTGCTGTTCGCGCTGCTCGGCAATCTGCGGGCCGCGGTCATCGTCGCGCTGGCGATTCCGCTTTCGATGCTCTTTGCCGTCACCGGCATGGTGGAGAGCCGCGTGTCCGGAAACTTGATGAGCCTGGGCGCAATCGACTTCGGCCTTATCATTGATGGCGCGGTGGTAATGGTGGAGAACATCATTCGTCATCTCGCTCACAAGCAAAAGGAGCTGGGACGCGAACTCACCACTGCCGAACGCTTCGACGAAGTGCGCTTCTCCGCGAGGGAAGTCGCCAGCCCGATGTTCTTTGGGGTGCTCATCATCACAGTCGTTTACATCCCGATCCTCGCTCTGACCGGCATCGAGGGGAAAATGTTCCGCCCGATGGCGCTCACCGTCATCTTCGCGCTCGCCGGTTCGCTCGTGCTGGCGCTCGCGCTCATGCCGGTGCTCTGTTCCTATTTCCTGCGCGGCAAAATCAAGGAGGAAGACAACTGGCTCGTGCGTTTCTTCAAGGCGGTTTACACACCGCTGCTCGGGTGGGCGCTCCGGTTCAAACTGGTCGTTGTAACAGCCGCCGTTGTGCTGTTCGGCTCGTCGCTGTTCGTCTTCACGCGGCTGGGCGCGGAGTTTATCCCGCAACTCGAAGAGGGCACGATGCTCCTGCAATTTATTCGCAGCAGCAGCGCCGGGTTGGGCGCGTCCACCGACTTGCAGCGTCAGTCCGAGAAACGGTTGCTGAAAACGTTCCCAGAAATCGACCGCATGTTCGGTCTGATCGGCACGGCCGAAATCGCCGTGGACCCGATGGGGCCGAACCTGTGCGACACGTATGTTGAATTCAAGCCGCGCAGCCAGTGGCGCAAGATCAATGGCCGTCCCGCGACCAAGGAGGAACTCATCGAACTGATGCGCCGCGAACTTGCCGTGCATGTGCCGGGGCAGACTTACCTCTTCACGCAGCCGATTCAGATGCGCTTCAACGAAATGATGGCGGGCGTCCGCGCCGACATCGCGGTGAAGATTTACGGCGATGATTTCAAGGAATTGGAACGGCTGGCCACGGAAGTCCGCGACCTGCTCCGCAAAATTCCCGGCAGCGGCGACGTGGAATTCGACGCCTTCGGTCGCTCGCCACTGCTGGAAATCAAACCTGACCGCGACGCGCTCCGCCGCTACAGCTTGCAAACCGAAGACCTGAATCGCGCCATTGCCACGGCGCTGGCGGGCGAAGAAGTGGGCACCATCATCGAGGGCAATCGGCGATTCCCCATCGTCGTGCGTCTTGCCGAGGACGCACGACGCAGCACGGATACAATGAAACGTCTGCCGGTGCGGACGGATGAGGGCGGTTTGCTCACGCTCGGACAAGTGGCCAGTTTCGAGATGCAGGAAGCCGTCGGTGCGGTGACTCGTGAATCCGGCCAGCGTCGCGCCGCCGTGCTCGTGAACCTGCGCGGGCGCGACGTGGAAGGTTTCGTAAAAGAGGCGCTCGCTGGCATCAAGGCCGGTGTGAAGTTTTCGCCCGGCTACTACTTCGAGTTCGGCGGGCAGTTTGAAAACTTACAGCGTGCGCGATTACGGCTCGCCATCATTGTGCCGATGGCGTTGGTGTTCATCTTCATCCTGATTTTCCTGAGCTTCGGCAGCTTCCGGCAGGCCGCGCTCATCTTCGTCTGCGTGCCGCTCGCTGTGACCGGCGGCATCTTCGCGTTGTGGGTGCGCGACATGCCCTTCACCATCAGCGCGGGCGTCGGCTTCATCGCGCTCAGTGGCATCGCCGTCCTGAACGGCATCATGCTCATCAGCTTCATCAACCAACTGCGCCGGGAAGGCCGCACCGTGCGCGACGCCGTCATCGAAGGCACGCTGACCCGCTTGCGTCCGAAACTGATGACCGCGCTCGTCGCCAGCTTCGGCTTTGTGCCGATGGCGATTGCCAGCGGCGCGGGCGCAGAAGTGCAACGCCCGCTCGCCACCGTGGTGATCGGCGGCATACTCACCTCGACTTTTCTAACTCTCGTTCTGCTGCCCACGCTGTATGACTGGCTTGAAACGAAGCGGTCGAAACCTGGAGTTTAGGTGGGAGCAGAAGGTTGAGCGTCTTGAATAGACGATACAACCTCGGTGGAACGGGGGAGCGCAGCGAAGCAGGAAGGTAGAGCGAACCAAGCACCCATATGGGGAGGAGGTTTCTACTCCGCGTCTTGCCCGAGTTTCGGCTTAGAAGGAGCCGTTCACTCTCAGGGCTGTTTGCGACTCGATCGGCGCGCTTCGCTCGGAAGCCACAGCCGAAGAGTCGTGCCTCGGCCCGGAAGACCCTGGAGAGTCAGGTCGCCACCGAAACGAAGAACCTGTTCGCGAACGCCGCTGAGCCGGAAGGAATGCGCGTCTGTCAACTGGCTCTCGCTCAGGGTCTGCCCATTGTCCTGAATCTCCATGACTAAACGTCCGGACTCGCGCCAGAGCCTCACCTCCACCGAGGTGGCAGTACCCTGAATGGCCACATTGCTAAGAGCCTGTTCGAGGATGGGGCAAAGTCGGGTGGCAGACGTCTCGCCGCGGCCCTTCTCGTGAATCTCACAAGAAAGCTGGCACTGAATTCCCGTCCTCTTCTGAAAGTCGAAAGCCTGACTCCGCAGAGCCTCGATCGCCCCAAGCTGCGCCGTCGCCTCCTTCAGGCTCGCCGATCCCAGCTGGGACGATGCCTCTTGAATCAGCACAGAGAGCTTCGACAAGGCGGTCTGCATAGACTCTCCGGTCGCTCCCCGTGACTTCGCAACCCCGTCGATCTGACGGCTGGCTTGGGCAAGCGCCTCGGACGCCTCACGGATCCTTCTGAAATGGCTCAGCTGCAAGTCATGCTGATGCTGTGAAAGCACCCGCCACTGCTCGCAGCAGCTCCTGAGCTTCTCCTCCGAACGCTTCCGGCCCGTGACGTCACGAACAATAATGAGGTGACATCCCCCGATACAATCGGGCGTGACAGAGAACTCCACGTCGCCCACCCGACCGTCGCCATTGACGAACTGAGCGGACCCGCTGAGATGCCCCTGCTTGCGCCACCGCGACCAAACCCCGGAGTAGTCTTCACCCAGCATGAGAACGTCCTGCAAGCCAAGCCCTCTCAGCTGCTGAAGCGACCGCGCCAGGAGCGCGGATGCGGCCGAGTTAGCCGCGAGGCATCGGCCCTCATCATCCACCAGGAGCATGGCCTCCAGCGCATGATCAAACACAGATCCATAGCTCCGGGTCGCGCTGCGCGATGCTGCCTCCATCCGTTGCTTCTCAACGATATGCTGGATCACCCTCGCCAGCAGCGACGGTTCAATCTGCCCTTTGACCAACACGTCGCGAGCTCCAGCAGCCACGGCATGCTGACCCAGGGTCGGATCGTCCACGCCTGTCATGATCACAACCGGCGTCTGGGGCGAGGACCGCTGCAAACGTTCGAAAGTGGCTAAACCTGCACTGTCCGGGAGATTGAGATCGAGGAGAACCAAATCAATCCGTCCCTTCCCCATGACCTCAAGGCCGGTCGCCAAACGATCAGTGCAGGTGAGATCAAAGCGGTCATGCAGGTTGGCGCAGAGCCCCTCACCAATGGCGCGCGCGTGGGCGAGATTGTCCTCGATCAGCAGAACTCGTATCGGATGGTTTTGCATCTAGGGAAATGGGAAATATCAGACAGCTTTTCGATCCTTGAGGATCTCACCTCGAACACGCTCGACGCATTCGGGACAGACACTATGGCTAAAGCGAACATCGGTGCGGGTGATGATGTAGCTCTCTACCTGATGCCAATAGTTTCGATCATCCCGGATCTTCTTGCAGTAGGAGCAGATGGGGAGCAAACCCTGAAGATGACGCTCACGCGCGATGGAGGCCTCGAGCTGGGTCACCCTCTCGGCAAGCTGATTTTGAAGCTCCACAATGCGCAGCCCCACCTGAACGCGAGCGCGCAACTCCTCTTGATTGAAGGGCTTGGTGACATAGTCATCGGCCCCGGCATCCAACCCGCTCACCACATCTTCCTTCCCTCCCTTGGAGGTCAAGAGGATGAGATACCTGGAAGCCGTCGATGCAGCGCCCCTCAGCTGGGTGCAGATTTGCGCACCGCTCACCCCAGGGAGGATCCAGTCGAGAATGGCGAGCTGCGGCCCGTCTGGCTTCTCCAACTGCTCCAGGGCCTCGGTCCCGGTCTCAACGCTCTGGGTCTCATGCCCCCAACGGCGGCAGACCCGCTCAAGAAGCCACCGGGATGTGGCATCATCCTCAGCGATCAGGATCTTCAAGCAGCAACCCTCCGCCGGTATGCCACCAAGGCATTTGCCAAGGTTTCAACCTCTCGTTCCAGTGGAGCTGCCAGGGCGATGGCAGCATCGAGCTGCCCTCCCTTGCTAAGGGATTCTATCTGGAGGGCGATGTCCCCAGAGCGTTTAGCGGCAAAATTGCCCACAGCCCCCTTGATGGTGTGAGCCGCCCGCTGCAGCACCACTGGCTCCCGCTTCTCGATGGCTGCCCGGAGCTCTAGAAGGGTATTTCCATTGTCCTCAAGGAAAATCTCAATCACCTCCAGGAGGAGCCCCTGATCTCCGTCCATGCGCTGGAGAGCCACGCTGAGGTCACAAACACCGTCCAAGCACTCTGAAGGCTGATCTTGTTCCGCTGACATAATAGTGAGGTCACATGTTTCAAACCGCTCCGACGACGCTCGAACCTAGGTCGAAACCTACGCAACGAAAGCAAGTGTTGTTCCCACCCGGTTCCGCGCCTGAGTTCCTGCTCAAAAGGCTCTCTCGATAGGAGCTGAATGCGGGCACACCCAAGCATGCCTGCCTTGCAAGGGGTGATCGGCGGGAGTAAAAAAGACTGGAGTAAATTACCAAGAAGGACGCCGGCAGCTCCGGGACGCTGGCTGGCACCTTACACAGTAGCGGCCTTCCCAGCCGGGGAAGTATCTCCAGGAGGTTGAAACTGCCTAGCAGATCGTCGGAGTGCGCCGACAGGTTGCTAGGCAGGAAGGCAGGAGGTCACGAGGGCAACCTCCCGATGTGTTCTTCCCGCAGTTCTGAAAAGTCTTGGGCTGAATTGGGACGCCCTGATAGGGTCCGGCCCGATGATACTCCGGCACAGGGCAGCTGCCCAAGTTCCCACCAAGGCGGACACGAGGCCCTTTCGTCCAACGTCATGGAAGCTCCTTCCGCTCACCCTGATTTTAGCTGGGGTCCTACCCCTGACAGGCATGGCCAGCGAGCGCCCAACCTACGACCGGGGTGCCGTGCTCATTTTTAACGAGGAGAACGACCTCTTCGTCAATACCGACCGCCACTACACGCAGGGAATACGCTTCGCCTATCTCCACAAAGATGGCCACGCCCCTCTTGGCATGGCCGCCGTCAGCGCCTGGCTGCCTGCCTGGGGATTCGACCTTAAATCCTCGCGAAGTGGCTACGCCGCAGGCCAGAACCTCTACACACCGGCCGATCTGACCACAGTGCAACGACTGGGGGAGGATCGCCCGTATTCGGGATGGCTTTACGCCGGTTGGATCCTCCAGCGGAACGGCGTGACACACAAGCGAGGGTTCCCAGTGCAGGAAAGCTGGGAACTGGAGGTGGGCACCCTCGGCTCGCCCTCACTCGGACGCCAATCTCAGATCTGGGTTCATGAAATCCGGGGATTCGACCTTCCCCAAGGCTGGCGCAACCAGTTGCGAGACGAACCCGGTTTTCGGCTCAAGTTCGAACGGGCGTATCGGCTCGACCTCTCGGAGCCCGAGGAACCCGTCGGTATCCAGTTCATTCCCTGGGGCGGCGGAGTGGTAGGCACTATCGAGGATACCGTGCGGGCAGGCGGCATGGTTCGACTAGGCTGGCATCTCACCGACGACTTCGGCTTGCGCTCCATCGACTCACTTTCAACCACCAGCGGTGGCCTCTCTAAGTCGGCTCCCAGGCACTGGAGCGTGCAAGGTTTCGTCGGCAGCGAAGGCCGTGTGGTTGGACGCAACACCTTCCTGGACGGCAATCTCTACCGGCAGGGACAAAGCGTGAACAAGCATTACCTCGTTGGGGACTTTTTTATCGGATTCAACCTCACGCTTCATCACATCGAATTGGGCTACTTGCATGTGTTCAGGACCCCCGAGTTCAAGAATCAAACCGAGGTGAACCAATTCGGTTCGATCTACGCGAAAATCTCCTTCTAGAAGCCTGTCCAGGCGATTTGAGAGGGGTTGATCCTCTTGGCAGACCTCCCAACGGGCCGATAACTGGAATTTCATGAGATCCAGCCTTCTCCATCCGAATCACCGAGGGTCCCGATGGCCAAGGCGGCGGCGGGAAAACGCTTGGAGCAGCAAGACGGAGCGATTTGCTCTGCAAAACGCATGAGATCCGCAGTCGGCGTCCCCACTCAAGGGAGCGCGAACACACCAAGAAGCCGAAGATCGATCCTCTGTGCGACCCTCCGGGCGGTTGTGTCGACCAAGAAAAAACTGACCGAACCTGTTTTCTTCCGTTGAATTCTCGCGACGCGTTTCTAATATGCGGCTCGAATTATTGATTGCGACATGAATGATAGCGCCGTTTCGGCATCTGCTTGGACCATTGGGGACGCCCGCGAAATGTACAACATTGGGCGTTGGGGAGCGAAGTACTTCGACATCAATGCCGACGGGCATGTGGTGGCGACTCCTCTTCACGACGCGGGCGCGGCCGTGGAGATCTCCGACATCATCGAAGAAGCGCGGGCCCGCGGCCTGCGTTTCCCGCTGTTGATCCGATTCCAGGACATCCTCCGCCACCGCGTGGAGGCCATCAACACGGCCTTCCGGGGGGCTATCAAGGAATTCAACTACCAGGGACACTACCGAGGTGTCTTCCCAATCAAGGTCAATCAGCTCCGCGAGGTCGTCGAGGAGATTCTGGACGCAGGGAAACCTTTCCAATTCGGCCTGGAGGTCGGCAGCAAACCCGAACTCTTCGCGGGCTTGGCCCTTCAGAACCAACGGGATGGGCTGATCATCTGCAATGGCTACAAGGACGCGCAGTTCATCCGCATGGCGCTCCTCGGTCTCAAACTCGGGCGGCGCGTCATCATGGTCGTCGAGAAGATCGAGGAACTACGACAGATCGTGACGCTCTCCAAGCAGGTCGGCGTCGAACCAATGATCGGCATTCGAGCTCGCCTCATGAGCAAAGGTGCAGGGAAGTGGGCCGAAAGCGGTGGAGAAAATGCCAAGTTCGGGCTGAGCACCGCCGAACTGCTCGATGCGACCGAACTGCTCCGATCTGAGGGGCTCACCCACTGCTTCAAGCTTCTCCATTTTCATATCGGCTCGCAGGTGCCCGACATTCTGACCGTCAAAAAGGCAGTTCAGGAATCGACGCGCCTCTATGCAAAGCTCTACAAAATGGGCTTCTCAATCGAATTCATGGATGTCGGAGGTGGTCTTGGGGTGGACTATGACGGAAGCCGATCGGCCTTCGACAGCTCCACCAACTACACCCTGCAGGAATACGCGAACGACATCATTTACTACATCGCAGACGTCTGCAATCAGGAGAAGGTCCCCCACCCTGACGTGATTAGCGAAAGTGGCCGCGCCATCGTGGCCCACCACAGCGTTCTGGTGGTCGAAGTCTTTGGCTCCATCGAGAAGAACCGCCCCAGCGGCCTCCTCACCTACGGGGACAATGAGCATGCTTTGGTGAAGGAGCTTCTCGATATCCGCCGTAACCTACCGAAGCTCAACAAGCTGGAAGCCTACCATGACGCCCTGGAGCGCAAGGAGGATGCCCATCATATGTTCACCCTCGGGATGCTCGATCTGCCAGAGAAGGCGAAGATCGAATCGCTCTTTTGGGAGATCGGCGACGAGGTCGTCAGCGGGTTCCGAGGCCAATCCTATATCCCCGAGGAAATCCGCAAGCTGGAGGATCTACTGGGAGACCAGTACCTCTGCAACTTCTCAGTGTTCCAGTCACTTCTGGACCATTGGGCATTGGGCCAACTGTTCCCCATCATGCCGATCAGCCGCCTCGATGAGCGGCCCACCCGCGAAGCCACTCTGGTGGACATCACCTGCGATTCCGACGGCCAGATCAACAAGTTCATCGATCTGCGAGATGTGCGAGACACTCTGCCCCTGCACGCGTTGAAAAGGAACGGGATCGTGCAAGAGCCCTACTACTTGGGTTTCTTCCTGATGGGGGCCTACCAGGACATCATGGGAGACCTCCACAACCTCTTCGGCCGGGTCAACGAGGTCCATGTATTCCTGGATCCTGACGAACCCACGGGATACTACATTGAGGAAATCATCGAAGGCTCCACCGTGGTTCAGGCGCTCTCGGCTGTGCAGTACGACGAGAACGAGCTCAAGCGCCAGATGAAGGCGCAGATCGATGAGGCCATCAAGTCCGACCGCATGAAACCTTCAGAAGGCATGCGCTGGCTGGACGACTATGAGAAGGGCCTGCGCGAGTACACCTACCTGGGGATCCAGTGACGGGTGAAACCAGAGAGACAGGCGGTGCAAAACGCCGAAGCTCCTACCCCACCAGGAGTTTTGATGGGTTGATGACGATGCCACCGCCGCTCCAGAATCAGGCCCTAGACCCCGTCAACCCTGCGTCTGTCGGTCTGGTTCCTTCGCTGGGCAGCTTGGTTCGAGGACTCAGTTGCCTTTTCTGGGGACTACCGCTTGTTCTTGTGCTGGTCGTCCAAACGGTGAAGACGGATCACCCCCGCGCACTGCATCTGTGGGGCACGGTTTCGGCGTTCGCGTTGGTGGCTTATGGGATCCACTTGCTGGGAGATTTTCAACGCCGCGAGCGTATCTGGCAGCGCACGGTGGAAGCGTTGCGAATCGCTTCCCTGCTCAACCTAGGCTTCTGCCCATTTCTATTCTTCTGGAGCCGTTTCCCAAATCAAACCGCTTTCCGGAGCATGGTGGATCTGCTCGCAGTATCATTCCTCTACTTTTTGATCGAATTACACCCCCTCCTGGACCGCCTGGTCGCGATGCTACCCGATGAAGCGCTCCGGGAGGAAACTCGTGTCTTCGCTCGCATGGGCCGCTGGATCCTGACGCCTGTCTGGGGCGGCTTGGTTTTCTACCTGTTGGTAACGCGCTTCCATCTCGTTCCACCCTTCATGCTCCCCTGGTTCGCATTTCTGAGCGAAGGGGGACTCTGGTTCGGAATGCTTCTAGCACTTCTTCCCGTCGCACTCACCATGTCGCTCTTGTGGAAAATTAAGGAATTGGTCTTCCATAGCGTGTTCAGCCGTGACCACGGCAACAGCGCGCCACAGTGAGACTTAGAGATTCTCTCTGAAGAACTCGAGGGTGGCCAGAAACTGAAAGTCAGCGTTCTTCTTCTTGGCGAATCCGTGTCCTTCATCCTTCGCCATCAAATACCAGACCTTGCTCCCCTGCTCTTTCAGAGCCTTCACCATCTGCTCGGCCTCAGACAGCGGCACCCGCGGATCGTTTTTCCCCTGCACGACAAAGAGCGGCTTCCGCATCCGTGACACCTGGGTGAGCGGCGAAATCCTCCCGAGAAACTCAGCCATCTTCGGATCGCGCTCATCCCCATACTCGACCCGACGAAGATCACGCCGATAGTCCTGGGTGTTTTTGAGGAAGGTGAGGAAGTTCGAAATTCCCACAATATCCACGCCACACTTAAGCCGGTCGCTGTAGTGCACCATACAGGCCAGAACCATGTATCCCCCATAGCTGCCACCCATCACCGCGACCCGCTTGGAATCAAGCCCCGGGTCCCGATGGATCCAATCGAGGAAGGTGCCGATGTCCTTCACCGAATCTTCACGCTGAAATCCATTGTCGAGCTTCAGGAAGGTTTTTCCGAAGCCGCTCGATCCACGAACATTGGGCAGGAATAGAGCCAGCCCCAACTCTTCAAGAAGATAGTTCATGCGGCCCTGGAAAATCGGGCGGGACTGAGATTCAGGACCTCCATGGATATTGACGACCACCGGGCGCTTGCCAGGGAAGCGCTTCGCATCGGGGCGGTACAAGAAACCGGAGACCTCAACGCCGTCGAAGCTCTTCACGCGAACCAGCTCCGGCTCGACAAAAGCCGAAGCATCCAATCCACCCGTCTCACTCTCGGTCCACCGAGTCAAAGATCCGTTGCGCGTGTCTAAGGAGTAGGCGTCGTTGGCGGAGCGCGCGGAGGACAGGGTGAACCCGAGATCCCTGCCATTCTCATGCCATCTTATCCCTCCAATAACCCCCACCGGCAGACGCGCCTCTGTCAAAACGCGACCTGTCGCGGATGACAGAACGCGGAGCCTGGAGTTTCCACGTTCATTGACAACCACTGCGATCCGCTTCGAGTCCGGTGAGAGTTCGGCCTCCTCGACATCCCACTCCAGCGACTTGGTCAGTGGCGTCGCCTTCAACGAAGCAACTTCCACACGAAACAACTGCTGGAATTCAGAAGCGGCATCTGTGGTCCAGTAGAGGAATCGGGAATCGCGATCGAAGAAGGCCGCACCGTAAGATACGGGAGTCTCGCGGGAGCGGAACAAGGGAGTCAAAACGCCAGTGGCAACCTCCAATCGATACAGCCACACCTCGCTGATAGACACGTGCTCACTGACCAAAAGCTGTCGATCATCATGGGACCAGTCGTTGATCTGCCACCCTCCCCCCTTCACCTCGAGCACCCTCCGGCCGGACGTCGGATCCTCTGGATTCATCACGTAGAGATCTGTGTCCCGCCCGTTGCGCTGAGTAGAGCTAAAGGCCAGCCATCGTCCGCCATGAGACCACCGGGCACCGGAGTTCCTTGATTTGCCGTCGGTAAGCAGCGTCGATCGGCCGCTAGCAAAGTCGAAGCGATACAGCTGAAAAAACTCTCCTCCCCCGGAATCTTGCGAGAACACGACCGACTCGCCCGTTCGAGGTCGGATCACACCGGAACGAATTGGCTCCGGAGAGAAGGTCAACTGCTTGCGAGCCCCCAGAGGCTGGGCCACCCAATGAAGTTGCGGCACGTCGCCAAAGCGAGTGTTGATAAGCATCGCTCGCTGAACAGGATGCCAACCAAGAAATGCGGCCATTCGGAAATCGAGATAGCGTGCGGCAGACGCTCTCACCGGATCGGAAATCGCAGGGATGCCCTCCATCACCAGAGAGTCGGGGATCGAAGCTGCCTGAAGGTGTGCTGTGGCAATGACAGTGATCACCCAGGATTGAAGAAGCGCTCGCCATCGGTTCATGTGCGGCAGACTGCGCCAAGGCAACCGGAGCCGTCCAGAATGGAAGTGTCCAAAAGACAGGGGGCACACCTAACCAGCTGACAATTGACCAACAGCAATGGAGCCACGTCAGTCAGGTCTTTCAACACGCGCAGGCCATTGCCGTTTTTCAGCGCGTGGACTTTCAGCATCAACACATTGAATCGGCTGCCTCCGCTGCCCCGAAACCCACCGACAGACAACTGCCCGGCTTTGAAAGGCCACCCTGCAGGTTCCGTAGATGCAAGCCTGTCCCCACGCCTCAACTCGTATAGGGGTCACTCACCACGACAACATCAGTGTCCAGACCCGGTCCAGAAAGCCGAATTCCTCGCACGAAGGCACGATGTTCACTAAGCTCCGGACCGGTTCAGATTGGATCAAGAAAGACCTGAATCCCAACTCTTCGTCCCCACGCAAATCCCCGCCTCCTTCAGAAAGCTTCGTGAGCTTCGTGCCTTCGTGCGAGGAATTCAGGTTCCCCTCCTGTGCGCATGAACAATTTTGGGAACAGAAACATTTTGTCTCTTAACGGAACACTCCAATGGGTGACCCCGGGGGGCCTCGCGTGACTGGACAGGAGCAACCAAACTGAGCAATCCAGTCTCGATAGAAACTCTTTCATTCGCGTCCTCGCAAACTGAAGTCGAACCACACGTCTGTTCGGTCTTTGGCGGTGCTGAAATAAGTTTCTGCTGAGAGCCCCGCCTCAATGCAGGCAGCATCCCATTGCCTTGTTGCCAATTCTGAGAAGTCCGCAATCAAATCGGTGTCGGGGATGACCTTTCCCTCGGACAACGTGAATGCTTCAATGCCGAGGATTAGCACCCTGCTGGATCTGCAGGCTTCAACGATTCTTCCGCAGTCCTGAAGCCGAATCAGACGTAATGCGCCTCGCGCTCGCACAGGAATGCCGAGCTTGCCGGCCAGTTGTTCAATGAGTTCTGACATAACTTTAATCCCATGGAGCTTTCCAGCCTGGGTCAGTTCGGTCGGAAACCTGAATGATGTCGCCCGTCCGGTTATTCCTTACTACGTATCCGCCTCTCGGACCGTAGAAGGCAGTTGCCGGGTCATTCATCCTCCCAGCACCAGGCAAATGGCGGGTATCGGTCCAAGGCACAGTTCGGGTGGGCTTCTCAATCGCGGACTGAGCCAAGTCTTTCGTCCAACCACGCCCAGCCAATTGACCTTCAACTTTCGCGCCGAACGATGTTACTGGTCCAAGGAGCTTCGGTGCTGTCTTTGCGGCCGGTGAAAACCACTTCCGAGTCACACACACCAGGGTTTTGCATTTAGAAATCGCGGTTTTAACTATTTTTACGACTGGCCCCGCGATCATGCCCCCAACCGCCGCGGTTCTGCTGGAGGATTCCCCGGAAAGCGTCTCCCCAGTAACTACAATGGCCGCGTCACTAATAACAGGAACATTGTCTACCAGCACTTTTGCCGCAGATACCCCGCCATCCCTCACTCCTTGATAGTAGCAAACCGTTCGCTGCGCACCCTCATCGTCAGAGAGCAACTCCGCCCGCGCAGATGCGGCGGTAGACGCTCCGTCCAGCCCCAATAAATCAACCCAGTTCAACCCATCATTGTAGATGAAGGCCATCAGGTTCAAGCCACCCCATTCCTCGATCGGATCCCTACCTAGCCACCTGCCTGTGGACGCATTATAAAACCTATAGCCGTAATAAACCAAATCGGTCTCATCGTCCTGATACTTGGTGGAGAACCGGAAGGGGTTGTTCTTGGCCATGGGACCGGAAGCGCGAACGAGTTCTCCGAAGGGGCCGTATTCATACCGCGCTGCCACCGTGCCATTGCTCCCGTCCACCAGTCCCATCACGTTCCCGTTGCCATCATACACCACCCCATACGTCGCCGTAGCGGTGCGGATCTCCACCAATCCTCCCACTCCCCCAGCTGTCGCCTGTCCTTGCTGCCCCGGCAATCCCGCCCCATCCACTGCACCCGCCAGATCCCGCCCCCATACATACTGCGTCAGCATGGTTTTGGGTGCCGCAGCGGCATCGAGCTCCATCACCAGGTTCCAACCCCGATACAGATACGCCCGCGAGAGCGTGGGCTGTCCGGTGCCGTTCACATTGCTCCAGACCTTCTTGCCGATCCTCCGCCCCCGCCAATCATACTCAAAATCCAGTCGCAACTGGGGGCCGACCGTCGTTCCAGCGGTCATCCTCACCAGCCGGTTCTCACCGTCCCACACATAGTTCCATCGCCCATCGTTGAGCAGATTCCCATCTTCATCGGAAGCGTATAGCTCCGCCGACTTGGCTACCCACACATTACCCGTATTCGTACCTCCCGGCAGCCCAGGGGCTGCAACGGTGACGGCGGTCCATTGCGCGGCGCTTGTATTGGCCGCAGTCACGCTTTGTCGGAAGAACCCACCCTTCCGATACGGCGTCGCTCCATTGACCGTCACCGTCTGCGACCCAGACGCCACCATCCCCACCACGTCAAAGCTTCCCGGCACGGCGGGCAGCCCGCTGCTGCTATTGAGACGTGCGCTCACCTCCCTGAGCCGACCCAGGAAGTCATACCGCTGCTCCGTCGTCACACGGAGCGTTGCGTTTTGCTTGAACGTCAGCGTTCTCACCCAGTTCGCATTGTTCTCGTAAA
>CAMAVD010000087.1 GCA_945861575.1 Akkermansia muciniphila
ACTGTTTGCGCGTAGCTTGATCAATGATCAATGGATCCCGGTGCACCGCTCCGCAACGCCTTCCCCCTATCCGCCCGATCCTGTCACCGGATCGGCTCAGTTCGACCTCACCGCTGATGTGAGCCCTGTCGTGGCCCGCGAGTTCCGGGCAGAGTTTGTGCAAGCTCCCAATAGCGCTTTGTCTCCCCGTATCGTGGAATTGGATGGCTTTGGAGAGGTGATCGAAACTCAGACGCTGGCAGTTACGGACCTCTCGACCTGGAGAGTAAAGGCCCCATTTGGAAATTTAGAAGGAACCCCTTTGAAGAGTGTGGGACTTACTTTTGACACCACCGATGCGGGTTGGAATAGTGATCTTACTTTCGACGACAGTAATACCGCCGGATGGCATGAGCCCGTGTTTCGCTCCCCCAGGGAGGCTTTAATCTGGGCGGATGATCCAGCGCCTTTCGGCTCCAGCCCCGCCTTTTTCCGCAAAAAGTTCCTGGCACCACCGGATCTTCGTCTCGCATTGCTCAGTTATTTTGCCGACGACGATGCAGTGATCTGGATCAACGGCCGAACGGTGGTTGACCTTGTAAGTCTCGGGACGTCCTCATCCATGAGGCGTTCTTCGGCGGTGACCTATGCATTTTGGGCTAAGTTGCCGCCGGGCGGCGGAGGGGAGGCTATGGGGGTGGGAGCGGAGGGAGGGCAGGGATTTGGGGGTGTGTTGATGCGCTCGAACCTGCTTAGCTTCCGTTGGACTCCTTCGTCGCCGGCCGGCGACGCTCAGCTCAGTGCCACCTCTGTCTCAATCCCTTCGGATCAGTGGGTGCATGTGGCGGTGGCCATCGATTTTGTGGCCCAGCAGGGCAGGCTCTATCTCAATGGGAAGGAGGCAACTTCTGAAGTTAGAAATCTTTCCAATCAGCCCATTGTGAACTGGGTGCCCGACGGATTCTTTAACTTCGGCTTGGAGGATTCGATCGGGGGGCGGGTGGTCGACACCGCTTCCTTCTTCCAGGGCGCGTTGGACGAAGTGGGGATATTTGACCGCGCTCTTTCCCAAGCCGAGGTGACAGCCCTCGCGAGTTCGGGAAAAGCCGGGCACTGTCCTCAGGAGAAGTTCTGGCTTCCGCCAGTCGCTCGGGACTCTCGCCCTGCCTGGAGTGTGCCGATGCACCCAGCGGCCTTTTGGGGTTCTGGCGGGCGGAATTTCAGGAGGGTGGGATCGTCACCGACGCTGCCTTCGCTCAGTCGGGTGAACTTATGAATGGAGCCCGGGGCGGTCCCGGGATGCGGGGAGGCGGCTTCTTCTTCGACGGAGTCGACGATCGCGTCCGAATCCCATTCGTTCCATCGTTCCGGCCTTCTCGTTACACCCTCGCGGTTCGTGTGTTTGCATCGGAAGACGGCAGCGGCCCGGACCGCATCCGGTTGAGCTGGACGGGGACTTCGATCTCAGGTGATCAGGTGGAGGGCAGTGTGGATCTTCAAGCCTGGACGCCGATTGATATCACGGGGGTCGTGGGGACAGACGGGGTTCGTCATCTGGAGATCCCAGTTGAAACCTCCGGTTTCAAATTTTTCCGCGTCCGCCGCCACGCTCCGTGATCGATCTGTGTGGCGTTGCACCTCGGGCGTTCATTGAGCGCTCGGGGAAGTCGGTTTGCCTTCAGGGAATTGGGTTGGGCGCTTTCTACGGGGTCGGTGGGGCGCATCACAGTTTTTTGCACTCGCGTTGAACCGCTTCCCCTCGTAATCGTGGATTACGATTACGATTACGAGGCACCCTGCAAAAATCTGCGATGCGCCCCAGCCGGGGCTTCCGCCGATTTCTGCCTCGTCATGGTGAGAAGCAGGTGACAGTCTGAACGCATGCGCGAAGCGATTCGCGGATGGCGTCGGGGCCTGGACTGGGTGAAGCGTTTGCTACAAACCCATTGGACGACCGCGCTCAAGCTCCGTGATCATGCTCGCATGTCGGAGGAGACCTTCCACCTCTTTCTGGCGGGCCTCGTAGGGATCATCGGCGGGCTGACCCAGCTTGGCTATCTGCTGTTCAATCTTGGTTTTTTGACGGGTTTGCATTAGAGTGCTGGGGTGAAGTCCGAACCCTCTCCTCTCTTGCCGCGTCGCCAGGCGCTTAAGCAATTTGCGCTAGGGGCGGTGGGGCTGTCCTTTTCGGGCAAGCTCTCCCGGCGTAGCTTTCTTGCCGAGATGGAGGCTGCCACGCCGGATATCAGCGGTGCCATCCGTATTTCCCTCCAAGAGTTTCCGACCCTGCTGAATGAGTTGGGGTCGATCCGCTTGGGCATAAATCCCATCGGCCCCGACCAGTTTCCAGACGGAGACTTCTATCCAATTCTGGTCAATCGAGGGGCAGGGAACTCGTTTTTCGCCCTGAGTTCGCAGTGTCTCCACCAGAACTGTGTGGTGGAGTCGTTCGATGAGTTCGAGCAGGGGCTCGCTTGCCCCTGTCATGGATCCCTCTATGGAATCGATGGACAGCTGATTCGGGGTCCGTCCACTCGCGATCTCAAAACTTACCCGATCGAGTTTGACGGACAGGATCTGCTGACCATCCGCGTGCCAGGTTTGAATTTCAGCCTGACGCCCAGCTTGGGCCTCCAGGGGGAGGGACGACGTTTCAGGCTTCGGTTTCCAACCTTCACTTCCGTATCCTATGAAGTGCGATTCCGTGCACGTCTCACCGACGAGTGGCAGGTCGTTCCATTCGCCCTGACATCGCAAGGGGAAGTGGACCAATGGGCATGGATCGGCTTTGAAGGTGAGGCTGAGGTTTTTGTGGAACGTCAGACCCGCAGCGGGTTTTATTCAGTGGCGATTCAGTTGCTGGCGCTTTGAACCTAGAAGCGCGAGGTGATACGGCGAGGTTCGAGGAAGGCCATGCTCGCCAAGATCTTGCGTCAGATCGGTGCCGGGCAGCTCGCGTTTCTAGGTTCACTACTTACTTGTAAGGAGGGAGCGGAAGGTTAGAGGAAAAGTTGGGGCATCACCGATATCGCAGGGTGTTAGCTGAAAAGCTCTTGAGTGCCTAGTTCTAAGATTCTGCTTTCCGACGGGGGCGCTTTCCCGGTTGAATCAGGCCGATGATTCAACGGTATTCACGTCCCGCCATGCGGGAAATCTGGACGGAGCAGCGCAAACTTGAGATTTGGCTGCAAATCGAACTCCTTGCGACCGAGGCGCTCGTGAAGGAAAAAGTTGTTCCTCGCAAAGACTTCGAGCTCATGCGCTCGCGCGCTGCGTTCAATCTGGAGCGATGCAAGGAGCTGGAGAAAACACTCAATCATGATGTGATCGCCTTCACGACCAGCGTGTCGGAGTACATCAATGATGGGGCGAGCCGCTGGTTCCACTTTGGACTGACCAGCAGTGATGTTGTGGATACCGCCTTCGCCGTCCAAATGGTGCAGAGCGCAGATATTCTCATTGCAGACGTCGTTGAGCTGAGGACCGTGATCGCTCGCCGTGCGATGGAGCATCAGTTCACTCCCTGCATCGGTCGAAGCCATGGCATCCACGCTGAGCCGACCACCTTTGGTCTCAAGCTAGCTCTGATGTATGATGAGTTTGGTCGTGCCTTGGAACGGCTCGAGCGCGTGCGGGAAATAGTGGCTGTCGGCAAGGTCTCGGGCGCGGTGGGAACCAGCGCCCACCTCTCGCCACGGGTGGAGGCGTTTATCTGTCGGTCGCTGGGACTAAGGCCAGCTCCCATCGCGACTCAGGTGGTCCAGCGCGATCTTCACGCCGAGTTCATGAACACGCTGGCGGTCATCGGGGCCAGCTTCGAGCGATGGGCGACCGAGTTTCGTCATTTGCAGCGCACCGAAGTCCTGGAGGCTGAGGAGTACTTCGCCAAGGGACAAAAGGGGTCGAGCGCCATGCCGCACAAGCGCAATCCCATCACCTTCGAGCGGCTTACTGGCCTCGCGCGCGTTTTGCGTGGGAACGCTGTTGCTGCGATGGAGAATGTGGCGCTTTGGCACGAACGAGACATCAGCCACAGCTCGGTGGAGCGCATCATCTTCCCCGATTCCTGCACCTTGCTCGATTACATGTTCTCATTGATGACGCGAATGATGGATGGATTGATTGTCTATCCGGAGAATATGAAGCGGAACCTCGGGCTTTCCCTGGGAATGTGGAATTCGCAAACGGTATTGCTGGCTCTGATTCGCAAGGGACTCACTCGCGAACAGGCGTATGAAGTGGTGCAGCGCAACGCGATGCTCACCTGGCAGGCCAAGCACGCGGGTGCACCGGATGCTGATTTTCTCCGGCAGTTGCTTTCGGATCCGGACGTGGCCCAACACTTCCAAGAGGCTGAGCTTCGGAAGCTATGCTCCATCGACTTCCATCTCAAGGAGGTCAAAGCCCGCTTCAAGAGCGTGGGATTGCCTCCGAAGGCTGGGCGGGCTCGAAAGCCGAAGTAGGGTTCCCAGCAGTGTCCTTGTGCGACGCCGACGGTTGCATCCGGTGGATGCGCCGTCGACGTTTTATCTTCTCCCCGGCGCCTCGAGGGGACGACCCTCTCCTGTCTCGGAATGAGGCGGCAGCCTTTCCTTTTTTGCCTAGCCACTAAACCTTGGCGAGCCCTGCTCCGATGGAATGAGCGCGTGTCGCTTGCCGATCCGCAGGTCCACGATTCCGTGGGTGCCTCCCTGCTGGCAAGCGAGTTCGTAGGCACTGACTATGCAGAACTCAATATTTGTTCGCCCAAATCTGAAGGGGTTTATCCTGGGAGGCGTGATGGTGGTGGTTTTCCATAGCGTTCTTCAGCAGATAGAAGGACTGACCATGGACGCTGTTCGGCCAAAGGTCCCTGTCTTGGTAAAGCACTGGACGGAAGCCAACTATCATTCTGTTCTGGACCATGTGGCGCAGTATCCGTCCTCAGAAGGCTATCTTCGCCTCGGTGCCTATCATGAACTGAAGCGAGACCACAAAAGGGCCATGGTGTTTCTCAAGAAAGCCGAGTTGCTCGCGGCGGTAGAGGCGGAGGATGAGTAGTCTTTTGTTGATAGGTCGTCGGGGCGAAGGGTTGAAGCGGTCTTGCGCGGGTCGCGTGAACCAAAAATCTGCCTCGTCTTCCGGGCGACTGTCGCTCAACCTTTCCCCCCATGAGCGAGCAGAGCGGTCGACCCGCGACATCCGGACGATTCATCACATTCGAGGGCACGGAAGGCGGGGGCAAGAGCACCCAGATCACCCTTCTCGCGGAGCGTCTGCGGGCTATCGGACGGGGTGTCCGTACTCTACGTGAGCCTGGAGGTACCCCGCTGGGAGAGGAGATTCGCCACACCCTCAAGTATGGAGCTCACAGCAAGGGCATGACCGTCGAGACGGAATTGCTCCTCATGAATGCGAGTCGGGCCCAACTGGTCAGGGAAGTGATCCGTCCTGCTCTCAAGGAGGGAGAGATTGTCCTCTGCGATCGCTTTGCGGATTCCACCATTGCCTACCAAGGATTCGGACGCGAGATGGGCTGGGACGCTGTGCGTCCCGTCATCAATCTCGCTGTGGGCGAAACGTGGCCTGACCTGACCTTGCTCCTTTCGTTGCCCGTGGCACTAAGCGAAGCACGTCGGGCATCACGTTCGGCAACCGTGACGAGCCAGCTCGATCGCTTTGAGGAGCTGGATCGCAGTTTTTTTGAGCGCGTCGAGAAAGGGTTTCACGCCATCGCCGCAGCCTCACCTTCACGCGTTCGCGTCATTGATGCGACACGTTCCATGGAAGATGTGGCAACCGAGATCTGGCAGTCGGTGCACCCGTTGCTCTGAAGTGTTGAGTCATGTGAAAGCGCCCATCGCCCGCCTGTGGGATCCCAAAGATTCAGGCTGCAGCGAGTGCAGCCTGGGGTGTTACCGACTGATAGTAGGTGGCCTTGCCCACGGTTATTGGCTGCCACTCCGGATCGATGTTCATGGTGGTCTCGGCCGTTCCAAGGAATAGGTAGCCGCTGGGATGCAAACACCGCCTGATTTTCTTAAGGATCTCTCGCTTCGCCTCCAGGTCGAAATAGATCATGACATTGCGAATGAAGACGATATCGAAGAGGGGTAGGATGGGCCAGGCCTTAACTAGGTTCATCGGTCGGAACTCGATGAGCCTTTTGAGATCATCCTTGACCACCCATTTGCTGCCGATCTTGCTAAAATACTTGAGCAGGAGCCCGGCTGGAAGACCGCGATTGACCTCCAGCTGCGAATAGCTGCCTTCCTTTGCCTGAGCGAGCACCGTGGGCGATAGGTCTGTGCCGAGGATGCTGACGTTCCAATCCTTGAGTGCCGGAAAGTACTCTCGCACAACCATACCGATGGTGTAGAGCTCCTGCCCTGTGGAGCTGGCCGCAGACCAAATTTTCAAACGCTTCACAGAGGCGCGCTGCTCGATGAGCGCAGGGAGAACGTCCTGACGGAGAGTTTCAAAGGGATAGAAATCCCGGAAGAAGGAGGTCTCGTTGGTCGTTAATGCATCGATGACCTGCTCGTGGAAGAGGGTCGCGGTGCGATTCATCCGCAACTGGTTGAGAAAATCATCGAGATTCTTGAATCCGGCTTGTTTAGCCAGGGGTGAGAGACGAGTATCCACGAGATACTCCTTGCCCGGCTCTAGGATGATGGCCGCCGTGTCCTTGGCGAATGCCTGAATGAATTTGAAATTGTCTGCAGTGAGTGGCATAGGGCTTCCTGGCCTGCGGTTGTCTGAGTTGGCTAAGCCACTTTTGGAAGCGGGGCAGATCTTCCTTCCTTCACCCGGCGAACGATTTCGTTCCCCACACGATCCAAAGGGAGAACGGCATCTGCTAATCCAGCCTGAACCACGCATCCCGGCATGCCCCAGACCACGCTGGAGGCCTCGTCCTGTGCCAGGACCTGCGCCTGACGTTCGCGCAGATATTCGGCACCACGCATTCCGTCTTGCCCCATTCCGGTCAGTACGACGCCGAGCGAGGTGCCTCCATAGACGCTTGCGACACTGCGGAACAGCACATCCACAGCGGGGCGGCAGGAGTTCTCGGGAGGTCCATCGTGCATATTAAGCACGGTGTTGAAGCCTTCTCTTATTACCTCCATGTGCTTGCCGCCTGGGGCAATGTAGGCTTGGCCTGGGAGAATCTTTTGCCCGTGCTTTCCTTCCTGAAATCCGACACCGCCCAAGGCGTGTAGCCGTTCCGCGAGGAGAGCGGTGAACATGGGGGGCATGTGCTGGACAATGACAATGGGCAAGGGGAAGTCTTTGGGAAACCCCTTGAAGACAGTTGCCAACGCATTTGGACCTCCGGTTGAGGTTCCGATGCAGACAATCTCAACTGCTTTCTTGAACGCGACTCGCGGGGGGAGCACTGTTGGCTTAATGCGAGAAAAGAACTGGGTGTGCTCCCCCGGTGGGCCGTCTTTCCTAAGATGTCGGCAATGTGCCTTGATCTTGGGAATAAGCTCGGTTTCCAGACGGCGTATCCCCTCGCTCACGCCCCCCACGTTGGCAGGCTTTGTGACATAGTCCGTCGCTCCGAAACTCAACGCGTCCAGGGTCGTCGCTGCGCCTTTGGCAGTGAGCGTGCTGAACATGATCACCGGCAGATTGGGATAGGTTTTGCGCAGTTCCTTCAACGTGGCGATTCCGTCCATTTCGGGCATCTCCACATCCATGGTGATGAGGTCCGGATTGATCTGTGGAATTTTCTGCAAGGCGATCTTTCCATTCGCCGCGGTCCCTACGACCTCCAGTTGCGGGTCACGCGCGAGCACCTCGGTGATCATCTTCCTCATCACCACGGCGTCGTCCACTACCAGGATTCGAATTTTTGGCATAAAGGGATTAGCTTTCAGCGGTCTTCGGCTGATTTTTCAGAGGGCAGGTTCATGGCATCACACCGAGCAGGGTGAGCTTTTCTTCCAGTGCTTCCCGGGTCACCGGCTTCATCAGGAAGTCGTTGGCGCCCGCCTCCAGGGCCATACCAATCTTCTCCTCGGTGTTGTTGGTGGTCACCATCATGAGCTTGAGACCATCGAACTCGCGGTTGCGCCTGACGAAGCGCACAAACTCGATGCCAGTCATTCGGGGCATGTCCCAGTCTACTAGGGCGATGTCGAAAGGTGTTCGAGGATCGTTTTTGATAAGGGTGTCCAGTCCATGGCGTCCGTCCTCCGCTTCGACAGTTGTAAAAGCGAAGGCTTGGGCAATCTGCGTGAGGAAACCGCGCATGGCCTTGGAGTCGTCAACAATGAGCATTCTCATAGCGAGGCAGGGGATCGATGGGTTCCTGGACGGGCATAAGCGGCCTAAGCCGGAAACCCGCGGTTCGGAGTAGAGCTTTTAGATTAAAGACGTGCGGTTTCACGCCAGCCACACGCGGACGGCTTTGGCTCCCTCGTCCCAGGAGAAGAGTTCGCCAGGTTGGTGCCCACGGATGCGTGAGCGTTGAGCAATCTCAACCAGGTCTATGGACTTTCCCCTCAGGCCATCCCGCAACTCTGCGGGCACGAGCTGGTCCAGATGGTCGGTCGCAGAGACGTCGAAGGTCAGTGCGACCTTGATCGCTGAGGCTTCGCTGACCCGGATATGCAGGAAATCGGCTTTCATGTCGGACAATGGTTTATCGACGGGAGCGGCTGAGAGCTGAACCTCTGGGGGGGTCTGTTGAGAGCCGGGCAAGGCGCATTCCACGAAGAGATCTCTCCAGGGAATGGGCGCATCCAGGTGGCGGAGATGTTGCAGGACACCCTGGAATGCTCGCAGCACGAAGAGCAAAGAAGCCGGCCCTGCGGCACGGAACATCATGCGGTGCTCTCCGAGGATTGTTGAGAGGCTTTGAGCTATGGGCCAGTCTGCGGCCCGGGTCGGCCTTTGCTCCAGGAACGGTGCGCAGAGTGCGGAAGCCAGGGGCACAAGCTTTGAACGTACGGGCTGGAGTGCCCCACTGTTAAAGCCCATGGAAAGAAATGAATTCCAGACCCCGGCCTCGCAGAGGCTTCCTTGGATCGCTTCGTGGAACATCCCACCCAGCGCACGGGAGAAGTTAGGGGGGATTGCCTTGACGCATCCAAAGTCCAGGAGCCCGAACATCGGGCCGTGTTGCGCCGACGGTCCTAGAAAGCGGTAGTTGCCGGGGTTTGGGTCCGCGTGAAGCAGACCCCACTCAAAGAGACCCTTAAGAAACAGCCGAAGAATGGTGGAAGCGACGGCGCTGCGGTCTGCTATCGACCAGTCCCTGGTCTCCCTTACGGAGCAGCCCTCGACCCAGGTGGTGGTCAGGCAGCGGGGGCCGCTGAAAGACTCTACCACTTCAGGGATCTGGAGCCCTTGCCAGTCGGCTGTCCACTCCCGGAAGCGACGGATCATTGCGGCCTCACGCGCGTAGTCCAGCTCGCATTCAAGCATGGATCCTATCTCGCGGCGATACGCAGCGAGATCGAAACCACGGCTCATGTCGCCGATCGGGGCAGCCAGCCAACCCAGCGCCTGGAGGTCCCAGGCAATATGCTCAGCGATGTCCGGATACTGGACTTTGACGGCCACGCTTCGTGCGTCGAGCAGTCTAGCCCGGTGAACCTGACCGATGGAGGCGCCGATTCCGACGGGCTCAATGGAACGGAAGCAGTTGAGGAGCGGAAGACCGATTTGTTCCTGGATGGCAGCCAGTGCCTCATCGGGCGATAGCGATGGTTTGTTCTCGGTCAGCTGTGTGAAAGCCGCATCCGAGCTCTCGAGTTCAGAGAAAGCGAGGAGTTGTCCGATCTTCTGAGGGAGCCCGTGCATCAGTCCGAGTCGATCCACGACCTTTTGGAGGATCAAACTTCGGGAGCGTGTGGCGCGGCCATGGCATTTCAGAACGACCAAATCCTTGGCGAGTAGGCCTAGCTGAACGCTGCGGTGCCGAGAGTGATTCATCTAGAGGTTGTTCCGCAGTGGAGGGCAGGGCTCCGTGCCAGCGGAGCCCTGCCTGGGTCGATTCGATCTCAGATCCTTGCTGCGTCGACCACCCCTTTGAGATCGGCTGCGAGCTTGGAGAGTTCTGTCGCAGCGCTGAGCGTGTTGTTCGCTCCTTCGGTGGTGTTCTTCGCTGCGAGGCTCACGTTGGCGATGTTTTTTGAGATTTCCATGCTGCCTTTGGCGGCCTCGGTGGCGTTCCGAGCAATCTCGTTGGTGGTTGCCGACTGCTCTTCCACGGCGCTGGCGATGGTGTTGGAGATGTCGTTGATCTGTCCGATGATCTTGCTGATTCGTTCGATGGCCGACACCGCCCCTTTGGTGTCGGTTTGGATGGCTTCGATTTTTTGACTGATGTCCTCCGTGGCGGTAGCGGTCTGCTTGGCGAGCTCCTTCACCTCATTCGCTACCACGGCGAAGCCCTTGCCCGCTTCCCCGGCGCGTGCGGCTTCGATGGTGGCGTTCAGAGCCAGGAGATTCGTCTGTTGCGCGATGCTGGTGATCACCTTGATCACCTTGCCGATTTCGACGCTGCTCTCACCCAGCTTGGCGACGGTCTTATTCGTGGTGCTGGCGACGTCAACAGCCTCGGTCGCTACTTTCGCTGCATCGTTGGCGTTCTTGGCGATTTCTTTGACGCAGGAGCTCATCTCCTCGGCGCTGGTGGCTACCGTGGCCACGTTTTTGCTCACCTCCTCGGCGGCGCTGGCGACCACATTAGACTGTGAGGCGGTCTCCTCGGAATTGGAGCTCATCTGCTGACTGACTGCGGTGAGTTCTTCGGCTGCACTGGCGAGGGCCTGGGCGTTCTGGTTGACGCTGGCCAGGGTCTTTTTGAGACCTTCTGTGAGATCCTTCTCACGTTTCTCCTGTGCTAGCTTCTCCGTGATGACCGACCAGGTGACCATGGATCCAAGGAAATTGCGCTCGACGTCGTAGATGGCGCTGACCAAGAGATCCAGCGTTTCGGGGCCCACCTGGATGTGGGCCGTCCTTGGCAGGTTTTTAGGATCCGCCAGGAGATTGCGCTGATGCGATGGGTTCTTGTGGAAGACATCGATGTTCTGGCCGATCATCTTCTCCACCGGCACCGGTAGTAGCTTCTCGATGCTCTTCAACGTTCGAGTGGAGGCCGCGTTCATGTATTGGATTTTGAGGTCCCTGTCTGCAAACATGATGTTTACCGGTGAGTTGTCCGACATCGATGAGTAGCGCTGGTCGATCTGCCGCCTGTTCACCATTGAGGTGATGTCTGTCGCGAATTTCACCACTTTGAATGGCTTGCCCTGCGCATCCAAGATGGGATTATAGGACGCTTGGATCCAGATCTCCTTGCCTCCTTTGCCCAGGCGCTTGTATTCGGCGCTCTGGAAGCGTCCGTCCGATAAATCCTTCCAAAATTGCCGGTACTCACCGCTTTCACGAAATGCCGAATCGACGAACAGGCTGTGATGGCGACCCTGGATTTCATCCAGACTGTAGCCGACCGTCTTGAGGAAGTTCTCATTGGCGGTGAGGATGGTGCCATCGAGCTCAAACTCGATGACTGCCTGGGCCTTGTTGATGGCTGCGATTTGGCCTCGGAGATCCTCGACCTCGGCGTGGAGATCGGGCTTTCCGTCGAGCGGAAGCGAGGATCTGGGGGTGTTACCTTTTTTGCGGCTCGGGATTGGGAGTGTTGCTTTCATAGTGTTTTCTGCTTTGGATGATGTTTTGTTTTTGAGAAAGAGACGGGCGGTTCGCTTTAGACGATCATGAAACTCGTGATGTAGTTTAGCAGGCGCAGGGTGCAAAAGGTTAGTCCGAGGCGGATGTGAATCTGGCGGCTGGCGACAAAGCCCCGGAGAATCCGCCGACCCAACTGTATCTGCGCGACATAGGCCGTGAGTACGGCGACCGATACCCCGACATGGAACCAGAGGAGAAAGCCGCTGTGATGTACCATCTTCTCGACGGCATGCCGGGCGATCTCGATGTAGAGGACGAGCGAGACATCGAGGATGAAGGCAGCGAGCATGTAGCGTAGATGCGTGCGCGGGTGTTTGCGATGGTAGACTCCCGCCGCGATGAAGAGCAGGACCAGTGTGGAAAGGGCGTGCAGCATATCAGGCTCCTTTCAGGGGGGCTGCCTGCAGGGTCACCGTTTTCTCGGTGTCCAGGATCAGGAGGAGCCGCTCTTTGAGCTTATACACACCGGTCACCAACTCGCGGGAAACCCCACGCAGTGTTTCCGGTGGGCGTTCGTAGACATCGTCATCCATCTCCACCACATCGCCGATTTCATCAACGAGCAGGCTGACGGCGCCTTCCTCGCTGCGCACCACGACGTTCATTGGGAGTTGGTGCGTGGGCCTGGGCGGGAGCTCCAAGCGACGCCGGAGATCGATGGCGGTCACGATCTGGCCCCGGAGGTTGATCAAGCCTTGGAGGGTTCTGGAGGCGAGGGGGACGCGTGTCATCTCCTGATAGCGGATTACCTCCTGTACTTTGAGGACCTCCACTCCGAAAAGGTGACCGTCGATGAAGAAGGTGCAGAACTGTTTGGTATGGCTCATGCGTAGGTTGGGTTGGGATTGGTTAGGCGACCAGCTCCAACGCTGGCTTTTGTGAGTAGAAATTGGGGTCCGCAGCCTGGATGATAGCGGAGACATCCAAGAGGTCCGTGATCCGGTCCTGGATCACCGCGGAACCAAGGATGCCTTGGCCCCTCGCGTCCCGCCTGACGTTCACTACCTCCTCGACGATGTCGCTGATGGAGCCGACAACCAGTCCGACGCTGCGCCCCTCTTCTGAGTAAACCACCACTTGGATGATGTCGGGGGATTCCTCCTCCGCGACCCCGTGGGCGGTCACGTAGTCCGCCACACGGATGAGCGGGAGGATCAGTCCGCGATATTGAACGACCCGGTGGGTGCCTGAGTGCTCAATTCTGTCTCGTGGAAACTCTTCAAGGCGCGCCACCATGGAGAGGGGTATAGCTAGGCGGCTGCCCTTCCCGACGTCGAAGAGAAGGAGTGTCTGTTTGTTGGTGTTTCCGCTCCCCGACTTCGACTTGTCTCCCATGGAGCGGTCCCGGACCTCATTGATGACATTGGCGTGCTGGGCCAACCCGAGCACATCCAGGATCAGGGCCACCCTCCCATCGCCCATGATCGTCGCCCCCGCAAAGCAGGTGAGACCCTTGAGCTGTTTGCTCAGCGGTTTCACTACAATCTCCTCAGTATCGTTGATCTCATCAACCACCAGTCCGAACTGGCGTCCGTCGGCCTGGAGAATGACGATGTTCACGGCATCCGAAGTTCGGGATGAGGGTGCCGTGGTGGACTGCCCTTGCGGTGCTGAGGAAGCCGGGGCCTCGATTTCCAGCTCTTTGTTGAGATAGCAGAGAGGGAGAAGCTGACCCCGCAGGCGGTAGACAGGCGATCCTGAGAGCATCTGGATTCCTTTGAGGGCCTGGTCAGATTCAAGACGCACTAACTCCAGGAGGCTCACTTGAGGGATCGCGAAGCGCTCGCCGCCGCTCGTTACGACCAAGGCAGGAATAATGGCCAGCGTCAGCGGGATCTTGATCTTGATCGTCGTTCCGGAATTTGGCTCGCTCAGGATGTCCACCGATCCACCAATCTTCTCAATATTGGTCTTCACCACATCCATTCCCACGCCCCGGCCTGAGACATTGGTGATCTTCTCAGCGGTGCTAAAGCCAGGGAGGAAAATGAGATTGAGGGCTTCACGATCGCTCATTCGCGAGGCCTGCTCCGCAGTGATCATGAGTTTCTGCATGGCTTTCTCCTTGAGTTTGGCCACATGCATGCCCCGTCCGTCGTCCATGATTTCGATATTGACCTGCCCGCCTTCATGGAAGGCGCGTAAAAGCAAGGTTCCTTCTCCAGGCTTGCCTGCGACTGCGCGCGCCTCCGGCATTTCAATTCCGTGGTCGATGGCATTGCGAACGATATGGGTGAGGGGATCTTTGATCGCTTCGATGATGGTGCGGTCGAGTTCCGTTTCGTTTCCCTGCATCACTAGCTGTACCTTCTTTCCCAGCTCATGCGCGACATCTCGGACCACTCTAGGAAACTTGGTCCACACGTTGCCAATGGGCTGCATCCGGGTCTTCATCACGCCTTCTTGCAGCTCGGTCGTGATGATGTTCAGGCGCTGTGAGGCGGCAATGAGGGAGTTGTCTTGGATCAGCCCGGAATATTGAACGATCTGGTTGCGAGCCAGAACCAGCTCGCCGACGAGATTCATGAGCTTGTCCAGTTGGTCGACACTGACACGGATCGCCGAATCCGAAACGGAAGGTCCTTTCATTGCTGGCTCCCGCTCAGGACCTGATTCCGCCGCAGTGGGCGTTCTGGTGGGCGGAGACGCGGGCAGTGACGACTCAGGCTTTGGGCTGAGTACGGGCAACGGGTCGTCATCAAAAAGACCCCATGTCGGCGAGGCTGATGTCTCAGCCTTCGCTGGGCAAGCCTCGGGGGTTGTGGCCTCTGTAGTCCTTGCGACTTGGTGCTCTTGGAGCTTCTGGAGAAGAGCCGAGTAATCCTTGTCTCCCTCGTTGCCGGTGGATTCCAGGCACTTGAGAATCTCGCGCAGAGCGTCCGCGTAGCAGAGCAGCGTCCCGATCATCTCCTGCGTGAGGCTGAGCTTCCCGGATCGAACCGCGTCGAGGAGGTTCTCTCCCACATGGGCGACAGATTCGACCTTGCTGAGCCCCAGACATCCGGCGGTTCCTTTGATGGTGTGGATGGCTCGGAACACTACGTTGAGCGTCTCCGGTTGTCCTTCTCCCTTCTCAAGGCTCAGCATCTCTCGGTCGAAACGGTCGAGACCCTCGGCGCTTTCGATGAGGAGATCCTTGATCAGTTGCTGCTGCAGTTCGTCGTTCGTGGGCATGGGGTTAAATGGGGGTGAGGTTAGGACGGTTCGATGAGGTGAGGGGGTTTAGATGCCGAGCACTTTGGCAACGACCGCTAGAAGTTGCTCCTGCTGGAACGGTTTGACGACCCAGCCCGTCGCCCCTGCGGCCTTTCCTTCCGCCTTCTTCTCTGGCGACGACTCGGTGGTGAGTAGGATAATGGGAGTCTTTTGATGCAGCTGCGAAGCCCGCAGGTTGCGCGTGAGTGTGATCCCGTCCATGTTCGGCATATTGACGTCGGTGATCACGAGGTCGACACTGCGGTCCTTCAGCGTCGTGAGCGCCTCCACGCCATCGCCAGCCTCTAGGATCTCATGCCCTGCCGCTTTTAGAGTGAAGCTGATCATCTTCCGCATTGTGGAAGCGTCATCCACCGTAATGATTGTTTTTCCCATGTGTTTCCGAGGTTAAAAGAGTTCGATATTGTTGCCTAACGGCTTTTCCAGGACGGCCGACTGCGAGGTCTTTGGACTCGCTGCAAGATCTGGTGGCCGCGCTGGCACTCCGCCTTCCGGCTCGCCTGTGGGTAGGGTGTCTGCGCTTGGCATCGAGGGCACATCGTCGAAAAGGGTGATGTTCGATACCGACTCTGGGCTCATCCCGGCTGGCTGAGCCCTCTGCGGTTCTTCGTCAAAGCGCAAGGAGCTTCCCAGGGCAATCCGCTGTACCGCTTCCTCGGACGCCATGGTGCAGTTTCTCTGGTATTCCATGGGCTTCAGCGCATCCTCACTGCCTGATGGGTTCTGATCCAAAAGGGGAGCCAGACATTCCTGCAGCCGTTGCAGCGTCTGGCGGGTAGCCTGCAGGGCTTCGGAAGCAGTAGCGTTCGGACGGACTTGCTCTGCCATGCTCTGCGTCAGTTGTTTGATCTGTAGAGATGTCTCAAACATCCTGCGAAGCTCGGCAAGACTCTCATCACGGTAATGGTGTAGGATCTTCTTTTGTTCCTCGCAAGATCGTGCCCATGTCGCAGTTCCTTGGAGGCCCTCGTTGCAAATGGCCTCGAAGGTGTTTACCAGAGCGTTGAGCCTCTGCGACAGATCATCCAACCCCAGCGCGATTTGGTTGCTGATCTTGTCTGTGTCATGGGCGATGGTCGCTGTTTCGGCTGCGAGCACCTCCAGTCCGGTCCCTTGGCTGATACCCGCAGTTTGCACCTGAGCGTTGAGGGCGATCAGCTTGATATCACCATGTAGTTTGCGCAGCACTTCCGTTACGTTGTTTGCTTGTCCTCTTATGGGGGCGATCGACTGATACGCATCCTCGGCACTGGAAGCTGTGGTGCGGGCGATCACCAACGCGGCATCCAGTGTCTCAAGAAGCATTTGAACCATTCCATCAATACCTGATGTGACCTGCTGGGACGGGTCGAGGTGCAAGCAAATATTCTCTAGCGATTCCACCTCAGTCTTGATGGCTAATAGCGTCGAGATAAGTTCGGATTCGACCTTCTCAAGGTCATGCTCTACTGCCTCTAGTTGTGCCGACTCAGCTTGCGCCGCTTGCGCCAGGTGGCGCAGCGCGTTGCGCTTTATGTCTGAAGACGGCTGGCTCTGATACTCAGTGAACTTGGCTTGTATTCCGTCCAGGGCCTCGAGGATATGCGCCAGTCTCTGCGAGATGGAATCCTGCGCCTGCAATCCGAATACCAGTGAACCGACTTCGCGGGAGATCTGCTGAGTGGTGGCATTGACTCGGTTGTCCTTTTCCTTGTTACTGGCCAGCAAGGTTTTGAGTTTCTCGACAAACTGCCCCAGTTGCGCTTCTTGATCGCGGATTGCTTTGCCCTGACTTACGCCTTGTTCGAAGAGGCGAGACCTCAACGCTTCGGCCCTCTGCTTGTTCGACTGCAACTTGCCGAATTTTTCGGCCAGGATCTGCGTCATCTGCAGCTGCATTCGTTCGATGTCCTCGGTCAAGGACGCGAAATTCGATTGGACGTCGTGACCTAGGGCTGCGGATTCGACATGGAAAAGCGTTCGTAGGTATTTGAGCGGAGCCGTGGCGTCTCGAAAAATCCTCTCATAGGAAAGCATTGTTTCGATCTGTTGAGTGCTCTCGAGAAGCACCGCCAGGTTTGCGGTGTAGGAGTCTTGGTATCGTCTGGTGTAGTCCATTGGTCCGCTTAGACTCGCGAGAGTGTCCTCCATGATCGTTCCAGCACGGTCCTTTCCGCCCGCCAGGTCCAGAAGGCGCTCTGAACCCCGGACGAGTCTCGCGCTGAGGCCTGGCAGTTCTTCCAGCGCAGTGGCAATGGCCAGAAAGCGAGCCTCTAAGCTGGCCCCAAATGTGGCGATCCCTTCGCGCTGACTGCTCAGAGTATTGAACGCCTCATCGAGTTTCGGGGCTTCTGTCTCTTGAGTGCTGGTATCTGAGAAAATGCTTATGCCTGCTCGGCCCTTCTTTCCGAGCCAGCTTATGAGATTGCGCATCCCGCCCTTTGCGATCAGAAGTCCCGGGAACCCTGCGCATGGAACACTTTTTTCTGTATGTGTCATGCGATTTGGTTGCTTCTTCATGTTGCCGGACCTAGTAAGCGTTAAACCGTTGGCGGCTCATCATTCACTGCTGCGGAGATCGTGAGAATTCTGGAGGACTTGACTGCATTCGCATGTTTTTCTTTCGGTTTCTTAAAACCGCCTTCAGACCCTGAAGATCCTGTCGCATCAGCAGTGAGCGAGGCGCAAGTCCCATGTGGCCTGTTTGGAAGAGGATGGGAGGGTTTCGTTCACACCGTCTGGGCCTGACGCTGTCCTTCAGTGTTAAACCGCACTTCAGCACACTGTGCAGTAGGAAACTGTCCCCTCGAATTATTCGGAGGGCGCGTCTCTCGAAGAACACTCTCTGAATGAGGCACACTCGTCGGCGAGCACCTGCGCTACGCCAGCGTCCACCGAGGTGAGTGGCTTGGAGTCGCCGTGTTTGGCTCCCGGGCTCTTTAGGATGCCGATCTGCTAAAGTCGGTTTAGAATCAGCCGCCCGGAGGCGTCTCCGGAGGCTAGGATGCGGCCGTCGGGGCTGACTGCCAGCGCGTAGACCCAATCGTCATGAGCCTGCCATTGGCGTCGCTGTGCATCGCTCTGGGCGTCAAACTCGCGAAGAGTTCCCTCTGCTCCCGCCGAGTAAAATCCGTTCCCATCCGCAGACCAGGCCAGGGCAAACACCTCCGCGCTGTGACCGCGGACAATCCGTACCATCCGTCCAATGTCTGGCTGCCACAGGCGCACGGTTCGGTCGCTGCTTGAGCTGATGCACGTCAGAGGAGCTCCGCCGGCTTCCCCACTCATGGGTTTGAAAGCCAGCGCGTGAATGGCCTCCGCATGCTGGCTGAAGCTACGTTCCAACGCCCCGCTCTGTACGTTCCATACCTTGATGGATCGGTCCGCTCCCGCGCTCACGATGGTATGCCCTGAGGGGCTGAAGGCGAGAGCGAGAACAGGGCCGGTGTGTCCCAGGAGTGCGACCGCCTGCACGGGAGGCTTGTTCCTAGGCGCTGAAAGCAGCCACACCTTCACGGATCCGTCGCTGGACGCCACCCCTAGCCGGGTTCCATCCGCATCAAACGCGACACAATGGACGACATCGGTGTGGCCCTCTAAGCGGTGCAGAACCTCCCCCTGCGGCC
>CAMAVD010000088.1 GCA_945861575.1 Akkermansia muciniphila
CGCTTGACAGACGGAAGAGCCCGGATCCGATCTCCGCTGTCATCACGCTCAGCTGTACCTCATCAAGGTTTTGCTTTCCAAGCCGGAGTGAATAATCGGTGGGCGTTCTTGACGGGTTCTGGCACTCAAGCTCCTTGGTCGACTCTTACGGGCCCGACAGCCACCCTGAACGCCTGGACCTTCCTGGTCGGCACCTACGACGGAACCTCCGTTAGATTCTACGTGAATGGAGCCGCAGCAGGTGCCATTGCGACGACGTTTGCACCGAACGAAACATCACCGCTTCTTGTTGGAACCGGAGGAACCAATGGTATCGGAGCTGATTTTTTTTCGGGCCAGATTGATGAAGTGTTCCTCATCGACCGAGCTCTATCGGCCGCTGAAATCCTCCAATTCTATCGAGCCGGAAAGAATGGAGTCTTTGTTGCCAGCCCTTCATACGCCAACCTTCTCACAACCGACGTTTCATCCGTGATGTTCGGAAGGCAGAGTTCCGCCGTCCTGCGTCTGCCATTCGTTGTGTCCAATGTTAATGCGATTGAGCTGTTGAAATTGCGCATCAAGTACGACGATGGTTTCGTTGCTTATCTGAACGGCCAAGAAATTACTGGTGCCAATGCACCCAACGAAGTCTTGTGGAATTCGAGCGCCACCCAGCGGCATCCGAACGACCAGGCTCTGAGGTTCGAAGAGTTCAACCTCTCCTCCGGACGCGGGTTTCTTCGCGAGGGAACGAACATTCTTGGAATTCAAGGTCTGAACTACAGCCCTACCAACCGCGATTTCCTTCTCCTCGCTGAGCTAGAAGCCACTTCCGTCGGCGAGCTCACCACAGTACCACGATACTTCCGAAAGCCGACTCCTGGCGAACCGAACAGCCAGGGCTCCACCGATCTTGGGCCGATCTTGACCGAAGTCGGGTTCACCCCTACCCCACCAATGCGGCCCACGGACTCAGACGACATCAGGGTAACCGCGCGAGTCTCTGAGGCGTTTAGCCCGATCAAGGAGATCAGCCTGCGCTATCGCATCATGTACGGGATCACGAACACCATCCCCATGCAGGATGATGGGAACCACGGGGATGGAGCCGCCGGGGACGGAGTCTACGGAGCAACGATCCCTGCCGATGCCTCCAAGCCAGGACAGCTGGTGCGCTTTTTCGTCACCGCCACCGACGCGATCGGCCGCACCTCTCGCTGGCCGCTGTTCGAGGACCGCGAGAACTCTCCAGAATACCTCGGGACCGTTGTCGCCAACCCAACCGTCCTAAGCGCGCTACCCATCTGGGAGTGGTTTGCCCAAAACATAGGAAACGCCCGTAACCGCACCGGCAGTCGTGGAGCGGTCTGGTTCAACGGTGAATACTTCGACAACATCTTTGTGCGGGAGCGCGGCGGCTTCACTTCGACCGGCTCGCAGAAATTCGACTTCAACGCCGGACAGCATATCCGCATCAGCGATGCCATCGGGCGAGTCGAGGAAGCCAACCTCAACAGCAACGGTGGCGACCCGAGTTACATGCGGATTCCGTTGTCTTGGGATTTGCACCGCTCGGCCGGGAGCGCTGCAGATGACTGCTTTCCCATCCTGATGCGAGCCAACAACGCCACCGATCGGGTCGCCCTCTACGTGGAGCAGGTCGACGAACGTTTTCTCGAACGACGGGGCTACAACCGCAACGGAGCACTCTACAAGTTCGTGCAGCGCGCCGAACTAACACCTGGGTTCAATGACGTCACGGATGGGGTCGAGAAGAAGACCCGACTCTTCGAAAACCGATCCGACATTCAAGCCATCTCCGATGCTGTCCGCGGCACCAACAATATCGAAGCTCGGTCTGCTTTCCTCTTCGACAATCTCAATCTTCCGAGCTTCATCAACTATTTCGCCGTGCGCACAATCAGTCGAAACATCGATGCCGTGCGGAAAAACTTCTACTTCTACCGCGACACCGAACGCAACGGGGATTGGGAAATCTTCCCTTGGGACATGGATCTCACCTGGGGCTCCACAGGCGACCTCAATCATGAGGTGCACCCTTTCCACGGTGACATCGCCCACCGATGGCTCAACCCGGATCAATGGAACTGGGTGTGGGAAGGACTCTTCAACGACCCCCTCATCCGTCCCCTCATCCTCCGTCGACTACGCAGTGTAATGGATGAGTTCCTCGGCCCCGTCGGACGATTGGAGCAGAGAGTAGATGCTTGGTTCGCACCTACCTACCCGCACCTAGGAAACGTCGTCTCGAACGAAGTCAGGACGTTGAAAGCGAATATCGGAGTGCGACGCAACGAACTCTACACGACGTATTCCTCCGGGAACCCGGCAGCAGGCATCAACGGGATCATACCACCTCCACAGCCCCTGAACGCGTTGGTCCAAATCGCGAGCTGGGAAGTGAACCCAGCGAGTGGCATCCAGGCGGAGGAGTATCTATGCCTTACCAACCCCACCCCGTATGCCTTGGATCTCTCCAACTGGCGCTTGAGCGGCGGAGTGAACTTCACGTTCAACCCCGGAACCGTGATCGGGTCAACTCAAGTGCTGTATGTCTCTCCCGACACAACGGCCTTCCGTCGCCGAGCAGTTACTCCCAAGGGCACGCAACGTCTCCTCGTCGTGGGCCCCTACCGCGGGCAACTCTCAGCCCGCGGGGAAACCATCGCGTTGATTGATGATCTCGGACGCACCCTGCACCAGGTCACAACCTCCGCCGCACCCAGTGCGGCCCAACGTTTTCTCCGCATCACGGAGTTAATGTATCATCCCAGCGGTTTGACTGGAAACTCCCGCCCGAGCGACGCCTTTGAGTTTGTTGAATTAAAAAATATCTCACCTGATACCACGCTGGATCTGACCGGAATCCGGTTCATCAATGGCGTGGAGTTCGATTTTTCAACGAGTAGCCATCTAACACTGGCAGCAGGAGGCACGATCCTCATCGTCAAGGATCTGTCCGCGTTCACCGCCCGATACGGACCACGACAGGAGATTACGGGTCAATACCTCGGATCGCTGGACAATGGCGGCGAACGCATTCAACTTATCGACGCCAGTGGTGAGGAGATTCTCGATTTCTCTTACCAACCCGACTGGTATCCGATCACGGACGGCTTGGGCTTCTCGCTGGTGACTGTGAATGACCAGGCGGAGCCTGACTCCTGGCAAACTCGTGAGCAATGGCGACCCAGCGCTAAGATTGTTGGATCGCCGGGAACCGACGATCCCCCTGCCCTGGGCATCGCGCCCGTCCTGATCAACGAGATTTTGAGTCGGACGGAAACCCCGCCGTGGACTGATCGCATTGAGCTCTACAATCCCACGTCCTCCTCGGCGGAGATTGGCGGCTGGTGGCTCAGCGATGATCTCAAAACGCCCAAGAAATTTCGTATCCCGGCAAACCTCAGAATCAGCCCAGGTGGCTACCAAGTGTTCACTGAGGCCGATTTCGGAGCCGGAGTGAACGGTTTTGCACTTTCTGCCAACGGCGACGAGATTTGGTTGTTCAGCGCAGATCGGGCGGGCGAACTGACGGGCTACCTGCACGGCTTCCGGTTTGGCCCCTCGGCAAATCTCGTGAGTCTCGGCCGTCATCTGACCAGCGCCGGTATCGAACAGTTCGTCCCGCAGCAGAACCTAACCTTGGGTTCGGCAAACACTCTTCCACGAACCGGACCGCTCATCCTCAGTGAGCTGCAATTTCATCCCCCAGATGACCCGGATGGCAACGACAACCTCCTGGACGAGTTCATTGAAATTCACAATTCCTCGACGCAAGCCATCACGCTTCTCAACCCGGCCACACCCAGCCTGGCATGGCGGTTGAGAGGGGGAATCACCTTCGACTTTCCCACGAACCTTACCCTTGCCGCCGGAGAACTCGCGCTTGTGGTGGCCTTCGATCCCTCGGACGCTAAGCGGCTCGGGTCTTTCCGCCAGCGACTCAGCGTGCCCCCCGCAACCCAAGTCCTCGGGCCATATCAGGGGAAACTCAACAATGATTCGGACACAGTCATCCTCCAACGCCCCGACCGCCTCAGCGACGCACAGTGGGTTTCCATTGAAGTCGATCGAGTAGATTACCGAGATCAGGCTCCTTGGCCTGCCACCACCGATGGGACCAGCCTCTCCTTGCAGCGTCTGAACACAGCGTCGTATGGCAACGACCCCATCGCCTGGATCGGTGCCCCCCAAACCCCCGGACGTTCGCTCACCACCGGTGCTACTGCTCCTCGGTTTACCCTTCAGCCGATAAGTCAGGCAGCGACCGCGAATCAGGAAATCGCGTTTCGCGCTTCGGCCACAGCAAGCCCAACCGCTCAATATCAATGGAGACACAACGGCAACCTCATCCCGGACGGAACCAACTCCACTCTTCCGTTGAAACAAATCCAACCCGCTCAGGCCGGAACATACGATGTTGTAGCCTACAACGCGGGTGGCAGTGTCCTGAGCTCGAATGCTCTCCTCACACTCGCGTTGCCTCCTAGCATCCTGTTCCAGCCTCAAAGTCAGCTAGTGCGTCCAGGCAGCAATGTCGTATTCCGAGTGCTGGCGTACGGCCCTGACCCGTTGCGCTATCAATGGCGCAAAAACGGAGCGAACATACCCGGCGCGACCGGGCCTAGCCTTAACTTGTCCGATGTGCAATCCACCGACATTGCCCAATACGCGGTTCGGGTCTCAGACCCATCGCTCTCCGTCATGAGCGACCCCGCGTCGCTAGCGTTGCTCGTGGATCCGGTCATCACTCAGCAGCCGCTCAGTCAGTCGCTCATCGCGGGATCGAGCATCACGATCAGCGTCAGTGTGACGAACACCGCCACGCTTCCCATTGGTTACCGGCTCCGACGGAACAACGCCCTGGTGCCGAGCAGCCTCCCAGGTAGCTTTCTGGTTCTCTCCCAGCACACCGCCTACTTCACCCTCTCCGGAACCAACGCTGCTCCTCCCTGGAACTCCTATTCGATCCAAGTCACCAACCTGGCGAAATCCTCGGGCATCACTTCCAGCAACGCCGTCCTGACCTACATCGCGGATAGCGATCGGGACGGCCTGCCCGATGACTGGGAAAACTCTTTCTCGGGGAGCAGCTCTTCAGTTGATCCCGAGGCAGATGAAGACGGCGACGGAATGAGGAACTGGCAGGAATTCATCGCTGGCACCAATCCTAAGGACCCCCTGAGTTATTTAAGAGTGGAGGCGCGCTCCTCTCCCCAGGGTGCGTCATTGTCTTTCCTAGCCCGCTCCAACCGCACCTACAGTCTCCAGTTCAAAGACAACGTGAACGAAAGTCGTTGGCTCAAGTGGGCCGATATCCCGGCCAGCGCCGTCGATCGCGTCGAAACTCGGGCCGAACCTGGCCATGCCACGAATAGGTTCTATCGATTAACCACGCCCTGGCAGCCTTGACTGATACTGATAACTGAACTGATGGGAATTTGCTTTTTCAATGCAGGTTCATTGTTTATGAACCGTTCTATTTATACAGTGGCTAAATTTGTACAATGCCAAAATGTCACACTTGTCGTTTTATTTTCGCGACGCGAGGAGTGATTCGCCGAGCGTACACTTGCGTTGGCGAGGGTCGATGGAGGCAACCGGTGAGCCAAGGCTCGGTCTGCGCGAGGATCGTTCCACAGGTCTCTCAGCCTCCTGTTGAGGGACCCTCGGGCTCTGGATCCCTCAAAACTGACCGCCACTTCCGATCGCACCCGGAGAACTACCAGGGCAGGGAGAAGGTTTTGACATGGCTCATGAACTTCATGGCTTCAATCACCCCTTCCTTAATGCCCAGCCCGCTGTCCTTCACCCCTCCAAAGGGGGAGAGCTCCAAGCGGTAGCCTGGGATTTCGTTTACATTGACCGTTCCCGCTTGGATTCGCCTCACCGCAGTCAGTGCGTCCTCGAGCTTGTTGGTGATGATGGAGGAGCTCAGGCCGTAAGCGGTGGCGTTTGCGAACTGAAGGGCGTCCTCGAGATCGCGGATGGGATAGACAGGGGCGATGGGACCGAAGCATTCAACGGCGGCCATCCGTGCGGTGCGTGGAACGTTCCCGAGAACCGTCGGCTGGAGTTGGGCTCCCCGCCGGATGCCGCCGAAAAGGAGGGTCGCTCCAGCGCCGACGGCTTCCTGGATCGCAGATTCCAAATGGAGGGCGGCTTTCTCGTCGATCACCGTGCCGACACGCGTGTCCGGGTCCTCGGGATCCCCACAGACATAGGTGGCGGCCTTTGCGACGAGGCGTTGGGTGAACTCCTCGCTTAAGCGCTCGTGAACCAGAAGCCGGCGCACGGAGGTGCAGCGCTGACCGCTGTTGCGAAAGCAGCCCTCGGCTGCCAGCCCCACGGCGAGATCCAGATCGGCGTCCTCCATCACGATCATCGGGGAGTGCCCTCCCAGCTCCAGGCAGAGCTTTTTGTATCCCGCCCGGCGGGAGATATCTCTTCCCACGCTGGCGCTGCCCGTGAAGGTGACCAACTCCACGCGCTCGTCGCAGATCAGGGGACGTGTCAGGGTGTCCAAACCTCCATGCAGGACGCTGAGCATCCAGCCCGGAAGCCCGGCCGCGTAGAGCAGTTCAACGAAGCGTGTGGCTGTGAGCGGTGTCTTCTCGGAGGGCTTCAGGATGAGAGGAGCCCCGATCGCGACCGCTGGGGCAATTTTGTGCACCACTTGGTTGAGCGGATGATTGAATGGGGTGATTGCGCCCACCAGGTTGAGAGGCTCCCGGGTGGTGAAGATTTTGCGGGCCTTGCCGTTGGGAGAGATATCACACGAGAAACTTTGGCCGTCGTCGCGCAATGCCTCCATAGCCGCAAATTCCAACACATCGGAACTGCGCTTGGTTTCGTAGAGGGTCTCGACTTTTGCCAAACCTGTCTCCCGCGTCATCAGGCTGGCAAACTCCTCACGCCGTTCCGCCAGTAATACAGAAGCGCGCCGCAACACAGCATGTCTCTCGTAGCGGGTCAGGGGAACGTTCTTGGGGTCGATCGCCCGCTGGATCGCCTCCTCCAGATGCTCGGGGCCGACACAGGCCACGCTCCCGGTCAACGTTCCGTCCCAAGGATAACGCACTTCAAGGGAGGCTCCGCTATTCACGGGCTTGCCAGCAATGTAGGACGGAAGTTGCATGGGCGGGACCTTGGCAGAGAACGAGGTGGAGGTCAAAGGGAGCTGCACTTGGCGGGTAACACCCCAATGCCGACCGTCCCTTGCAAGGCGACTCACAACCTCTTCATTCCTGACGGTCGCACAGACCCTGCGCTGAGTCAGAAGGGTCCGCTCGCGGTGGCAACCCCGGGTGCTTTGGCCGCCTACGCGCATGCCTTGAAGCACCATGGGCCATGGCCCCTCAGGGTGCCACTCGAGGCCGCAGCGACACTGGCAGAGCAGGGATTCCCATTACAGAAGTCTGACGCGGACCGCTTGCGACAAGAGGCGAAGGCGGTGTCGGCGAGTCCCGGTTGCCGCGCACTCCTCGTGCGGCCTGACGGTGCGACTCTGTCTGAGGGTGACTGGCTGCGGCAACCCGATCTCATTGCGTTTATCTTCATAAGTGATCCATTGTTGTTCTGCGAACGGTTGTGCTCGCTGTGTCTCCACCTGACCACGGGCGCAGAGCAGCGACTCCACCGCGATTGGCCATAGGGCACTCGTTTTTGAGTCACGTTTCAGCCCCGAATGAGGCGGAAGAACGCGGCCCCCGTTGCCGCAGGGATATTCACTTGGTTTTGATTGCCGATGACGGTCACCGGCCGCGTCGAGTTTGCCCAACTTCCTGGACTCAGGCCGGGACTTTCCTGTAGCACCCAGCTGTTGGCACCGGCGGGCCACGAGATGGTGATGACTCCCAAAGGAGAGAGAGAGCTTGTCAACCCGGGCTGGGCGACGAACTTGGCCACCAGCGAATGGCTCGTGTCGGAGGTGAACGTGAACACGGCCTCCGTGCTGACGGACATTCCGCCTTCCGTCCAATCGACGAACACGTAGCCCGGAAGGGCGACCGCTTCCATGGCGACCATTTCGCCCATCGGATACACGCCGCCGCCGATGACGCTCCCGCCGTTCGCTGGTTCCGCGATGACCTCAATGCGATGGCCGAGGGCAAAGTGGCCGACCAGCGTGCGATTGCCGGTCACGTTGAACTGGAAGTTCGGATCGGTGCTGACCGGCACGCCGTTCTGGGTCCAGTTGATGAAAGACCAACCTGCGTTGGGTTTGGCTTTGAGCCTCGCCAGTTCGCCTGCTTCGTAAAACGAATCGGCCTCGACCTCGCCGCCTTCCGCCGGGTCGGCGCTGACGACGAGCGTATAGACGGGCTTGAACTTCGCGACGAGCGAGCGGTCGCCGCTGACGGTGAAGGTGTAGTTGCGCGCGGCGCTGACGCTCGCGCCGTTCACGAGCCACTTGGAGAACTTGTAGCCGGGATGTGGCGTCGCGCTCACGGTGGCGCTGGAGCCGACCGCATACGCGCCATCGCCGCCGGTCGTGCCGCCGTTCGACGGCAGCGAACTGGTCGTGATCGCCTTGGCGGCACCGACGGTCACGAAATTCGCCACCAGCGTGCGGTCGTCCCGCACGATAATCGTGAGGCTGGGTGACGGGCTGACGGGCACAGCGTTCTCCGTCCAGTTCACAAACACATAGCCTGCGTTCGGCGCGGCGACGAGCGTCGCGCTGGAACCATTGGCGTAAGAGCCGGTGCCAGTGATCGTGCCGCTGTTCGCAGGCACCACGCTGGCGTCCACGGTGAAGGTGACGAGCGCCTCGACGCCCAGCGCGAACACCGAGAGATTCGTCGTGCTCACGGCCAGGGTGTGCCGCACCGGGTCCACGGTGGTGACGAGCTTCCGCCAGGTGCCGTCAGTGAATTCATAAAGAGCGAGCGCGGTTTCATTGAAACCCGGCGGCAGCAGCGTCGCGTCGTAGCCAAAGTTCAGATTCACATTCCCGGAGAAAGTTCCGCTGAACTGAACCTTCCAAATCTGCGCCGGCTCGCCAGGCGTGAGGAACGAGAACGGCGCGAGCTCGCCCTCGTCCACGCGGATGGCCATCTCCGCTGCGTCCGCCGTCGAGTAGTCGCCGAAGCAGGAGCCGACGCTCGACACGTCCTCGAACTCGTAATCCAAACCGCCCGGCACACCGGAGCCGCCGTTGCAGCCGCCCGTCACCGTCGTGCCCGTAGTGACGCGTGTGCCGGTGCGGATGCTGAGGAGCACGTCGATGCTCACCGACTGACCGGCGGCGAGGGTGCCGAGATTCCAGCGCTGCGCTCCGCCGATCCAGCGGTTGGTCGGCGCGAAGTTGTCCGTGCCCTGGCGCGTGCTGTAGGGCGGCGTGAGCCAGTTGTTCTCGATGGAGAGATGCACGCCCTCGGAAGGTTTGCTGCTGAAGTGATCATCCACGCCGTTGCCTTCAACTCCATAGTGGCCGATCTCGAAGGCGCTCGGCGCCATGCTTGCGTGAAAGGCAATGAAGTCCTCCAGCCCGGCGGTGGAACTGCCCGCGCCCACGGCGGCGGCGTCCACGCCCGCTTGCGTCACGTCGTGTTGGAACTCGCTCAATGGCCCGGCGTGGACGCGATTGTCATAGACGCCCCGCTCCGATTGCAGGCCGTGCAGAAACTGAAAGAACTGCACGTTGGTGATCGTCGCGCCGGAGATGTTCCGCAGCGTGGCGGTCTGCTTGAGCACGTAGCGGCTGCTGTTGATGAACGTGTTCGAGGCAGTGACCGACGCGGGCAGCGTCCCCATCGGCGTGCCCACCACGGTGTCGAGCATCTCGACTCGAAGCGTGATTTCGAGGTGGCCGTTGGTAAGCACGGATTGCGCTATGGGCAGGTTGTCCGCGTTCAATGTTGTCTGCGTGAGCGGCGTTTTCACCCCGAAGGTGGACAGCGTGGCCCAGTCCGGGAACAGGAACATCGGATCAAGAAAACGCGGCGCGAGCGCCGCCCCGTCCGCCGGCTCATAGGCGATGGCCGCGCCCCACTCGCCTGACAGGTACTCGCGTCCCTCGAAGCCCGGCGTGTTGTCGAGCAGGAAGTCCGAGTAGCCAAAGTCGGTGAGCGTGATATTCCAGTGGGGGTTGGCCAGCGTCAGCCCTTGCGCGCTCGCCGGACGGGGCGAGAGCAGTGTGGCCAGAGCGGCGAGCAACGCGCCGAGTCCGGGGAGAACCCGGCGGAGCATGGTTGGCTTTGTTTTCATGATGATTCCAGCTTTGGAGTTCAGAGGTTACGGGCGCAGCAACCGGAAGAAGCGATTTCCGGTCAGGGGTGAAATGCTCACGCGGTTGTTGGTGCCAACGACGGTCGCGGCGTTGGTCACCGGCACCCAGCTTGTGGTGCCAATATCACCGTTCTGTTGCAGGAACAGACCTGTGCTGCTGGTCGGCCAGGTCAAGGCAAGGATTCCGGACTGCGGCTGGGAGAAGGATAACGGCGGCATGGGGACGAAGTTTGCCACCATCGCTCGGTTCACAATGTTGGTGAACTGAAAGCTCCCCGATCTACTCACGGCCTTCCCGTTTTCCGTCCACTTCGCAAAAGCGAATCCCGGCGCGGGCGTGGCCATCACCGTCGTCACCGTGCCGTTGGTGTAGAACCCTCCGCCGCTCGTGCTCCCGCCTTCGGCCGGCGAGGCGCTCGTTTCCACCGTGCTGTGCGGCGGCAAAACCTGGTCCGCAGCGGCAATGGCCAGGGTGTAGCTCCTCACCTGCACGGGATTGTTCGTGGCGGTGACGCGGAGACCGAAAGTGAAGAGCCCGCTCGCGGTCGGCGTGCCGGACATTTCGCCGGTCACGGTGCTGAAGATCATGCCTGCCGGCAGCGCGCCCGTGGTGGTGACGCTGAACGGCACCGCCGCGATAATGACCGTGCGGGTAGTGTAAAGCGTGTTGATCCGGCCGTCAGGCAGATGCTCGATCAACCCGACCGGCAGCTCGTTGTCGAACGCGGACATCTGCGAGCCGATGTAGTCACCCACGATCACCACGGTCGAAAGATCCACCTCAACGCCGTTGATGATCTTCACACCCACGCCATTGGTGCCGTCCGTCCCGACATTGTCTGCCATTGCCTCGCCGGTTTCGTCGTCGATCGGCCCCACGTATTTGTAGAACTCGTAGCGGCGGGTGACGATTTCATCGCCGTTGTCCAAATCCTCCGGTGCGCCCTGGAGTTCGCCATTGTTCCCGCCATCGGCTTTGTTGAAATCGGTTTGCAACAACTGCCATTCGACCTCCACTTCGTCTGGCTCGCCATTCCGCCAGTTTTTGTCGTCGTCATCATCCGGGTCGTCGGTCACGAGGTGACGGAGTCCCACTTCATTGTTGTTGTGGCTGGTGGTGCGGATTTCTTTCACCCATGAAGCGGAGCCGAACTCCAGCACCGGCGGGGCGGGCGGCGGCTTGATGACCGCTTGCACCTGGGCGGGTGCCGCCGCCACGGGCGGGAAGTAAGTGAACGTCGGAGTCGCGACGTTCACCGCCGGGCCGCGTACCAGCACGCCGGCACCATTATCAATCAGCCAGTGATACGTGATGCTCGTGGGCGTGCCACGATAGCCCGCGCCGAAGTGTTCGCCGCCGAAGTTCAGGGCAGGATTGGTGAAGCGGTGTCCATCCGTCGCCGCAATGGGGCCGGAAGGAATCGCGGTGTACGCCGCCCAGACGCCGTTGGTTCTCGCGCTCTCGTAGCGGATGCGAACCTTTGGATGCAGCGGGTTCGAGTTGTCCTCGGTGATCCTCGGAGTGCCGTAGTGATTCCAGTTGTAGGTGTAGGTGATGTCCTGGCTGTGGATGTCTTCAATCTCGATCTCGAAGCCGTGACACTCGACGCCGGTGTCGTTCACCGTGTCGAAGTTGTTGATCGTGCCGTAGGCCACGCTGGCGCGGGCGGTGCCGCTGCCCCAGGCCATCGCCAACAGGCCAAGGACGATGGCCAGGATGGAGGAGATGAACGGGGCTTGGGTCAGCGAGCGCTGTGTGAAGCGGGCAGTGCATGGCTCATGGAGGTAATGTTTTAGGGTCAATTGAGTGTTTGGTTGTTGAAGAGACTGGACGAGATGGAATGGACGCAAAGGAAGCGCCGCTCGGATGGTCGGGGTCGTCACATTTTCGTACGCGCCGATATTCGTTTTCATAATGGATCAGGGAAAAAGCTCGTTTAGTTGATAGTACGCAGAAGGAGCCTCGCCGACGCATCCGCCATACGGCGGGCAACGGGAGGAACTCCACAGCAAGCTGGCCCCCCCAGCAAACGGCAGGTCGGCGGGTGCTGCGAGTGCGTTGGTCGTTTGTGTCGCATTCCGAAAGCAGCATACGCTGGCGCGCAGACAACGCACCAACCTCGCGTTGGTAAACTTTCACCACGCTTTGACGGCCTCCCGACAAAGCAGAATCTCCCCGCTGAGTCATGAAACAGTGACGCCATCGGGAATGAAGTGAGTGTGGCAAACGTTGTCCGCGCCCGCCACAGAGGGTCGTCGCTGCGCAAGAACCAACCTGCCAACAGCAAGCCGGGTGAAGCCATTCCACCACGCGACGAATAGCTTCGCGTGGTCTTTCCTCGACCGGGTCTTGCGGGCGTAATGCGGCACCAGCGGACTGGGCAAATTAAACGCCGGCATGACGTGAACGAGTCGCACCGTCCCTCCGTGCGCGAGGGCGGAATACGCGAACGGGATGGCGTGATTGCCCCGCTCGGAGAAATCCGTCGTGACGAGGACGCGTTGGAACTCAGGAATTGGTGCGGTCGAGGTGCTCACACCGAGTGACGCCGACACGCGCGAGTTCCGTCTCCGGACGGCCGTCGAGCAACTCCGTGCGCACCTCCACGTCCCGGTCGCGCAAGCGCGCAGCCTCAAGCAAGAGTTTCTTCTCCGCTGCCGTTCGCAACTGGGCCCGAAGTATTTCCGGGCTCCCCTGCAACGCCGAATCGTCGAGCACATGCACGAGCAACCAGTGAATTGAATGACATTCTCGCGCTAGTCGATTTCTCGCGCGCGTCGCAGCACGGTCTGGCGTTCGCCGCCGAGCTGGCGGGACGGTTTCACTCACGACTTAGCCTGCTCCACGTCGTCGAGCCGCCGGTGTTGCCGGAGTGGGGCTATGCGCACATTCCCCAGCGCGAGGCGAAGCTGCGCCGCGCGGCGGAGGAACGACTGCCGCAGCTTCCCGTGGAGTGCGGCATCGACTCGAAGCTAATTCACTCGGCTGACATTCGGAGCGGCGATGCGGCCGACGAGATTTGCAAGAGCGCCGCCGAACACCACTCCGACCTCATCGTCCTCGCCAGCCACGGCCTCGGCGGACTCCAACACGCTTTCTTTGGCAGCACGGCGGAGCGTGCGGTGCGCCACGCACCGTGGCCCGTGCTTGTGCTGCGGGAGCGCGAGCAGGACTTTGTGAAAGGATGAGCGCGGATGCGCTTTGTCCCGTAGTCTCCAAAAAAGAGCCGGACTCGACCAACATGCGGGAAGCCCGGCGCGTCAATGCGTGAGAATCTTCGTTCAACAACAGACGACACTTTATGGCCACCACGACGAATCCCTTCAAAGGCAAAGCGACGCCACGAGCGACGACCCTCACTGTGCCGCGCACGACCGACTGCGCCGAAACACCTCAACCGCCTCCATCGCCCCGCCCCGCTTCATTAAATGGTTCTCCGACATCACCATCGACGACGTGCCATGGGTCGGTGGGAAAAACGCGTCGCTGGGCGAGATGGTTCGCGAACTGACGCCGAAGGGGGTGAAGGTGCCGGATGGCTTCGCCATCACGGCCGAGGCATACCGGCATCTGCTGCACGAGGCGGGATTGGAGGAACAAATCCATAAAGCACTCACTGGTCTGGACACGCGCGACCTACAGGAGTTGCGCAAACGCGGCAGTCTGATCCGCAACCTCATCCTCGGCGCGTCGTGCCCCCTCGACTTGGAGGGAGAAATTACCTCCGCCTATGACACGCTCAAGGGCCGGCAGCTTCATCCCGTGGATGTCGCGGTGCGGTCGAGTGCGACGGCGGAGGACTTGCCGGACGCCAGCTTCGCCGGACAGCAGGAAACATATCTGAACGTCCAAGGCCATCTCGAACTCATTAACGCGTGCCTGCGCTGCTTCGCCTCGCTCTTCACCGACCGCGCCATCAGCTACCGCGTTGATAAGGGATTTGACCATTGCAAAGTCGCTCTCAGCATCGGCGTGCAGAAGATGGTGCGCTCCGACCTCGCGTCGAGCGGTGTCATCTTCACGCTCGATACCGAGACTGGCTTCCGCGACGCGGTGCTCATTAACGCGGCCTACGGACTGGGCGAGAACGTCGTTCAAGGCAACGTGAGCCCGGACGAATACTACGTCTTCAAGCCCACCCTGAAGACCGGCCACCGGCCCATCCTCCAGAAACGGGTTGGCACGAAGGAATTCAAACTCGTCTATGACATGGGCGGCGGTAAGATGGTGAAGAATATCCCCGTTTCGCCAGGCGAGCGCGCGAAGTTCGCCATCAACGATGACGAAATTCTCCAACTCGCGCGCTGGGCGTGTCTCATCGAGGAACATTACTCGGCCAAGCGCGGCCAGCCGACCCCGATGGACATCGAGTGGGCGAAGGACGGCCACACCGGCGAGATGTTCATCGTGCAGGCGCGACCCGAGACCGTGCAGTCACGCAAGCCTGTCGAGGTCGTCGAGACCTACAGGCTCAAGCAACGCGGCGAGGTGCTCGTCACTGGCCGCAGCGTGGGTGAGAAGATCGCTAGCGGCCCCGTGCGCGTCATAAAGAGCGCGCAGTTCATCGGGCAGTTCAAGGAGGGCGAGATCCTCGTCACCGACAAGACCGACCCGGACTGGGAGCCCATCATGAAGAAGGCCGCCGCCATCGTGACCAATCGTGGCGGGCGCACCTGTCACGCCGCCATCGTCAGCCGCGAACTCGGCGTCACCGCCATCGTCGGCACCGAGCACGGCACCGAACTGCTCAAGGACGGCCAGATGGTGACGGTGAGTTGCGCCGAGGGGGACGCGGGCTTCGTGTATGACGGAGTGCTTCAATTCGACGTGCAGCGCACGTGCCTCAAAGCCCTCACTCGCCCGCGCACCAAGGTGATGATGAACGTCGGCAATCCAGATGAGGCGTTCTCCCTTAGCTTCATCCCAAACGATGGCGTTGGCCTCGCGCGTGAAGAATTCATCATCACGAACTACATCAAGGTGCATCCGCTGGCTCTGCTGGATTACGAGCGGCTCACGGATCCGGGCGTGAAGGCGCAAATCGATGCTCTTACCGCCGGCTACACCGACAAGCCGCAGTTCTTTGTCGATAAGCTCGCGCAAGGCGTGGCGATGATTGCCGCCGCGTTCTATCCGAAGGACGTGATTCTCCGCCTGAGCGATTTCAAGACGAACGAATACGCCAATCTCATCGGCGGCAAGGCCTACGAACCGGCCGAGGAAAATCCGATGATTGGTTTTCGCGGTGCGAGCCGTTACTATAATCCGCGCTATCAGGCTGGCTTCGCACTTGAATGTCGTGCCATGAAGAAGGTCCGCGAGGAGATGGGCCTCACGAACCTCAAACTCATGATTCCGTTCTGCCGCACGGTCGAGGAAGGCCGCCGTGTGCAGGCAGAAATGGAGAAGCACGGTCTCAAACGCGGAGTGAACGGGCTGGAGCTTTATGTGATGTGCGAGATTCCGAGCAACGTCATCCTTGCCGAGGAGTTCGCCGACATCTTCGACGGTTTCAGCATCGGCTCGAACGACCTCACGCAACTTATCCTCGGAGTGGACCGCGACAGCGAGATCGTTGCGCCTATTTTCGACGAGCGGAACCCAGCGGTGATGAAGATGATTGCACAGGTCATCGCCGTCTGCCTCGCTAGGAAGCGCAAGATTGGCATCTGCGGCCAGGCTCCGAGCGACTACCCGGAGTTTGCGCAGTTTCTCGTCGAGCAGGGCATCGACAGCATTTCTCTGAACCCTGACACGGTGCTCAAGACCACCGTGGCGATTGTGGAGAAGGAGAAGGCGCAAGGTGCCAGGAGCAAATGAGCGCAAGCTCTCCAGTCCGTCCCGAACTCGCCCACGACGTGTTGCGTCACGCGCGGCGGCGACCACTCGATGTGATGTTCGCGCCCCGCAATGTCGCCGTCATCGCGGCCAACTCGCTCGCGGTTCTGGGTGGTCATTTGCGGAAGCGGCTACCGCAGCGGAATCGCGGCGAGTCTCTTGCTGGCGCGCGGATTCGCCCGCGTGCAAAACGTGAGGGGCGGCATGGGCGCGTATCAGGAGACGAAATGCGCCGAGTGGCAGGCGGCGGATTTGGTGTTCAGCCCGATGATTTGAGGATTTAAGGACCTGCGCCCTGAGTGAAGAAGTGAAAGGGAGTTTTCAAATGGTGAGCGTGGCCATCAACGGGAAACGGTTCGAGATGCACGCGGGCGGCAGCATTCTCGGCTTCTCCTCCGTCGCAAGAAAGTCAAAGCCTCCTCACGTCGGCAGCTACGGACCAATTGCGCGACAACACCCACCCCTATTGGCACGCCGACTTCTCCAAGTGCATCACCTGCTTCCGCTGCGTGCGGATCTGCGACGAGGTCCAGGGCCAATCTGCTGATGACCACTCCATGTTTCGGAGGTGATTTGAATTGGCAGTTCCATACAAGAGTTCCATCGCACGGACGCCGCCGCCTGACTCCGTGTCGTTTGGCGAAAGATTACTGTCGGTTGGCCGGCTTCGACTCGATTTCCGAAATGCATCGTCATGGGAGCCCTTTCAACTCCCGTCAGTCATTGGCGACCTCACCTCTTCCACAGTGCCGTCAGCGAGCGGGCGATGGAGAAGGCGTCCGCCAGCTTGTGGACAAAGCCTGAGGATTCCTGTTTCCGCGTTTGCCACACGGATAGCAACGGGCCCAGGACGCTCCATCCCGTTCGCGCCTTGCGGACGACGTCGATGCCCAAGTCCATCCAGCCCGCCACAGGACGGAGGTTTTCCGCCTCCGTTATCAGCGCGCGCCGGTGGGCGGCGCATTGCTGGAGCAACGCGGATTTGCGCTGCTGAAGGAGGGTCAGTTGTCCGTATCCAAACATGCGCGGTCTTTCTTGAGTTCTTCGAGGGTGCCTGTGAAGGCGCTGCGGGCTTTCAGGCGCGATCGCAGCGCACGCCACGCTAGCGCGGTGCCGACGAGATACAACATGCTGAGGCCCACGAGTGCGGGGATTCGGCCATTCTCCCAGAACAGGATGACGACGGTGAACGTCACGAGCGTGAGGGTCATCATGCCGAGGGCGGCTGCGGCGGCGGCGCAGAGGATGGCTTCGGCGAGCCGACACTTCTCCTCCTGCAACTCGACGGCGAACAGCTCCACGCGGTTCTGTGCCGTGGCGAGCAACGTGTCGAGGATGCGCTGCAAGGACGCCCAGACGCCCGGCTTCGTTTCAGTGGCTTCGCTCATGCGCGATCACTTTCTGGTGACGAGCACGCCGATGAGCAGGCCGACGCCAAACGCGACACCGATGGATTGATACGGATGGGCGCGAATGGTCTGGTCGGCAGCCTTCGCGCCTTCGATGGCCTTGTCTTCGAGACCACGGCAGGTGTGCTTCGCCGATGCCAACGCGTCGGTGAGCCGTTCGCGGACTTCGTGGGCCTTGTCGCCTACGGCGTCCTTGGTGGCGTGCAGCAATGCCTCGGAGTCCTGTACGATGCGTTTGAGGTCGGTCACGAGTCGGTCGGTGCTTTGTTCGGTGGCAGTCATATTCATATCTCGCATACGCCCTTCTTATCGCAGGTGGCGACGCGCGCGGCTTCACGGGGTTTGCCCAAGCATGGCTGTTCCTTGCCAGTGCTCAAACAACGCTCCGCTGGGCCGAGCCAAGAAACGGCCAGCCTTACCCAAGGCGCGGGTAGGCATCCTCGCCACCCCATGCAAGGATCAACTATGAATGCCGATCCCAAAGCGACGGAGCAGGCAGCTCGTGGATCAGACAGCGGGAGTTTCACGGAGATGGCATCTGCGGTGGCGGGGCATCCGTTTCTTCAAGGCTTCTCGATCGCTCAGTTGAATCAGATGGCGCAATGCGCGGGAATGCGGGACTTGGAATCTGGCGAGTTGGTTTTCAAGCAAGGAGACCCGGCAAGGGCGTTTTACTTGATCGTGTGGGGCACCGTTTCGCTGACGCACGCAGGCCTTAATGGCAATACCTCGATACAAACGTTGACCGCCGGGGATGCGCTCGGATGGTCGTGGTTGTTCCCGCCGTACGGCTGGCACTTCAGTGCGATGACTGTCGAACCTACTCGACTCATCGCCTTCGACGGCGAACGGCTCCGGCAACTCTGCCGCGAGCAGCACGACTTGGGCTACGAATTCATGAACCGAATCGCCCAGGTGGTGATCGACCGACTCCAGCACACGAG
>CAMAVD010000089.1 GCA_945861575.1 Akkermansia muciniphila
GGGGGAGGAGCCGCAGGCTTGGGCGGGATCTGAGGTGCCGGCGTCGGGGGCGGGAGGGCCGCCCGAGGGATATCTCGCAGCTTGGCCATGCGCTCCTGCTTCCCGTCCGCCTTGGGAACAGGGGTCTCCTTCCGGGGCTCAGGATTCGCGGCCGCACTGTTGGCTTGGGAATAAAAGCGCGCGTCCTTGGGCGGTGTCGGTGTCGCTTGGTCGGGCTCAATTTCAATGAAGGTGAGGGGAATCTCCCTGGGTCTGGACACCCCATTGGTAGGGGAGCTATCCACCCTCTTCTCCGCCACAGAGGATTTGCGCTTCACGAAGAGCGAGACCAACTGGTCGGGCAATTCCAGAATCCCCAACTTCCAAAGGCCAAGGACCACCACGTGAACCAGGCAGGAGTAATAGAACGAGACGAGGAGCGTGCTCCTCATCCAGCGTATCCATCGCTCTCGTGTTTTGCGCCTCAGCCTCATGTTTCGACGCTTCCTTTCCTGACGCTTCGACGCTTCCGGAATTCAGAAGGATTCGAGCGAACCCTTGCTGTGAGGAATAGATCCGGGCCGCATCGTTTGGTTTCCACCCCTTCGAGTGCCAGGGTGGACGCCAGATCGCGCGCCCCTTCACCCGACACCGCCCGACGCGAACGCCGCCCCCCGAGAACCATGGGAGCGTAGAAGAACGCAACACGATGCGCATGGCCTCCCATGAGGAAGGACGCGCCCACTTCGCCCCCGCCTTCCACCAGGAGCTGAAGGACCCCTTCACGCCCCATTCGCGACATCAACCAAGGAAGGCTCACCCTTCCATCCCGCGACGGGCTCACCCATACCCGGGCCCGACGCGCCAGAGCCGCCACCCGCTTGGCAGGGGCGAGCCGGGTCACCACCACCGTCGTGTCCTCCAAGCCTCCCTGGGAAAACACGTTCGCTCCCAGGGGCGTCCGCCCTCTGGAATCGAGGATGAAACGCCGGAGTCGACGAGCAGCAGGGCGAGCGCCCACTCTTACGGTAAGGACGGGGTCATCAGCACTGACAGTGTTCACCCCGACCAGGATAGCGTCAGACGCGGCACGAAGCCGCATGCCCAGTGCGCGAGAGGCCGTGCCGGTGATCCATTTAGATTCGCCGTTACGCGTTGCAATTTTGCCGTCCAAAGTCATCGCTGCCTTAACCACGACCCAGGGGGTTTGGTGGACAATCCAATGGTGGAAGGCCTCGTTCAGTCGGATCAACTCGTCCGACATAACCCCATCCATCAGCATCACTTGCACCCCGGCACGCCTCAGAAGGCGAAGGCCGCGACCGGAGTGACTGGGGTTAGGATCGACCGCCCCTACAAAAACCTTAGCGATGCCGGCGTCAATGATCGCATCCACGCACGGCGGGGTTCGTCCATGAGTCGAACAAGGCTCCATCGTCACGTAAAGGAACGCCCCCCGAACCTTCTTTCCCCGAACTTCGGCGTCCCGCAGGGCCTCAATCTCTGCATGGGGCCGTCCCGCCTGATGATGGTAACCCTCACCCAAAACGAGCCCACGACGAGCGATCACCGCCCCCACCATAGGATTGGGAGAAGTCCGCCCCTGAGCTCGCCGGGCCAACTGCAAAGCCCGCCGCATCAGGCGAATGTCCGAAGCGCTCGCTGGCATGGTGATGAGATCAACTCGTGTTTCAACCCTCCAGAAAATCCTCCAGGGAGGGCCGGGGCAGGGTTTACTCGGAGAACAAAGCGGCGGCGAACTCTTTCGAGTCGAAGGGCTGAAGATCCTCGGGCTTCTCGCCGAGCCCAATGAATTTAATGGGTAGACCGAGCTCTCGATGGATGCCAACCACCATGCCGCCCTTGCTGGTGCCGTCGAGCTTGGTAATCACCAGTCCCGTGATCTTCACGGCCTTGTTGAACTCTTTCGCCTGGTTCAGAGCGTTCATTCCAGTGGAACCATCGAGAACCAACAGCGTCTCATGCGGAGCTCCTGGCATTTTCTTATCCATCACGCGATGCACCTTAATGAGCTCGAGCATGAGATTGTGCTTGGTGTGCAGTCGCCCTGCTGTATCGACGAAGAGATAGTTCATCTGCTGCGCCTGCGCAGCGACCACCGCATCGTGGGCAACCGCGGCCGGATCCGATCCATATTGAGACGCGATCACCGGAACGTTTAGCCTTTCTCCCCAGAGCTTCAGTTGGTCGATCGCCGCCGCCCGGAAGGTATCGCAGGCGGCCAGCATGGAGGTTTGGCCGCGCCCACGCACATGATGCGCCAGCTTGGCAGAGGTAGTTGTCTTACCGGTCCCGTTAACCCCCACCATCGAAACCACGGTCACTCCCGAAGGTTGAAGGGCCAAAGGTGCCGCAGCGTTGGTCAGGCTCTTCTCAACTTCGCGTCTGGCAATCTCGAGAAAATCAAGCCCTGCCCTGCCCTGAGTCTCGTAAGCCTTCCGTGCCTCGCGACAAATCTGTTCCGTGACGGCCATGCCTAGGTCAGCGGATAAGAGCGCCATCTCGATCTCCTCAAGGCTCGCGCCCGTCAACTTCGGCGAGAGCGTGACGATGCGCTTGATCTCGTGAACAAGCTTGTCTTTGGTCTTGGTGAGTCCCTCCTTGAATTTCTGAAGCAGGCTAAACATGCGATCCTGTGTGAGTGCTGGAGACGATCTTTTGATGTCGTTCGCGGAGTCGTTCCACAAACGCATAGGGAAGACGAACCCCGCCGATTAGCGGCTGGCCCTTATTCATGCCATGGCAGTCTGACCCGCCCGAGACGAGCAGTCCCAGCCGGTCGGCCATGCGCCGATACCGATCCGAATCCGCCCCGCTATGGCGGCTGTGAAAACATTCGAGACCATCGAGACCCAGCCCTGCAAAGCTCGGGATCAGCTCATCACATCGATTGAGAGCGGGGTGAGCCATGACCGCCACGCCCCCTGCCCGATGGATCAGCGCGATCGCCTGGGCCACGCTCATTTTATCCTTCGGCACCCAGGCAGGCCGGTTCACCTTGAGATACCTCTCGAACGCCTCGTCGGATGAGGCGCAGAACCCTTCCTGAACCAAGGCACGCGCCACATGAGGCCTGCCGGGGGCTCGACAACCCGCGATGGCAAGGACAACCGATTCCGGCAGGGGCACTCCCAGCTCGTTGAGCCTCGCGACCATTCGAGAAATCCGCTCCTGACGGACCGCCTGGTAGCGTGCCAACTCAGCAAGCAGCTCGGCATGCGATGTATCGAGGAAATAGGCCAGAATATGAAGCTCAGTGCCTGTTTCCGCCTGAGCCGTCAGCTCGCAACCGGGGATGAACTCCACTCCGCGAAGCCGACACTCCTCTACCATCTCCGCACAGCCTTCCACGGTATCGTGGTCCGTAAGCGCAATGGCTGTCAGACCGTGGCGCTGAGCCTCCGACGCCAACTCCGCAGGCGTGTAAGTGCCATCCGAGTAGCGGGTATGCAAATGGAGGTCGGCGTACACGTCAGTCCTGGCGGGAGAGGGTTACGACGCCCCTACCCGGGCGTTACGAAGCAAGTCTCCCTTCACCTTATCCAGGATCCCATTCACGAACTTGCCGGAATCCTGTGTGGAAAAACGCTTAGCAATCTCCACCGCCTCATTGATACTCACTACGGGAGGAATGTCTTGGCGATGCCGCATCTCATAAACGGCCAGCCGGAGGATGTTCCGGTCGACGGCTGCCATGCGCCGGATATCCCAGTTATGAGCATACTTCTGAATTTCGGCATCGACCGAATCTTTATGTTGGAGGACGCCCTTGATGAGCGGCTCGGAGAAGAGCCGAACAGCGGCATCGTCCGCCGTTGGAGTAGCTGAGAGCGCGCCTGCCGCCGGAGAGCCTTGCGGAGCCGCCGCAGCCGCCTCCAGGGCAGCCGCTTGGCGCTGGGATTCAAAAAACTGCTCCAAGGCCTCATCCAGGTTGCTAGCCGGATTGAGGTCATTCTGATACAGAAATTGCAGCGCTCGCTCGCGTGCCCGACGTCTCATGCCCATGCAGACAAGACTGCCGGAGCGACTGGGCAGGGAGAAGCAAATTATTCCGCGCAACTTTGAGCGGAATAGGCCGTTCCCAAGTCGTCGACCGTCGCCGCGTTGGTCCAAGAGATCAACCAAACGGAGTCACGACACATCGTAACCATCGAAAGCCCCATCGAATTCTTCTACCGACCGAAGCGCTCCAGCGTCTGGTAGGGTCGTTCGCGCCAGAGATTCAGGGAGCGGTGCGTGCCTAACTGGCTGACAGCTTGGTGGGAGTGCTGGCGCAACGGCTGCGTTTTCGCCGGGAGGCCAAGTCTCGCGTCCCCGAATGCGAACTGCTCCTGCCGACCCACGCCGTGCGGTCTCATATCCGCAACGGCGACTACCATAAAATCTCCGCCAGCCATGAAACAGGAGGCGAACACGGGATGTGGACCTTTCAGCGCTATATCCAATGGATCGACACTCCGACACATTATCCCTACCCCGCGCGGAAAAGCTGACCGAGACGCCGTCCCAGAATGCGGCTGGCAATCCAAAGGCAGATTCCCAGCAGAAGCATGCCTAAGACCCCTAGCGCACAGGCGATGCTCGGCGCATTGGGATCAATACGCCCCACGAGGGAATAAATCATCTTGGTGATGGGAAAGAAGCTATCCTTCATCGCCAGAATCAAACCATCGCTCACCTCCAGCATCGCGAACGCAAAGGTGAGCAGGCTCCCCGCTACAAGGTGTGCAGCGACCAGGGGAAGCGTAATGGTTCGCAGAACCCTCCAGGGTCCCGCCCCTAGGCTAGCGGCGGCTTCTTCCAGAGTAATGCTTGTTTGCTGAAACCCTGCATAAGCGGCCCTCACGATGTACGGCAGGCGTCGAACGCTGTAGCTTATGATGAGCAGGAAGACAGGGTTGCTGCGGGGATTAAGCCACCCTATCTGGAAGTCGAACGCCGCCACATACCCAAACGCCAGCACCAAACCCGGAAGCGCGAGCGGCAGCATGGCGCAGAGGTCCAGCAGCCCGGACATCGGAATCCGTCGACGCGTCAGCAACCACGCAATCATCACTCCCAGCACGAGGTCGATCGCTGCGCTGCAGCCTGAATAGAACAGGCTGTTTCGAATGCTGGTAGCCACCAAGCCGTGCGCGGAGAGGGCGGCGTAATGCTCGGTGGTCCAGGCGTCAGGAAGCGGCGTCATCACCCATCGCTCAGAGAAGGACTGCAGCACCACCGCCGCATGCGGAAGCAGCGCAGCCAGGATCCAGAGTCCAAGAAGGGTCCAGATCCAGAGAGCCTGAACCACCGAGGCAGGGGTCTCACGCCCGCCGACGTGCCCTCGGGAGACCATCTCGTAGCGACGGCTGCCCAGCCAGCGCTTGCTCGCCATAAAAAGAAGAACGGTCATGACCAGCACCAACACCACAAGTGTGTAGCCCAGCGGATTGGCGCTCATGTCATTGACCGCGTCAAAAATCTGCACCGGCACCAGCCGGGTGAAGCCGAACACCAGTGGCGTCCCCAGATCCGTAAACGCCGCGATAAACACCAAGATGGCACCCGCAAAGTAGCCAGGCAGGATGAGCGGAAGGGTCACCGTGCGAAAAAGCCTCCAAGGTCGCGCTCCTAGACAACTGGCAGCCTCATTCAGTGACGGGTCCACGTTCGCAAGAGCTGCGGAGACATTGAGCAGGAGGATCGGGTATAGCCCGAAGATCTGAAGCAGAACCATGCCGACAAACCCACCTTCTCCAAGCCAGTCCACTGGCTGATCCGGGGAGAGGATCCCCATCTGAACCAGCAGAAGATTGACGGACCCAAAACGCGCAAAGAGCTGCTTGAGCCCGATTGCGCCCACAAAGGGAGGCAGCACCAGAGGCACCAACAGGAGTGCATTGATAAGGCCCCTCCCCCGGAAACTGAACCGAGTCAGAACCCAGGCCATCGGCAGCACCACCAGCGAGGCCCCCAAAGTAGTGACGATCGCTAGCAAAAAGCTGTTCCGCAGTGATTCCAGATGGAGGGGACTCCTCAACAGCATCCGAAACGACTCAAGAGAAAACTCCCCTTTTACCAGGAAGGCCTCCTTCAGCATGAGCCCCGCCGGATAGATGAGGAAAATAGCAAAGAACGCCAAAAGAATCGTGGCGACGGAATAGCTGCCAAAGCCGGCGGTTTGACGCTGCATGCTCCGAAGTGATACCGAGGTGCCACCCCGGGAGGAAGCCTGGAATAAAACGACTCAACGAAACCGTGCTCCCCTCACACTTCAGGCCGCCTTTGCCTGCTCAGACGGAGGCGGAGGGGGACGCCGCCTCGGAAGCGGCTGGGGAACGGAGTCCAGAACCTCACGAACCACCCTCACCAACTGCTCAGGACGATAGGGCTTCTGAAGGAAGTTAAGCCCTTCCTGCACCCCGCTGATCTCGTTGCCCATGAAATCCACCGAATAGCCGCTCATGTAAACAATGCGCAGGTCCGGGGCCTCAGCCCTTAGACGTTCCGAGAGGTCCAGACCGGTCATCCCTTCGGGCATGACCATATCGGTGACGAGCAGATCAATGCGCCCCTCGTGCTGCCTCCAGAGACGAACCGCCTCTACCCCATGCTCGGCAAGCACCACCTTGTATCCCTGCTTTTGCAGCACGGCCTCCACCAACATCCTGAGCCCCAACTCGTCCTCCACCACCAGCACCGTCTCGTCGCCCCCACAAGCCTCCTTCGGTTTCTCCGGCGAAGGCTCGGTCTTCTTTGGTGCAGGCGCACTCAGCGCAGGAAAGTAGACGCGAAAGAGGCTCCCGTGTCCGACCTGGCTGGTGACGTCAACCCACCCGTTGTGCTGGGTGACCACTCCATAGACCGTGGCCAAGCCAAGTCCGGTACCTTGTCCAAACTCCTTCGTCGTGAAGAAGGGCTCAAAAATTCGCTCGAGCGTGGCTGGGTCCATTCCCGATCCGGTGTCCATAACTGTCAGGCAAACAAACCGGCCCGGCTTGGCCTTCGGATGTTTCTTTGCCGTCTCCGCATCCAAGGTCTGCATGGAGGTGTCGATCACCAGATTTCCGCCACGGGGCATGGCGTCCCGCGCGTTCACCACCAAGTTCAGAAGCACTTGCTCCAGCGTGTTCGCGTCTCCTCGAATCTGCGGCAACTCCTCGAGGTAATGGAAGGTGAGCGAGATATTCTCTGTGATGAGGCTGCGCAGCATCGAAGCCACGTTTTGCACGACACGGTTGAGGTCCAGCTCACGCCACTGAACCACCTGCTTGCGGCTGAAGGTGAGCAGCTGTCGAGTGAGTTTCGCCGCCCGGTCGGCCGCCGTGGACACGCAGCGAGCGGACTCCGTAGACTTGCTGGCCAGCGATCCGTCGCTGAGCAGAAGGCTCGCATGACCCTGCACCACGGTCAGGATGTTGTTAAAATCATGAGCAATGCCCGCGGCGAGCTGCCCCACGGCTTCCATCTTCTGCGCCTGACGCAGCTGGTCCTCAAGTTTCAGCCGCTCAGTGATGTCCTCCGAGACGATCAGCAAGCAGGACTCCCTGCTCAGCTCCATGGGCTCGGCAGCGATCTGAAGATCCCTCACCTCACCCGACTTAGCGATCCAGCGACACTTGAACTCGCGGGCCGACCGATGCAGCTCCAACTGCTCGACCAGCCGCGCGTATCGTTCAGCAGAGTCCCACAGCCCGATGTCGGCCATGGTCTTGCCCAGAATCTCCTCGTTTTTGTAGCCCAGGGATTTCAGCAGGCTGCGATTCAAGTCTACGAAGCGCCCATCGTGAATTCGAATGATAGCAATGCCAGCGGGGGAGGCGTGGAAGGCCGTGGAAAATCGCTCCTCCAGCTCCTTTAAGGCCTGCTCGGCCTGACGCCGGTCGGTGATGTCGCGCAAAACCAGTGCGACGCTGATGGGCCTGCTGTCCTCACTTCTGCGGAGAAGAGTCGCACTGACATCCGCGGTGATGCGTCGGCCTCGCTGCGGATCTCCACGCAGCTCCACCTCGCCCTGCCAGCTTCCCTGGGCCACCACGGCGCGGAGGACGATATCGCGGAACGTTCCCTGGGAGGATCCCCCTTCAATATCATTGACCTTCAATCGAGACAACGGGGAGGAAGCCCCGAGCCCGAGCAGGCGCCGTCCGGCGTCATTCAGGAAGGTGATCTCCCCCTCCAGGGTGGCGAGGGCGATGAAATCGTTGGCGCTTTCCACCAGCGAAACAAACTTCTGGCGCTCGCCTTCGGCCTGCTTGCGATCCTCGATCTCCTTCACCAGCATCTCATTGGCGAGCGCGAGCTCGAAGGTTCGATCCTGGACCCGCTGCTCCAACTCCAGTTGAAGCTCTCGTAGAGCAGACTCCGCCAAGGTACGCTGAGCGACCTCCTCCACGAGCAATGAATTGGATTGGGAAAGTTCCTCGGTACGCACCCCCACTCGCCGCTCAAAATCGGCGACGGCCTGCCGCAAGGCCTCCTCCGCACGTAGACGCTTCTGAGTCTCTTCACTCGCGCGTGGTCGAAGATCTCCTAGCTCCGAGATCGCCGCAGTGTGACGCTGGGCCAGCTCGGCTCGATCCGTCGCCGCCTCGGTCAAGCGGCGTAGGACGGTGATCAGAATACCGTCAATCTGTTCCGAGATGCGGGCAGCCAGATCCTCCCCGCAGAGGCTCAGGCGCTTCGAATAGTCGCCTTTGTGTCGGAGTCCTTCCAAATGCTCCAACAGCAGGCGAATCCGCTCACTAAACTCCCCACGGCTGGCGGCCACGGACAACCAGACGCCGACCAGGGAAAGGGCCACCCCCATCACCACGGCAAGAGACAGAGCACCCCAGGTGGGAACTCCCACCTGATTGGACGCCCATCCCAGCCAAAATGTCAGCAGCCCGCTGGCCACCACGGCCGCAATTGCTCTATTCCGAGAACTCATTCGCGAAAAATCGGTTGCTTTCTGCCCCTCAATAATTCCTCTTATTGGGTCGGCATCCATCCCTCGGGTCTGTAGCGGGCATTTTCTGCAGGGCAGAAGAACCGCGCCACGAGCCGGTCTATGGAGTGTCCCGAAATCATATGCTTTCACACGAAATCTTTGGTGCGATGACGCCCGCGCTTGCCGCGGAAGTGCTGGAATTCGCCTATCAAACAGAAAAAAAGCTCTATCGCGCTGCCCTGGAGGCGGTGGCCAGCCAGCGCAAGCTGAGACCGGTCTTCTTAGAGCGTCTTGCCCGCACAGACCGCGCCCCCCTCATGATCGGGGCTCTCCGGCGACCCGAATTGTCCCTGATCACCGACAACCTCATCCGCCATTGGCTGTTGGGAAACCATTCGGCGATGCTGTCCGATTTCCTGACAAACCTGGGCATCACCAACAATCAAGGGGCGGTCGATCAGCTTCCCGACAGCGTCGGCGAAGCCCCTCTGCGATCGGCCATTGACAGCCTGCTCGCCAAATATCCCACCGAAGTCGCCGCCGTGTATTTGAACGCGTTCAATCAGTTCAATGAAGCAGGATGGGAGAATCTCAACGCTCTGCTCAAATCAGACCCTCGCCTGCGCCTAGGCAGCGTCTCGTCAGCCTAAGCGTCCGCTCAGCGGGGCAGCTGTGAATAACCTGTGGACAGTTTCGAATAACTCAGCCTTGCCCCGACGTCTCATTTACCTTTGCCTATCGGCTCGCGATCGCGGGGTGAACATGTCGTTTCCCCGCCGGCCGGAAAAGGCAAGCGAGGGTGGAAGCCCAAGAAAACTGAGATGGACGCCGCACACGAACATACTTTGGTAACCGAACAGCTACAAAATATCTGTAGTGCACTGCCGTGGTGCCACGGCCTGGGGGCGCGATTTTCGGATCTGCGCAAGGACGCCCTGGCGGACCTCTACGCTGCCTTGGAAGGCCTGAGCCTGCGGTTCTGTGAATTGCTCCCGATCGCCAAAGGCCCTACGACCAAGAACTCGCTGGGAATCGCGCTCGCCCGTTACCTCTTCGACCATCCGGATCGCTGCAACGCCACCCTGGCGGGTCTGAACCAGTGCGCATCGACCCCTGAGTTGCATTCGTTCCTGGCCAACTAGGCGGCCCCAAGCCCCCTATCCCTTTGACATGGACGATCGCCCCGGCAGTCAGGACTCGGAATCTACCAAGAAGCGTGGCAAGAGGGGATCGCGTCAGACGCAGGGGATGGCACCGTCGGCGGGCGACAGGCTCCCCCCTCACTCGATCGAGGCCGAACAGGGAGTTCTCGGGTGCATTTTTCTTTCCCCCGGAGACAGCCTTGGCATCTGCGTCGAGCGGCTTAAAAGCGGCCCAGAGACTTTCTACGACCTGCGGCATCAGGCCCTCTACGAAGAATTGCTGGACATGTATGAGTCCAAGCAACCCATCGACCTGATCACCGTTCCCCAGCGGCTGAAGGACAAGAATCTCTTGGAGGCCGTGGGAGGTTTGAGTCACCTCGCCTCGCTGCCTGACGCCACCCCATCCGCTGCGAATCTCTCTTATTATCTCGAGATTCTAAAGGAGAAGCATCTCCTGCGCAGGATGCTCGCCACCTGCTCCAACGTCCTGGCCAGGGTCTACGAGCATCAAGGGGAGGTGGACACACTCCTGGACGAGACCGAGCGCGACATCCTGCAGATCAGTGAGGCGCGGGTCGAACCGGAGTCGAGAAGCATGCGGGACCTGGTCCGCCAGGCGATCACCACCATTGAGAGCTACCAGCAACGCCAAGGGATGCTCACCGGGATCGGCACCGGCTTCATGGACCTCGATAAGATGACCAGCGGCCTCCACGAGGGGGAAATGATCGTCATCGCCGCTCGACCCAGCATGGGTAAGACCTCCCTGGCGATGAACATCGCTGAGCACGTCGCCATTGAAGAGCGACTGCCGGTGGGCGTCTTCAGCTTGGAAATGACCGCAGACTCCCTGGTTCTACGCCTGATGTGCTCTCGCGCTCGGGTGAATTTACGGGACATCCGAGGCGGTTTCATCGCCGAGCGTGACTTTCCACGGCTCACCGCCGCCGCCGGCAAGTTAGCGGCAGCGCCGCTCTATATCGACGACACACCGGGCCTTTCCATCCTTCAACTCCGGGCGAAGGCGCGCCGAATGTGGCAGCAACATGGTCTCAAGTTGATTGTCATTGACTACCTCCAACTGCTTCATTCTACTGCGCGCCGTGCGGAAAACCGCCAGCAGGAGATCGCTGACATCTCGAGCGGCGTCAAAGCTTTGGCGAAGGAGCTCAAGCTTCCGGTGATCGTGCTGAGCCAGTTGAACCGTGAGTTTGAGAAGGAAAAAAACCGCAAGCCTCGCATGTCGGACTTGCGCGAGTCGGGAGCGATCGAGCAGGATGCCGACCTGATCGGGCTGTTGTATAGACCCTCCGTCGAGGACGACGAGGGCGGTGCGCCTGCCGCCGAAGATGAGGCCATTCCGGTGAATCTCCTCATCGCCAAGCAGCGAAACGGCCCGACCGGAGATGTCTGCATGGTATTCCGCAAATCGATCACCCGGTTTGAGAATGCCGCGAAGATCAGCTCCGAAGAATGACCCTGGTGAAAAACCGATGAACAAAACGTGGCTGCACAAAGCCTGGCCTTGCGGCTTGGCGACTCTCGCCTGTGGGACAGGTCTGAACGCCCAGGATGCGGCTAGCCCGCGCCTGGATCCGAACCTCTTTCCCGTCCTCAGCATCGGACTGACGAACGTGGGTCCCCAAACGGTCAGCGACTCCCTCATCCGCGCTCATATGCGCACGAAAGAGGGGGATGAATACAGCGTTCGGACCGTCGACGGCGACGTTCAGAGCCTGCTCAAGACTGGCTATTTTCTCAACGTCCAGGTCACCGAGGTTCGACAGGCCGAAGGCGTACGCCTGACCTACGTTCTCCAGGCCAAGCCCAAGCTCACAGACGTCGTTTTCGTTGGGAATAAGAAATACAGCAATCGGCGACTCTTGAAGACGGTCACCTCCAAGATTGGCGACCCCCTCGACGAGCGGAAGCTCTTCAGCGACGTCCAGGCGATCCGGCAAAAGTATCAAAAGGCCGGCTACCAGAGGACCGAGGTAAAATACATCCCCAACGTGGATGACCGAACGGGACGCGGCAGCGTAACCTTCGAGATCACCGAAAGCCCCAAAATCCTCGTCAAGGATGTCTCCTTCGAGGGCGCAAGCGCTTTCAGCCAGCGGAAGCTTCGCAAGCAGGTCAAGACACGTCGCCACTGGTTCCTTTCCTTCGTGACCGGCAGTGGCGTGCTGAAGGACGAACAGCTTGAGGACGACCAAGACAAACTGGCGGACTTCTATCGCAACAACGGTTATATCGATTTTCAGCTGACCAAAGTCGATCCCGTCTACCCCAGCAGCCGTCGGGTGAAGCTGAACTTCGTCATCAGCGAAGGCCGAAAGTATGAAGTCGGTTCTGTGGGCTTTGAAGCCGGTAGCGCCGGCGGTGCGAGTGACACCAATGCCTCACTGAAGGTCTACGCTCCGAAGGACCTCAGCACGGGCTTGAAGATGGACGCCGGCAAAACGTTCACCCCCAAGGGCCTGAGCAAGGACCTCGAGCACATCGAGGATCAGTACGGCAAGAAGGGCCACATCGACGCTCGGGTCGCCGCAAGGAAAACCCCGAACATCGAGACCGGAACGATGGATCTGAGCTACCGAATCGAAGAGGGCAACAAGTCCTATATCGAGAAGGTCGAGATCCGCGGCAATACCAAGAGCAAGGACAAGGTCATCCGGCGGGAACTGAGTGTCTTCCCCGGAGAGGTCTTCGACATGACCGAGGTCAAGCGAAGCAAGAAGCGCCTCGAAGGCCTGAGCTATTTCGACGAACAAGGTGGGGTCGAAACCACCAACGAACCCACCGAGGTTCCCGACCGACGCAACCTGATCTTAACGGTGCAGGAGAAAAGCACCGGCCGGCTCTCCCTCGGTGCTGGTTTCAGCTCCGTCGATAGCGTCCTAGGTTTTGTCGAACTTTTTGAAGGCAATGCGGACTTGGCCAAGGCTCCCACGTTCAAAGGTGGCGGTCAGAAATACCGGCTGAAAGTGGCCTTCGGTGCTCGGCGGCAGGATTACGAAATTTCGTTCATCGAACCGTGGTTCCTGGATCGCAAGCTTCGCTTCAGCGTCGATCTTTACCACCGCGAGCTGAAGTATGTCAGCTTGAACGACCTCTACGATGAGCGTCGCACCGGTGCCCGGCTGGGACTCGAACGAGCACTCGGTTCTGAAAACCTCATCGGTGGCATGAGCTACACGATCGAGAATGTCGGCATCGTGAACGTCGATCGCGCCAGAGCCTCCCAGATCATCAAGGATGAGGAGGGCAATCGCCTGGTTTCCAAGGTCGGCCTATCCCTCGTTTACGACACCCGGGATAATTACCTGCTGCCAACCAAGGGGCAGAAGTCTGGTCTTTATGGGGAAATGGCAGGCGGGCCCTTTGGTGCTGAGACAAAATTCTACAAGATCGAAGCGACCAGCAGCTGGTACTTCAAGGGCTTCGCTGAAGGGCACATCTTGGAGCTGATCGGACGCACCGGCGTTGTGGAAGGCTACGACCACCAGAAGGTGCATATCTTCGACCGCTGGTTTCTGGGTGGACTTTACTCCATGCGGGGCTATCGCTATCGTGGTGTGGGTCCGCGCGACAACACCAACGAGCCCATCGGCGGCAACACCTACTGGTTCGCCAGCGCCGAATACAGCATTCCGATCATCGAACGTTTGCGCTTCGCCACGTTCTACGACATCGGAATGGTGTATGGTGAAGCGTATGACTGGAATGTGAGCAACTATAACGACAACATCGGTATCGGCTTCAGGTTGAACCTTCCGATCGGACCACTCCGCTTGGACTACGGCATTCCCATCAGCCCGACCAAGGGTGTGAATGACAGCAACGGCCGCTTCCAGTTTGGCGTAGGCTATTTCCGCGAATTTTAATCCAATCGAATCCAATCCGTTTCCCATGAATTCTTCTCTTATCAAGGCTCTTTTGCTGGCGTCGGTGACCGCGCTCCTGACCGGCGCGGCCCAGGCACAGGGGCTCAAGATCGCCACCATCGACTTCTCCCAAGTCTTCACCAACTACTGGAAATTCAAGCAAGCCGAGGCGGTCCTCACCGACAAAGCCAAGGAGCTTGAACTGGACCAGAAGAAGATGGTGGAGCAGTACAACAAGCTGAAGACCGACTACCGAACGGCCCTGGAGAAATCGAACGACCAAGCGGTGTCGGCCGAGGAGCGCGAGAAACGGAAGAAGAGTGGTGACGCGAAGCTGGGGGAGATGAAGGAACTCGAGGCCACCATCGGCCAATTTGACCGTCAGGCGATGAGCATGCTCGATGAGCAAAAGCGCCGCATGCGCGACAATCTGGTCTCCGAAATTAAGGCCATCGCAGATCTCAAAGCCAAGTCGGGTGGCTACAGCCTCCTGCTCGACTCCTCTGCGCTTTCGGCCAGCGGAACGCCGGTCATCGTCTTTAACTCGGGGGAGAGCGACCTCACCAAGCTCGTTCTCACCCAGTTGAACGAGACCGCCCCTGCCAATCGCATCACCAATGGTGGCGGCGGTGGAGAGAAGAAGTAAGACGGCTGTCGGCTAGCCCTAAAAAAGGGACGGGCTCGACTCGCCAGCCGTCCATAAAGCTCCCCTTCAACGCCGTTGATGGCCACGGGAACGGGAGCAAAATTTGAATCTCATGGCGGATCCAATCCATATCGGATTTCTAGGCGCTGGCAAAATGGCCGGCGCTTTGGCGAAGGGGTTTCTCAACGCAGGTTTGGTTTCGCCGGAAACCCTCTACGCCAGCGATATCCACCCCTCAGCCCTGGAGACGTTCCAAAAAGAGACTGGGGGCAAGTCCACCAAGGACAATTCAGAGGTGGCGCGCCGCTGTTCGGTTTTAGTACTGGCGGTAAAGCCAGGCCACGTTTCAGAAGTCCTCAAAGGGCTGCGACCTCAGATTAAGAAGAACCATCTCCTCCTCTCGATCGCCGCCGGAATCACGCTCGCACGCCTCGAGGCAGATCTACCAAAGGGTTCAAGGGTCATTCGTGTGATGCCCAACACGCCTGCATTGGTCGGAGCTTCCGCAACCGGCTTCTCGCTCGGCTCCTCGGCCACAGAGAAGGATGCGAACCTGGCTCAGACACTGTTCGGCGCGGTCGGAGTGGCGTTCCATGTCAAAGAGGCGCTGCTCGATGCGGTCACAGGTCTCAGCGGCAGTGGACCAGCCTATGCCTATGTGATCATCGAGGCTCTGAGTGATGGCGGTGTCGCGGCGGGTCTGCCCCGCGAGGTGGCGACACGCCTCGCCGCTCAGACCCTGCTAGGCAGTGCTCGGATGGTCCTGGAATCCGGTCAGCACCCGGGGGCGCTCAAGGACATGGTCACCAGCCCAGCAGGAACCACCATCGAAGGACTGCATCAGCTGGAGAAAGGTGGACTGCGCGGAATCCTGATATCGGCAGTCCGGGCGGCTGCTGACCGAGCCCGACAGTTGGGCCAAGGTTAATCCTCTGCCACCCATGGTCCCCAGCGAACGTCAATCACGCCTCCTGTGGTCCTCCATCACCGCTCTAGCGGTAGGCATCCTGATTGTGCTGACGGGGCTCCTCATCTGGAGTCTGGGCTGGATGGTGAACCGCTTATCATCTGTCCTTATTCCGCTCGCGATCGCTGGGGTGCTTGCCTATATCCTCGATCCGATCGTGGACTTTTTTGAAATCCGCACGCGCTCGCGCGTGAAGTCGATCTTCATGGTGTTCGCTCTGGCCCTGATGCTGGTCCTGGGCTTGGGTGCCACCGTGCTTCCCCGCCTCGTCACTGAGATTCAATCGTTCACGGCCCAAGTACCTACCTACGTCTCCAGGGTGCGCGCTCAAGTCGACGTGTTTCTCGCAAATCCGCCGAAGTGGCTGCCTTCAAATCTTCTCTCGCCTCCCGCTCCCCTACCCCCTCCCCCTCTGCGCCCTCCAGAGGTGTCCGAGGGTGGGGTGGCCCAGGTGCCATCGACCCACATGCCTCCGACCGAGGTGGGGGCTCCCGAGCGTGGAAGCTACACGCTCCAAGCGGGCCTAAGCGAGAGCCTCTTCGCCTGGACCAGCAAGATTCTGCCAAAACTAGGGTCCTGGGTTTTGGACCAAATTTCGCTGGCCGCTTCGGTGGCCGGATTGCTCGCTGGATTGGCGCTGGTGCCGGTCTATCTCTTCTACTTCCTTCTGGAAAAAAATGGCATCCAAACGCGCTGGCACGAATTCCTCCCCATCCGAGCCTCGCACACCAAGGATGAAATCATCTTTGTCCTCAACTCCATCAACGATTGCCTGATCGTGTTCTTCCGTGGCCAGGTGCTCGTTGCCATGTGCGTCGGGACTATTCTGGCAATCGGGTTCAGCCTGGTGGGACTCAACTACGCGTTGCTGCTGGGCGTCATGGCGGGGATTCTTGGAGTTGTGCCCTACCTGGGCGTCGCGTTGAGTATCATCCCAGCGGTAGCCATCGCGGTGGCGCAGTTCGGTGATCTGGGGCATCCGGTCGCGGTGCTGGGCGTTTTCGCGCTGGCTCAGATGCTGGAGGGGCTGGTGATCTCTCCGAAGATCATCGGCGACCGCGTCGGACTCCACCCACTTACCATCATTGTCTCCGTCATGGTAGGAACCACTCTGCTGGGCGGTATCCTGGGCGGGGTGCTCGCCATCCCTCTCACAGCGGCCCTGCGAACGCTGATGTTCCGTTACGTCTGGCGCCAAAGACAGGCCGCCCTGGAAACCTCTCCCACCTGATCCCGGACATCGGATCACTTCCGAGCCACACCTTCCACGCGCTTACCGGGTGCCGACCAAAACGTCCGCATCAGATGAGCACCCGTGGGATCATAGAGGGAAAGATCCCCGCGATCGAATGGAAAGCTGTCATTCCCCAAAAACCAGACGCAGGAAAGCTCAGCGAAGTATTCCAGATGGTTCTGAGTCGCGTAGGTCTTCTCGATTTTGGATCCGTCCGCCTTCCGAACCAGATGGTACAATCGCTTCTCCATCGCACCACGGTAGGTACCGACGATGTCAGGCTGATTCTCCGGCCACTGCTCGAGGTGCCACGCGTGAGCCAGCTCGTGGAGCAGGATCTTGGTGGCGCCAAAGTCGGACAAGCCGCAGAAATGCTCAGCCGAGTAGACAACAATACAACTCGCCATCCGAGGGTCGAGAAGTGGGTTGTGCTCCGGTGCATTCTGCGCCAGGAACTGCGCCCCCGAGGAACGTCCCCCATGGCTAGATTTGGTGCCGTAGAGGACGAAAATCGGAATCCGCTGGAGAAGGCTCAAGGTGTGGGAGGGAAGCAGTCCGCGGATATCGTTCAATTTCGACTCCAGACGCTTCAAGGAACGTTCGGTCAGGGCGGCATCCTTGGAAAGCATCTCCTCTTCCATCAGAACAGACCACCCAGCCACCCGGCGGCAGGAGTAGTCCCGGAGCGGCCGAGCGTAGTTCGCTCCCCGCTCCGACTCCGCGCCATGCTCTTCGTGCGCGCGAGCAGCGATGCCGCTCACAAGCGTCATCATTACAGCCAGAATCCATTCAGTAGCTTTGGGCATGACGAAACATACAACCGGAGCAATCTCTCCGCCCTTGGGAGCTCTGCGCACCCGGAGACCGGGGAAACTACCACAGCTCCGTAGGGGTTCCCCACCGATTTTAACAAAGAATAATCACAAACCATTCCCTCAGAACGTACTACAAGAAAGTCCACCTCACACACAGGACCGGATCTCGGCAAAGCGCGGCCCCTTTGGGGAGGCCGCTATGGGAGGAAAAGGATGGGGTGACTGACGGGATTTGAACCCGCGACGTCCAGAACCACAATCTGGGGCTCTACCGTGCTGAGCTACAGTCACCACTCGTAAGGGGCGAAAATCTATCGAGGCGACACTCGATCGTCAAGGCCATGATATTAGCTTTTGCATCCAAATTGCTCGCTGCTACTTTGAGAGGGTAACACGAGAATGGACACAACGATGAACCTACCGGAACTGGGACAGAAGCTCCCAACGAAGCAGCCACTGCACGACAAGCAAAACGAGCGCGATCATAGAGATCTGCGCATCGACAAGGTCGGCGTGCGGGGATTGCGCTTTCCCATCCAGGTCCGGGATAAGGCCCACTCCCTCCAGAATACCATTGCAACCCTCACCCTCTGCGTGGATCTGCCGAAAGAGTTCAAGGGCACGCATATGAGTCGGTTCATCGAGGTGCTCAATGCCCACGGGAGCGTGGTGCATGTGGAGAACATCCCGGACATC